>DAHXNW010000062.1 GCA_027365195.1 Acetobacteraceae bacterium
CGGCCGGCTCACCCCGACGCTCCGGAGGGCGCGCAGGAGGCCGCGCCGAAGACGCAGAAGCGGGCGCAATGCGGGTGATCCAGATGCACCGGGCGCGCCGCCTCGGCGAGGCTGGCGCCGAGATCGAACGCCGCCGCATACGGCAGCAGGGTGCAGGCGACCACGCGCGGCGCCGCCTTACCTTTGCGATGCACCACCATGCGCGAGGTCTGGCACATCACCGCGCGCCCCCGGCTGCGCAGCGCCTGCCAGCAGGTCTCGCTGACCTCGGGTGGCGGCACGCCGCCGGTGAGTTCGGGAAACAGCACGAGACGCGCCGGGTTCCACGCATCGAGCGCGAGGCCCTGCGCCCGGAACAGGTCGGCGAAGCCGGCGCGGCAGGCGGCCTCGCTCTCGCCGGCATCGAAGCGCGCCGCGACGGTGAGGTCGATTTTGGCCCGCGAGAGTCCGGCGAGGCCCGCCATCGCCGGGGCGAAGCTGCCCGGCCCACGCACCCGCTCATGGCCGGCCTGGGTGAAATGATCGAGCGAGACGCGCACGGCGAGGCGCCCCGCATGCGCGGCGGCGAGCCGTGCCAGCAGCGGCAGATGGCGCTGCATCGGGCGCATCGCGTTGCTCAGCACCAGCACACGATAGCCGCGCGTGAGCGCCGCCTCGATCATGCCCGGCGCGTCGGGGTTCATGAACGGCTCGCCGCCGGTGAAGCCGATCTCCGCCAAGCCGGGATACGCGGCCGCCTGCTCCAGAAAAGCATCGAAATCGGCCCGCGCGAGATAGGCCAGCCGGTCGTTGCGCGGCGAGCTTTCGATGTAGCAGCCGGCGCAGGCGATGTTGCACAGCGTCCCGGTGTTGAACCAGAGAGTCTCCAGCCGTTCCAATGCGACGCGCGCCGTTGGGTGACTGAGGGGGGGCGGCGTTGGCTCGGCTGCCGGTGCGTGGGTCCAGAGGGTCGCCGTGGGCGCCAGGGTATGGCCGCTCCGTGCCTGCTCGGCCGGCGGCAGCACATCGAAGCTCGGCCAGATGCCGCTCGCCAGCGTCTCGGCATAGTCAGCCGGCAGGCCGGCCCGCCGCATCGCCCGCGCAGCCGCGGGATGGTCGTATTCGAGCGGCAGGGTGCGGATGTCGATGCCGTCGCCGCGCGGGGTGAGCAGGCTGAACCAGCCGCGCGGCGTGCCGTCATTCGCCGGCAGGCCGATCGCGCCGGTATTGTGCCACAACGCGCGGCCGAGCCGGCGGGTGAACGGCAGGCCGCAATGGCCGGCAATCACGCCATCGGCACCGGTCAGCGCGATCTCGCCGGCGATCTCCCCCGCCGGCGTGGAGGCGAAGACGAAGCGGTTGATCCGGCTCGGCGCGCCATGCACGAGGGCGATGCGCCGGCCGGCCATCAGGAGGTCGATGCGCGGCGGCAGGGCGGCCATCCAGCGCCGGTCGGCGGCATCGACGTGTCGTTGCGCATGGGTGAACCAGGCGGCGGAGAGCCGGTCGCAGGCGGAGCCGGGGGCGAAGCCGCAGCCGCAATCGCCGGCCTCCTGCGCGAGCGACTCCTCGCAATTGCCGCGCAAGGTGGCAATGCCGGCCTCGCGCAGCAGGGAAAGCGTGGCATGCGGATCGGCGCCATAGGCGATCACGTCGCCGGTGCAGAGCATCCGCTCGGGCGGCACCGAGAGCCGCGCGGCCGCCGCGAGCAGCGCCTCCGTCGCTTGTAGATTGCTATAGCAGCCGCCGAACACCAGCACCGGCCGGTCGGTGACGAGCAGCGGGATCGCCGCCGCATCAGCCGGCTGCCGCATGGCACCGTCAGGCATGGGACAGCGCCTCGCCGCCCTCCTCCGGCGCGATGCGTTCGAGTGCCAGACCACGTCCCTCGATGCCGCCGAGCCAGTGCCATAGCAGCATTGCGCCAGCGCCGAGCAGCCAGAAGCCGGCCAGCAGCAGCAGCGCCTCCGGCATGCTGCGCGCGCCCAGATAGCCGACCAGGAAGGGCGAGAGCATCGCCCCTAGCCGGCCGATGGCGACACTCGCGCCGATGCCGCTGGCGCGCAGCGAGGTGGGAAACAATTCCGAAAACGTCGGATAGGCGGCGATCCAACTGCCGGTCGCCAGCAGATTGACCAGGGCGAAGCCGAGCATCAGCACCCCGGCTCCGAGGTCGGTGGCGAAAGCGAGGGCGATGGTCGCCAACGCGGTTGCCAGATAGAAGCCGGCGACCGTGCCGTGGCGGCCCCAGCGATCGAGCAGCAGAAACGCGGCAAGGCCGCCGAACAGCGCGCCGAGGCTGCCGGCGAGATAGAACAGCGGTAACTGCGCCGGCGCCAGATGCAGCGCCGGCAGCACCACCAGCGGGAGGAAGGCGAACAGCCCATAATAGCCGGACGCTTCGGCGAAATCGAGCACCGCGCCGAGCGCGAGGCGCGCCGGATAGCGGCGCAGCAAAATCATCATCGCTGCTCCCTCGCGCCGCGCGCGATGACGAATCAGCTCCGGTGGGAGTGTCGGCGGGCGGGTGATCCCGGCCTCGATGCTGGCGACGATGGCGGCGGCCTCCGCCTCGCGCCCGACGGCGTCGAGCCAGCGCGGGCTTTCCGGCAGATGCCGGCGGAACCAGGCGGAGGAGAGCGCGATCACCCCGCCGAAGCCGAACACCACGCGCCAGCCGAGATCGGCAGGCAGGGCGGAGAGCACCAGCCAGGAGAGCAGGGCTGCCAGCAGGCTGCCGATCGGCCAGAAATTCAGCACTAGCGCCGCCGCCCGCCCGCGCGAGCGGCTGGGGACCAACTCGGCGATCGCCGCATTGATCGCCGCATACTCGGCACCGACGCCGATGCCGGCGAGCAGACGCAGCGCCAGCAGTGCGGCGAGGCTGGGCGCGAAGGCGGTCGCGAGGGTCGCGACGCCATAGAGCACCAGGCTGGCCAGAAAAATCCGCCGCCGGCCATAGCGATCGGCCAGCGCGCCGAACCCGGAGGCGCCCAGCATCAGCCCCACGAACCAGGCGCCGAGGATGAGCGACATCGCATTCGCGCCGAGATCGAACCGCTCCCGCAAGGCGCCCAGCACATTGCCGATCAGCGTCACCTCGAAGGCATCCATCGCCCAGCCGATGCCGAACAGCAGCACGATCACGGTATGGAACCGGTTCCACCGCATGGTGGAAAGCCGTTCTCCCATCGTAGCGGCCAGCGGTGCGTCCGGTAGGCCCATCGTGCGGCGTCTCCCTCGGGTATGGACGCAACATCTATAGGCCGCGCGAACGCACAAGGCGAGAGGAAGCGGGCAAGGCGAAAGGCGGTGGGAGTGCCGGGTTTTACGGCATGTATTCCAACGTACGTTTTTATCGGCACCGTACTTGCCCAACTTTTGAGCGATTGCCGGCAGCGCGCCACCGGTACGCGCCACGGAGCATTTGCAGACAGCAGCAATTTCCTCTAGGTAGCCCTCGTCTGCGAGCGAGCAGACGTATTCAGGAGGCGCCGGAGTTGCGGTCATCGTCGTGATTGCCAGACCAACCGACACGGCCCGTCCGCAAGCCTGCGGAGCCCGTCTTGGCTGAGGGCTTGAGTCTCGATTGTGTCACCCGGCGCTATCCCGATCCGCAATCGAAAGGTCCAGGCAAACTGGCGCTCGACCGCATCAGCGCGAGCATCGCCGGGGATGAATACATCACCCTGCTCGGTGCCAGCGGCGCGGGCAAGACGGTGCTGCTGCGCGTCATCGCCGGTTTCGAGCCACCGGATGCAGGCAGCCTGCGCCTCGGTGCGCAGCCTCTCAATGGGCTGGCGGCGCATCGGCGTGGCATCGGCTTCGTGTTCCAGAATTTCGCGCTGTTCCCGCATCTTTCGGTGCGCGCCAACATCGGCTTCGGCCTCGCCAACCGTGCGATCGAGCCGGTGCGCGATCCGGCGGTGCTGCGCCGGCGCGTGGATGCGATGATCGAACTGGTCGGCCTCGGCGGCCTCGAGGCGCGCGGCGTGGGGCAGATCTCCGGCGGGCAGCGCCAGCGCGTCGCCCTCGCCCGCACGTTGGTGACGGACCCCAAGCTGGTGCTGCTCGATGAGCCGCTCGGCGCGCTCGATGCCAATCTGCGTCTGCGCATGCGCGGCGAATTGCGGCGCATTCGCGCGCAACTCGGCATCACCTTCCTGCATGTCACCGGCAACGAGACAGAGGCGCTGGCGATGGGCGATCGGGTGATGGTGCTCGATCGCGGCCGGCTCGCGCAATTCGATCGGCCAGAGGTGATCTACGCCCGCCCGGCCTCCGCCGAGGTCGCCAAATTCCTCAATTGCTACAACATTTTCCCTGGCCGCGTGGGAGACGGGCGGTTCCTCGCCGGGGATGGCGCATTTCCGCTCGATGGCGCGCCGCCGCCGGCAACGGCAGCCCCCGGTGCGCCGGCCTATTGCATCCGCCAGGATCTGATCCGCATTCTCCCGGATGGCACCGAGACCGATGGGGCTGCGGCGGGCGAGGCGGGGTTGGCGGTGCGCTTCATCGCCAGCGAATACAGCGGTGCGGCCGTCACCTATTTCTTCGCCTCAGCGGCGGCGCCGACGGTCGCCGTGGAGGCGCATCTCGGGCATCATCGCCCGCTCGAACTCCAGCCCGAGCAGCCATGCAGGCTCGTCTGGAATCCGGCGGATGCGGTGGTGTTCGCCTGAGGAGGATGCGGATGGGGCAGAGCATGAGCGACGCGCGGGCCATGCCGGCCACGGCCTCTGAAACTCCGCTCGCCGGTGGTGCCCGGCGTAGCCTTGCGAGCTATGCGCTGATCCTGCCCGGCGTGGTGTGGATGCTGCTGTTTCTCGTGCTGCCGATGCTGATGATGGTCTATGTCTCGTTCTGGACGCAGACCACCTTCAAGATCGAGCCGATTCTGACCACCAAGAGCTGGGTGATGTTCTTCTCCAGCCCGACCTATGTCGGCGCGCTCTGGACCACGCTGCGGATCTGGCTGATCGTGCTCGCCGCGACCATCGTCGTCGGCTACCCGACGGCGCTGTTCGTCGGGTTGTTCGTGCGCAGCAAGACGCTCTCCACGGCGCTGCTGGTGCTCTGCGTCATTCCGTTCTGGACCAGCTTCCTGATCCGCGTGCTGGCGTGGCGGCCGATGCTCGGCGAGCAGGGGGCGATCAACATCCTCCTGCGCGCGGCGCACATTATCCATCAGCCGATCGATGCGCTGCTGTTCACCGAATTATCGGTGATCATCGGCATGACGCAGATCTATTGCGTGTTCATGGTCGGCCCGATCGCCTTCATGCTGGGGCGGATCGATCCCAATCTGATCGAGGCGGCGCGCGATCTGGGCGCCGGGTTCGGGCGGATTTTCACCCGCATCATCCTGCCGCTCTCCATGCCCGGCGTGGTGGTGGGTGCGATCTTCGTCTCGGTGATGGTGCTCGGCGAGTTCGCCACCTCGGCGGCGCTGTCGGGGCGGAAGGTCAATCTGCTGGGCAATATCATCGTGACCCAGGTGGGGTCGCTGAAATGGGCGTTCGCCGCGGTGGTCGGCGTGGTGCTCACGGTGGTGATGGGCATCGTGGTGTCGCTGTTCCTGCGCATCGTCGATCTGCGCCGGGAGCTCTGAGATGCAGGGGCGCGTGCTGAAGCCGGTGCTCGCAGTCTATACCGGGCTGTTCATTCTGTTCCTCTATGCGCCGTTCATCGTGCTCGGCATTCTTTCGTTCCAGATCGGGCCGGAGGGCGGCCCGCAGTTTCCCATCATCGCCTGGTCCACCTACTGGTATCGCCACATCTTCGGGCTGACGCCGCCCTCGCGCATCGCGCCGCTGCCGATCGGGGAGAGTTTGATCCGCTCGCTCACCCTCGCCTTCATGACCACGATCGTGGCAACCGTGCTCGGTGTGCTCTCGGCGCAGGCATTCCGCGCGCGCTTTCGCGGCGCCGGGGCGGCGTTCTATCTGATCGTGCTCGGCATGATGGTGCCAGGGGTGCTCGTCGGCCTCGGCATGGCGCTGGTCGCCAACACCTTCGGCGTCGACCGGCATTGGTGGAGCACGGCATTCGTCTTGCATGTCGTCTACACCTTTCCTTTTGCGTTTCTGGTGATGCTGGCCATTTTCAATCGCTTCGATGCGTCGGTGGAGGAGGCTGCCTGGTCGCTCGGCGTGCCGCCGGCGCGCACCTTCCGCACCGTCACCTTCCCGCTGATCTTTCCCGGCGTGCTCTCGGCGATGCTGTTCGCGTTCACTCTCTCGTACGACGAATTCTCCCGTACGCTGTTCGCCTCCGGGCGTGAGCTCACCCTGCCGCTGGCGATCTACGGGACGTTTTCGGTCGAGATCCATCCGAACATCTTCGCTTTCGGCGTGTTGACCACGCTATTCTCTCTAGCGCTGCTGGCGGTCTATGCGATCCTGATGTCGGCCTCCGTGCGGCGTGCGCGGCGGGTGGCTATACAGGAAGAAACCTGAGCGTATGAGGGGGGATGCGATGAAGCCGAACGTTCTCATCACCGGCGGCGGGATCGGCATCGGGCGCGCGAGCGCTTTCGCCTTCGCCCGCGCCGGCTATCGGGTGTTCGTGACCGACGTGCTCGCCGAGGCGGGAGAGGCGGTGGCGGCCCAGATCCGCGCCGAGGGTGGCGAGGCGGCGTTCCATGCGCTCGACGTGCGAGCAACCGATCAGGCCGAGGCGGTGCTCGCCGGCGTGCAGGCCGAGCATGGCGCGCTCGACTGCGTGGTGGCCAATGCCGGCATCGCCCATCGCGTGCCACTGCCCGCCCTTTCCGATGCGAAATGGGACGAGACTTTCGAGATCGATCTGAAGGGCATGCTGCGGGTGATCCGCCCGGCGCTGCCGGGCATGCAGGCGCGCGGCCGGGGGGCCATCGTGTGCATCTCCTCGATCATGGGCATCGCCTATGGCTGGGATCAGCATGTTGCCTATTCCGCCGCCAAGGCCGGGGTGATCGGGCTGATCCGCGGCCTCGCGGTGGAACTGGCGGCGAGCGGCATCCGGGTGAACGGCGTCGCACCCGGCTATATCCGCACCGCGCAACTGCTCTCCGATGAGCATTCGCTGGGGGCTGCCGGGGCTGCGACGGCCGGTGCGAACATCCCGATGGGGCGCATCGGCGAACCGGAGGAGATCGCCGACGTGGTGCTGTTCCTGGCCTCCACGGCGGCGCGCTACATGACCGGACAGACCGTCGTCGTCGATGGTGGGTTGCTGGTCGGACGTTACTGACACATCACGCTTTTTTGGGAGTTGGGGATGATAGACAGGACCGAGCTGCGCCGACGCAGTTTGTTGAAGACCACGACCGGCATGGTGGCGCTCGCGATGGGCGCGGGGACGCCGTTTCTCAATTCGCGCCGCGCCTATGCCGCCGCCGACACGCTGGCGAAGGAGCAACTCCGCACCATCGGCCTGTCGGTGACGGTGCAGGAGCGCATTCTCGCCGATTTCAAGGCGAAATCCGGCGTCGGCTCGGCCACCGGCACGGCGGCGACGTTTCCCGATGCGCAGACCAAGATCCTCTCCGGCTCGAAGGATTACGATTGCTGGGAGACGATCGGCGAGCGCCTGCCGGCGCTGGTGCAGACCAACAATGTGACCGCGATCCCGGCCAGTGCGCTGAAGAACTGGGCGAACATCCGCGACACCTTCACCAAGCCCAATCCGAAATGGGCGCGCAAATCGCAGATCGTCGGCCAGATCTGGACCGACGATACCGAGCAGAGCCTGTGGATGGTGCCGGCGGTCTATAATTACGACAGCGTCGGCTATAACCCCGACGTGGTGGACGCCGAGGAGGCCAATACCTGGGCGGCGATCTTCGACAAGAAATGGAAAGGCCGCTCCGGCCTGAACACCGACCCGCTGATCGCCTTCGGCCAGGCGATCATGGCGATGAACACGCTCGGCATGTCGGATGTAAAAAACCCCGGCAATCCTTCCGCGCAGCAGATCGACGAAGCATCGAAATTCCTCGTATCGAAGAAAAAGGAAGGCCAGTTCCGCGCGCTGTGGGGCGATTTCGGCGAGCTCGTCAATCTGCTCGCCTCGGGCGAAATGGTGGTCTCCGATGCTTGGCAGCCGGCGGTGATGGCGGTGAAGGCGCAGGGCAAGCCGTGTAAATACGCGGTGCCGAAAGAGGGCTATCGCGCCTGGACGATCGGGCCATCGCTGATCGCCGGCTCGCCCAATCGGGAGGCGGTGATCGCATATGCCGATTACTGGCTCTCCGGGCCGCCGGGCATCACCGTCTCCGAGCAGGGCTATTACTCGCCGACGACCAATATCGAGCAGGTGATGCCAGCCGACAAATACGCCTTCTGGTATCTCGGCAAGCCGTGGAAGGGGCCGCCCGATCGCGGTATCAAGGAAGGCGATCTGCGCGATGGCGGCTCGCTCGCGACGCGCGCCGCGAATGTTGCCTACTGGCATCAGTGGCCCGATGAGTACGACCGGCTGATCCAGAAATGGGATGAGTTCCTGAGCGCCTGACGCATAGGGGGCGGGGGATGCGAGCGGATCTCGAACTGATCGGCGTCGATAAGGTCTATGACAACGGCACGCCCGCGGTCATCGACTTCGATCTCGCCGTCGAGAAGGGCGAATTCATCGCATTCCTCGGCCCCTCCGGCTGCGGCAAGACGACGACCTTGCGGATGATCGCCGGCTTCGAGGCGATCTCGGGTGGTGATATCTTCATCCGTGGCCAGCGGATCAACGATCTGCCGCCGGAACGCCGGCCGACCTCGACGATCTTTCAGAACTACGCGCTGTTCCCGCATATGACGGTGCGCGAGAACGTCGCCTTCGGCCTCGAGGTCAAGCGCATGCCGAGGGCCGCGCGCATGGCGAAGGTCGATGCCATGCTGCACACGCTCGGCATCGCCGATGTTGCCGATCAGCGCACCGAGCGCCTCTCCGGCGGGCAGCGCCAGCGCATCGCCCTCGCGCGCGGTCTTGTGGTCGAGCCGGACATCCTGCTGCTCGACGAACCACTCGGCGCGCTCGATGCCAATCTGCGCCGCACGATTCAGGCAGAGTTGAAGCTGCTACAACGCAATCTCGGTATCACCTTCGTCTTCGTCACCCACGCGCAGTCCGAGGCGCTGACGATGTCGGACCGGATCGTGGTGATGAACCAGGGACGCATCGAGCAGATCGCCACCCCTTATGAACTCTACACCCGCCCGCGCACCGGCTTCGTCGCGCAGTTCATCGGCCGCAACACCATTCTCGACGGCACGCTGAGCAGCCTCGCCGACGGGCGGGCATTGGTCCGCACCGCTTTCGGCCCGCTCGCCGGGACGCCGCACGGCACCCCGGCAACCGGCGGGGCGGCAAAGCTCGTGATCCCATCGGAATCGTTCGATCTGTTCCCCGCCGCCAGCACCGATGCGGCGCGGCTGCGCGAGACCTATGGCCCGAACGTGCTGGAGGGCGTCGTCGCGCAGCGCGACGTGGTGGGGCATATGGTGCAACTCGGCCTGCGCATCGAGCCGAGCCATGCGCTGCATCTCGATGGCCATGTCGAGCAGTTCCACATCGATGCCCTGCAGCCCGAGAGCCGTGTATGGATCGCCTGGCAGGCCAACGAGGCTACCGTCATCGCCTGAGCCGACGGTACCAACCCAAGAGGAGAGACAAGATGGCGAAAGAGATTCTATGCGGCTTCGGCGTCGATGTCGACGCGGTGGCCGGCTGGCTCGGCTCCTATGGCGGCGAGGACAGCCCGGACGACATCTCGCGCGGCCTGTTCGCCGGCGAAGTGGGCAGCTTGCGCCTGTTGAAGCTGTTCGAACGTTTTGGTATCAAGACGACATGGTTCATCCCCGGCCACTCGATCGAGACTTTTCCCGAGCAGATGAAGGCGGTGGCGGCGGCCGGGCACGAGATCGGCATCCACGGCTACAGCCACGAGAACCCGATCGAGATGACGCCCGAGCAGGAAGAGGCGGTGCTCGACAAATGCATCGATTTGGTTACAAAACTTTCTGGCCGCCGGCCCACCGGCTATGTCGCGCCGTGGTGGGAATTCTCGCGCGTGAGCAACGAATTGCTGCTCAAGAAGGGAATCAAATACGACCATTCTCTGATGCACCAGGATTTCCAGCCGTATTACGTGCGTGTGGGCGATAGCTGGACCAAAATCGACTACGCAAAGCAGCCGAGCGAGTGGATGGTGCCGCTCAAGCGCGGCCACGAGACCGGGCTGATCGAGATTCCGGCGAGTTGGCATCTCGACGATCTGCCCCCGATGATGTTCATCAAGAAGGCACCGAACAGCCACGGCTTCGTCAATCCGCGCGATATCGAGGACATGTGGCGCGATCAGTTCGAGTGGGTGTATCGCGAGTACGACTATGCGGTATTCCCGATCACCATCCACCCCGACGTCTCCGGCCGGCCGCATGTGCTGATGATGCTGGAGCGTCTCTACAGCTTCATGAGCCGCTTTCCGGGGGTGAAATTCGTCACCATGAACGAGATGGCGGACGATTTCGCCCGTCGCTTCCCGCGCAAGGGTTAAGGCACGGCGGCGGGGAGACGGGCTTTCGCAGCAGTCGGCTTTGCCCAGACCAGGCAGCCGTGTAGAAACGGTATCATGGTCCGTTCTCCCCGCCCCGATTTCCCTCCGCCCTCGCTGATTGCCACCACCGAAGCGCTCGCCGCCCTCTGCGAACGGCTGCGCGGCGAGCGATTCGTCACCGTCGATACCGAATTCATGCGCGAGCGCACCTACTGGCCGGAGCTGTGCGTGGTGCAACTCGCCGGTGCCAGCGAAGTGGCGGTGGTGGATGCCGAGGCGCCCGGCCTCGATCTGGCGCCGCTCGGCGCGCTGCTCGCCGATCCTGCGGTGCTGAAAGTGTTCCATGCCGCACGGCAGGACATCGAGATTTTCGTCCTCAAATTCGACGCCGTGCCGACGCCGCTGTTCGATACCCAGGTGGCGGCGATGGTCGCCGGCTTTGGCGATCAGGTCGGCTATGACGCGCTGGTCGCGGCCCTGACCGGCGGGCAGATCGACAAGGCGCACCGCTTCAGCGACTGGTCGGCCCGCCCGCTGAGTGCGGCACAGGTGGAGTATGCGGCCGGCGATGTCACCCATCTGCGCGGCGTCTATGAGCGGCTGAGCGAGCGGCTGCAACGCGAGGGGCGGCTCGAGTGGGTAACGGAAGAGATGGCCATCCTCGCCGACCCGGCGACCTATCGCCCCAACCCGGAGACCGCGTGGGAGCGGCTGCGCGCGCGTTCCAACAACCGTCGCTTCCTCGGCGTGCTGCGCGCCGTCGCCGCCTGGCGTGAGACCGAGGCGCAGCGGCTGAACATCCCGCGCCCGCGTCTGTTGAAGGATGAATCGCTGCTGGAAATTGCCGCGACCGCGCCGCAGACGGCCGACGCGCTTGCCCGCGTGCGCGGCGTGGGGCGCGGTTTCGCCGAGGGCCGCGCCGCCGCCGGGCTGTTCGCCGCCATCGCAGGGGCGCAGGCGCTCCCGGACTCCGCGTTGCCACCGGCGCCGGCGGTGCGCGAGGGGAGCAAGCCATCGGCGGCGCTGGTGGCGCTGCTCAAGGTGCTGCTGGCAGCGAAATGCGAGGAGCATGCGGTGGCACCGAAGCTGCTCGCATCCTCGGAGGATATCGACCGTCTCGCCAGCGAGGAGGCGCCCGATATCCAGGCGCTCCGCGGCTGGCGCCACACCGTATTCGGCGCCGATGCGCAGGCGCTGAAGGCCGGACGCATCGCCCTCGGCGTCGCTGGCCGGCGCATCCGGCTGCTACCGGTATAGCGCATGATAGCGTCTAGTCTGCTCTGGCCCGCGCCCTTGTGCCGGACGCCCAGAGGCGCCATCTAGCCGCATTATGCAAGATACCAACAAAAGCGCCGCCGACTGGGTCGGCTGGCACGGCACCACCATTCTCTGCGTGCGTCGCGATGGGCTGGTGGCGATGGCGGGCGACGGGCAGGTGAGCCTGGGGCAGACGGTGGTGAAGGGCAACGCCCGCAAGGTGCGCCGCATCGGCGCCGGCGGCGGGGTGATCGCCGGCTTCGCCGGCGCCACGGCGGATGCCTTCACCTTGCTCGAACGGCTGGAGAGCAAGCTCGAACGCTTCCCGAACCAACTCGAACGCGCCTGTGTGGAACTGGCGAAAGACTGGCGCACGGATCGCTATCTGCGCCGATTGGAGGCGATGATGGCGGTGGCCGACGGCGAGCGCAGCTTCACCCTCACCGGTAATGGCGACGTGCTGGAACCCGAGGATGGCGTGATCGCCATCGGCTCGGGCGGCAATTACGCGCTCTCCGCCGCCCGCGCGCTGATCGACATCCCCGGCCTCGATGCCGAGGCGATTGCCCGCCGTGCCATGCGCATCGCCGCCGACATCTGCGTCTATACCAACCATAGCGTGATCGTCGAGACGATTGGGAAAGCCATTGGCGGGAAAACCAACTGATGGATGTGCCGACGTTTTCGCCGCGTGAGATCGTCTCCGAGCTCGACCGCTACATCGTCGGCCAGGACGAGGCCAAGCGCGCGGTCGCCATCGCCATGCGCAACCGCTGGCGCCGCCAGCAACTGCCCGAGGCGATGCGCGAGGAGGTGGTGCCGAAAAACATCCTGATGATCGGCCCTACCGGCTGCGGCAAGACCGAGATCGCCCGCCGCCTCGCCAAGCTCGCGCAGGCGCCGTTCCTCAAGGTGGAGGCGACGAAATTCACCGAGGTCGGCTACGTCGGGCGCGATGTGGAGAGCATCCTGCGCGATCTGGTTGAGATCAGCCTCGCCATGCTGCGCGAGGCGAGCCGGCGCGGCGTGCAGGCGAAGGCAGAGCTGGCCGCCGAGGAGCGGCTGCTTACCGCGCTGGTGGGCGAGAAGGCCGCCGCCGACACGCGCAGCAAATTCCGCCAGATGCTGCGCAATGGCGAACTGGAGGACAGGGAGATCGAAATCAGCCTGGTGGAGACCACCGGCAGTCCGATCGGCCAGATGGACATCCCAGGCATGCCGCCGGCGCAGATGATCAATCTCGGCGACATGATGAAGGGCATGTTCGGCCGCCGCGAGCAGACCCGCCGCATGCGCCTCGATGCCGCGCGCCGCGCGCTCGAAGCGGAGGAGGCCGACAAGCTGCTCGACAA
>DAHXNW010000066.1 GCA_027365195.1 Acetobacteraceae bacterium
GGGGGTGATCGCGCTCGCCGAGATGGGCTATCGGGCGCAGGTGGCGCGCGGCGGCGGCCATCCCGCGCGGCTGTTCGGGCTGGCGGTCGATCCGCTGCGCCCGCTCGATTGGGTGTTGCCGCTGCTGCTTTGCGCGCTCGGACTCTGGGCGCTGCGGCGCACCGCCCCGGCGGCGCACGAGGCGTGGCAGGAAGCGGCGGCGGCGGCGCAGCGGCGGCTGGTGTCATGAGCGAGACACCGGCGATCGAACTGCGCGATGTGCACAAGAGCTTCGGCGCCACGCGGGTGATCTGCGGCGTGAGCTTCCAGGTCGCGCCCGGCGAGCTGCATGCCATATTGGGGCCGAACGGGGCGGGCAAATCGACGCTATTCCACCTGATCACCGGCCGGCTGCGCTGCGATCAGGGGCAGGTGCTGCTGGCCGGGGCGGATATCACCGGGCTGTCGCCGAACGTGATCTTCCGGCGCGGGCTGGCGCGCAGCTTTCAGGTGACGAGCCTGTTCGCCCGGCTCTCGGTGTTCGAGAACCTGCGCTGTGCCGCGATGCGCACCGCCGGCTGCGGCTATGCCTTCTGGCGCGGCATCGACAGCTATGGCGCCCTCGCCGCGCGCGCCGAGGAGATGCTCGACCGCCTCGATCTGCGTCGCCGGCGCGACGTGCCGGCAGGGGCGCTGGCCTATGCCGAGCAGCGCGCGCTCGAAATCGGCCTCGCGATCGCCGGCGGCGCGCATACCATCCTGCTCGACGAGCCCACCGCCGGGATGAGCCGGGCCGAGACCGAGCGGGCGGTGGCGCTGATCCGGCGGGCCTGCGCCGGGCGCACGCTGGTGATGATCGAGCACGATCTGAGCGTGGTGTTCGACCTCGCCGACCGCATCAGCGTGCTCGCCGAGGGCTGCCTGATCGCCTCGGGCGTGCCGGAGGCGGTGCGCGGCGATCCGGCGGTGCGCGCGGCCTATCTCGGCACCGCCGCCGAAACCCTCACGCCATGCTGAGTGTGCGCGGCCTCAATGCGTGGTATGGCAAGAGCCAGGTGCTGCGCGGTGTCGATATGACCATCGGACGCGGCGAGATCGTGGCCCTGCTCGGGCGCAACGGCGCCGGCCGCTCGACCACGCTGAAGGCGATCATGGGTGGGGTGCGGCGCGAGGGCGAGATCCGCTTCGATGCCACCGACATCTCCGCTCTCGCCCCGCATCAGGTGGCGCGGCTGGGCCTCGGCTATGTGCCGGAGGACCGCGCGATCTTCCCTGGGCTGACGGTCGTGCAGAACCTCGTGCTCGGCGAGCAGCGCGGCCGGCGCGAGGGCGGCTTCGGCCTGGATGAGGCGTATGCGCTGTTTCCCCGGCTGCGCGAGCGCGAGCGCGCCCCGGCCGGCGCGCTCTCCGGCGGCGAGCAGCAGATGCTGGCGATCTGCCGCACCCTGATGGGCGCGCCTTCGCTGCTGATGGTCGATGAGCCGACCGAGGGGCTGGCGCCGATGATGGTCGAGCGGGTGCGCGCGCTGCTGGAAACCATCGCCCAACGCGGCACCACCATCCTGCTGGTGGAGCAGAAGCTCGCGATCGCGCTCACCCTGGCGCGCCGGCTCTATGTGATGGGCCACGGGCATATCGTCTTCGAGGGCAGCCCGGCGCAACTCGCCGCCGACGGCGCGCTCCGGCGGGAATGGCTGGAAGTGTAGTTTCGGAAAGGATTGGTTTTATGGGCAATATCAACCAGGCGGTCGATCTGCAGCACCGCGAAGGCGTCGGCCTGATCGTGATGGATCATCCGCCGGTCAACGCGCTGAGCCACGTTCTGCGCCAGGGCGTCGCGGCGGCGCTCGCGCGCGTGGCGGGGGATGCGGCGATCACCGCCGTGGTGCTCACCGGCACCGCGCGCGCCTTTTCCGCCGGGGCGGATATCACCGAATTCGGCAAGCCGGCGCAGGCGCCGATGCTACAGGAGCTGATCGCCAGCATCGAGGCAATGAGCAAGCCGGTGGTCGCGGCGATCGACGGGCTGGCCTTCGGCGGCGGCTTCGAGCTGGCGCTCGGCTGCCACTGGCGGGTCGCCGCGCCGGGCGCGAAAGTCGGGCTGCCGGAGATCAAGCTCGGCCTGCTGCCCGGCGCCGGCGGCACGCAGCGCACGCCGCGCCTCGCAGGGGTGGAGCGGGCGCTGCGCATCATCACCTCCGGCGATCCGGTGCCGGCGGCGCAGGCGCTCGCCGACGGGCTGCTCGATGCGGTGCTGGCGGGCGATTTCATCGCCGCCGCCGTCGCCTATGCGGCGGCGCTGAAGCCCGGATCGCTGCGCCAGGTGCGCGATATCGACACTGGTCTGGCCGCCGCGCGCGCCGAGCCTGCGCTGCTGCGCCGCGCCGCCGAGCCGGTGCTCAAGCGCGCCCGGGGCCAGCGCGCGCCGCAGGCCTGCGTCGAGGCGATCGAGGCAGCGGTGAGCCAGCCGTTCGACGAAGGGCTGCAAACCGAGCGGCGGCTGTTCATGGAACTGGTCGGTGGGGCGGAATCGAAGGCGCAGCGGCATGTGTTCTTCGCCGAGCGCGAGGCGCAGAAGGTGCCGGGCATGCCGGC
>DAHXNW010000069.1 GCA_027365195.1 Acetobacteraceae bacterium
CCGGCGACGCTCGAGAATCTCGCGCGCTTCATCTGGCGCGCCCTGGCGCCGCAGTTCCCGGCGCTGGCCAGCGTGACCGTGTTCCGCGACAGTCTGGGCGAGCGCTGCGTCTACCGGCCGGCGGCAGAATAGCCCGGATGAGTGCGCCGCTCACCCTGATCCTCGGCGGCGCGCGCTCGGGCAAGAGCCTGGCGGCGGAGCGGCTGATCACCGCCGCCCCGCCGCCCTGGCATTACCTCGCCACCGCCGAGGCGTATGACGAGGAGATGCGCGCGCGCATCGCCGCCCATCGCGCCCGCCGTGGCGCCGGCTGGATCACCGAGGAAACGCCGCTCGCCATCGCCGCCGCCCTCGCCCGCGCGCCCGGCCCGGTGCTGCTCGATTGCCTCACCCTGTGGCTGAGCAATCTGCTGCTCGGCGGCCATGACATCGATGCCGAAACCGATGCGCTGGAGGCTGCCCTGGCTGGACGCCCCGCCCCTGTGGTGCTGGTGGCGAACGAGGTGGGCCTCGGCATCGTGCCCGACAACGCCCTGGCGCGGCGCTTTCGCGACGCCGCCGGCCGCCTGCATCAGCGTCTCGCCGCGCGCGCCGATCGGGTGATCTTCATGGTCGCGGGGCTGGAGATGCGGGTGAAATGAGCGATTCCGACGCGGCACGCCATCGCGCCCGGATGCAGGCGCGTAAGGCGGTGCAGGATGCCGAGGTGGCGCGCAAGACCATCGAGAAGGGCCTCTTGATGGTCAACACCGGGCGCGGCAAGGGCAAATCCACCGCCGGCTTCGGCCTGCTGCTGCGCATGCTCGGCCACGAGCGGCGCTGCGGGGTGGTGCAGTTCATCAAGGGCCAGTGGCAGACCGGCGAGCGCGCCGCACTCGCCCGCTTCGACGATCTGCTGGACTGGCACGTGATGGGCGAGGGTTTCACCTGGGAGACGCAGGACCGCGCGCGCGACATCGCCGCCGCGCAGCGCGCCTGGGCGCGGGCCACGGCGATGATGCAGGAGCCGGCGCTGGCGCTTTTGGTGCTCGACGAGCTCAACATCGCCCTGCGCTATGGCTATCTGGATACCGAGGCCGTGGTGGCCGCGCTGCAGGCGCGCCCACCGGCGCTGCATGTGCTGATCACCGGGCGCAACGCGCCGGCGGCGCTGATCGCGGCGGCCGATCTGGTCACCGAGATGACCCCGGTGAAGCACCATTTCGACGCCGGGGTGAAAGCGCAGCCGGGCATCGAGTTTTGACCGCCCGCGCCCTGATGCTCGCCGGCACCGGCTCGGGGGTGGGCAAGTCGCTGCTGGTTGCCGGCCTCGCGCGGGCGCTCACCCGGCGTGGCCTGTCGGTGCGTCCGTTCAAGCCGCAGAACATGTCCAACAACGCCGCCGTCACTGCCGATGGCGGCGAGATCGGCCGTGCCCAGGCGTTGCAGGCGCGTGCCGCCGGGGTGGCGGCCACGGCGGATATGAACCCGGTGCTGCTGAAACCGCATGCCGACGGCGGCGCGCAGATCATCGTGCAGGGAAAACTCTGGGGGCAGGCGAGTGGGCGTGCGTTTCAGTCGCTCAAACCGCAACTGCTGCCGCGCGTGCTCGAAAGCTTCGCCCGGCTCCGCGCCGGCTGCGACATCGTGCTGGTGGAGGGCGCGGGCAGTGTCGCGGAGGCCAATCTCAGGCCGCAGGACATCGCCAACATGGGCTTCGCCCGCGCTGCAAGCGTGCCGGTGGTGCTGATCGGCGATATCGACCGTGGCGGCGTGATCGCGAGCCTGATCGGCACGCGGGCGGTGCTGGAGCCGGACGATGCGGCGCTCGTTGGCGGCTTCATCGTCAATCGGATGCGTGGCGATCTCTCGCTGTTCGCCGACGGCATGGCGATGATCGCCGCGCGCACCGGCTGGCCCGGTCTCGGGCTGGTGGCGCATTTCGCCGCAGCCCAGGCGCTGCCGGCCGAGGATGCCGCCGATCTCGCCGAACCACCGCGCCAGCGCGGGAGCGGCGGGGCGCTGCGGATCGCCGCGCCGATGCTGCCGGGGATCGCCAATTTCGACGATCTCGACCCGCTGCGCGCCGAGCCGGGGGTGGATTTGCGGCTGATCCCGCGCGGCCGGCCGCTGCCGGTGGGCTGCGCTCTGCTGATCCTGCCCGGCTCGAAGACCACGCTCGCCGATCTCGCCGTGCTGCGCGCCGAGGGGTGGGATATCGATCTGTTGGCGCATCGCCGGCAGGGCGGGCGTATCCTCGGCCTGTGCGGCGGCTATCAGATGCTCGGGCAGACGATCGCCGACCCGCACGGGCTGGAGGGGCCGCCAGGGGAAGCCCCCGGCCTCGGGCTGCTGGCGGTCGCGACCACGCTCGGCGGCGACAAGCGGCTGGTGGAGACCGCCGGCGCGACGCCGGACGGCGTGCGCCTCTCTGGCTACGAGATGCATCTCGGCCGCACCGACGGTCCGGATGCCGCGCGCCCCTTCGCCCGGCTCGACGACGGCCGCCCCGATGGCGCCCGCTCGGCCGACGGGTTGGTGTGTGGCAGCTATCTGCACCGGCTGTTCGATGGCGATGCGCAGCGCGCCGCCTGGCTGCACCGTCTCGGCGCCCCCGCCTCGCCCTATCGGCACACGGACGCCATCGAGACGACGCTCGATGCGCTCGCCGTGCATCTGGAGCGCCATGTCGATATCGCCGGGCTGCTGAGTCTCGCGCGATAGGATAGTCATTGTTAATCGCCTTTTGATATAAAGCGGAGACCGGTCCATCGACGGCGCCGGTTCCAGGCAAGGAGCACGCCGCATGACGGAGACGCAAAACGCCGCCCGGGTCGTGCCGGTGATCCTCTCCGGCGGCTCGGGCACGCGCCTCTGGCCAGTCTCGCGAGAGAGCTTCCCCAAGCAATACTGGCCGCTGACCACCGCGCGCTCGCTGATTCAGGAGACCGCCCTGCGCGCGGTCGGCGACGGTTTCGCCCCGCCCGTCGTCGTCTGTAACCAAGAGCACCGGTTTCTGATCGCCGAACAACTGCGTCAGGCCGGCATCCTCGGCGCGCGCATCCTGCTCGAACCGGTCGGGCGCAACAGCGCGCCGGCGATGGCCGCCGCTGCTTTGCTGATCGCCGAGCAGACCCCCGAGGCGGTGCTGTGGGTGATGGCGGCCGATGCCTCGATCGGCGATGCGCCAGCGCTGGCAGAGGCGCTCACGCAGGCCGTGGCGGCGGCGCGCGGCGGGCGCATCGCGACCTTCGGCATGCGCCCGACGGCGGCGGAGACCGGCTATGGCTATATCGAGACCGGCGAGGCGCTCGCGGGGCTGCCGGGGGTGTTCGCGCTCGCCCGCTTCGTCGAGAAGCCCGACGCGGCGGCGGCGGCGGCGATGCTGGCGAGCGGGCGGCATCTGTGGAATTCCGGCATGTTCGTCGCCACCGCCGCGACATTGCTCGCCGAGCTGGAGGCGCATGCGCCGCAGGTACTGGCAGCGGTGCGCGAGGCAGTGGCGCAGCGCGAGCAGGATCTGGATTTCCTCCGCCTCGCGCCGGTGCCCTTCGCCGCCGCCCCCAGCATCAGCTTCGACTACGCCGTGGCCGAGCGCACCCGCCACGCCGCCGTGGTGCCGGCCGACCTCGGCTGGTCCGACGTCGGCAGTTGGCGGGCCTTGTGGGAGCTTGGCGAGAAGGACGCGGCGGGCAATGTGGCGAGCGGCGATGTGCTGCTGGAGGGCGCCGAGCACTGCTACGTCCGCAGCGACGGCATCCTGACCGCCGTGGTCGGGCTGCGCGATGCGGTGGTGGTGGTCACCAAGGACGCGGTGCTGGCGATGCACCGGGAACGGGCGCAGGAGGTCAAGGCGGTGGTGGATCGGCTGCGCGCGGCGGGCCGGCCCGAGGCGGTGAGCCACAACCGGAACTACCGGCCCTGGGGCTTCTACGAAAGCCTGATCCAGGGCGACCGGTTTCAGGTCAAGCGCATCGTCGTCCATCCGGGGCATAAACTCTCGCTGCAGAAGCATTTCCACCGCGCCGAGCATTGGGTCGTCGTCAATGGCACGGCGCTGGTCACGCGCGACGGGGAGGAGGTGCTGCTGCGCGAGAACGAGAGCATCTATCTGACACTCGGCAGCCTGCACCGGCTGGAAAACCCGGGCCGCATTCCGCTGACGCTGATCGAGGTACAGTCCGGCGCCTATCTCGGCGAAGACGACATCATCCGGTTCGAGGATACCTACGGGCGGTCGTGAACGGTAAACTTTCGGCAATGGTTTGCTGTCATTCTGTATCCCTGCCACCTGAAGGGCCATACCGATGAATGACGAACACGGCGAAAGCCTGCGTTTCAACCGGCTCGACGAGCAAGCCTGCGCCGCCCTGCGCGAGGCGTGGCCGATCGTGGAGGCGGGGATCGGCGGCCTGCTCGACAAACTCTATGCACACATGATGGCACGACCCAATCTGCGGGCGATGTTCAGCGGCCCGGAAGCGATCCAGCGGGCGCGCGATCTGCAGGCCAAGCATTGGCGTGGCCTGTTCGAAGGCCGTTTCGACGATGCCTATTTCGCCTCCGTGCATCGCGTCGCCGCGACCCATGCGCGCATCGGGCTGACGCCGGATTTCTATATCGGCAGCTATCTGCTGGCGCTGGAGGAAATCCATGCGCTGATCCTTCGGCAGGGCGGCGGCAAGCTGCGCGCCGCCAGCGCCGCGCGTGCCGAACGGCTGATCCGCGCGGTGGACCGCGCGATCATGTTCGACCTCAGCCTGGTCGTCGGCGGCTATCTCGATGCCAATGCCCAAACGCATCGCAAGCAGCTCGACGACGTGGCGCAACAACTCGAGGACGTGATCGCCGGCTTCGCCCGTGGCATGGCCAAGGCCGCCGACGGGTTGGGGAGCGAGGCGAACGCCCTGCTCGCCGCCGCCGACGTGACCAGTGGCGAGGCGGTCTCGCTCACCGGCGGCGCCGAGCGCTCCTCGCTCGACATGCAGACGGTAGCCTCGGCGGCGGAGGAGATCACGGCCTCGATCGGCGAGATCACCCGGCAGATGCAGCAGGCCGCGCGCACCACCGATGCGGCGGTGGCGACGGTCGCCAAGGCCGGCGAGATCGTCGAGAACCTGAACGGCGCGGCGCGGCGCATCGGCGAGGTGGTGGGGCTGATCCAGTCGATCGCCGGGCAGACCAATCTGCTGGCGCTGAATGCCACTATCGAGGCGGCGCGCGCCGGCGAGGCCGGTCGTGGCTTCGCCGTGGTCGCCGGCGAGGTCAAGAGCCTGTCGGGCCAGACCGCGCGCGCCACCGACGACATCCGCGCGCAGGTGCAATCGGTGCAGCGCGTGGTTGGCGAGATCGCGACCGCGATGCGCGATATCGCCGGCGCGGTCGAACAGATCCGCTCCGCGACCACGGCGATCGCCGGCGCCGTCGAGGAACAGGGTTCGGTGACGCAGGAGATCAGCCGCTCGGTCGCCGGCGCCGCCTCCGGGGCCGCCGCGATCACCCAGGGCGCGCGCAAGGTGGAGGGCATCGCCGGGCAGACCGCCGAGCGCGCCCGCAGCCTCGCTGGCTCCTCGGGCGAACTGCGCCGTCAGGCCGACGACCTCACGACACAGGTTGCAGCCTTCGTCGGCCGCCTGCGCGACTCCGACAACGCCAAACGCGCGGCGTGATTATACCAACGGCCATAAAGAATGACCGTTGGTATTGTCTCCGTCTCGCGCGCCGCCGCCGGCCAACCCGGCGCGCATACCAGCGGCCGGCACCGGCCCGCACCTCCACCCGACCACCCATTCAGCATACTGACGTGGGTGGCCGGGTGGGGGTGCGGGCCGGTGCCGGCTGAAACCATGGAACACCCGCTCACCTCCCCACGAACACCGGCAGCCGCCGCTCCGCCATCGCCTTCACACCCTCCTTGAAATCCGCCGTCTCGAAATGCCGTTGCTGCTCGCTCAACTCATGGTCGGTGATGGCGGCGATCGCATCAGCAAGGCCCCGGCGCAGCGTGCGTCGCGTGGCTAAGACGGCGATCGGCGCCGAGGCGGCGATCTCGGCCGCCAGCGCCAGCGCCGCATCGCGCAGCTCCGCCTGCGGCACCAGCACATCGACCAACCCGATCGCCTGTGCCTCCTCACCGCCGATGCGCCGGCCGGTGTAGAACAACAGTGCTGCCTTCTGCTCTCCCACCACGCGCGGCAGGGTGATGCTCATGCCGAAGCCGGGATGGAAGCCGAGGCGGTTGAAATTCGCGGTGAAGCGCGATTCCGGCGAGGCGACGCGGAAATCCGCCACCAGCGACAGCCCGAGGCCGCCGCCCACCGCCGCCCCCTGCACCGCCGCCACCACCGGCGTTTCGCAGCGAAACAGGCG
>DAHXNW010000082.1 GCA_027365195.1 Acetobacteraceae bacterium
GTGCTGGCGCAGGCGATGGCCGGGGCGCGGCGCAGCATCCGCAGCGCCGATCGCGATCTGCTGAGCCTGCTCGGCGGCTGGCTCGGCGGCCCGGGGCTGCATGGCGTGCCGGCCGGCCCGCGCCGGGCCGAGCGGCTGCGCGCCATGGTGCGCTTCCAGCAGCTCTCGGCCCCGGCCACCGCGAAATCGGTCGAGGATACCGCCTTCTACCGTTATGGCCGGCTGCTCTCGCGCAACGAGGTGGGCAGCGATCCGGCGCAGTTTGCGCTGGCCCCGGCGGCCTTCCACGCCGCCACGGCGGCGCGGCTCGCCATGCCGCGCGCGCTGCTCGCCACCGCCACGCACGACCACAAGCGCGGCGAGGACAGCCGCGCCCGTCTCGCCGTGCTGAGCGAGATGCCCGAAGCGTGGGATGCCTCGCTGCGCCGCTGGACGGCGCGGATGGCGGCGTTGAAGCCGCTGGTGGAGGGCGTGCCGGCGCCGGATGCGGCCGATGAGATCATGCTCTATGAAACCCTGCTCGGCGCCTGGCCGAACGATCTCCTGCCGCGGTCACTGACGCCGGATGGGCTGGCAAGTTTGGAGGCGCGGGTGGCGGCGTGGCAGGAGAAGGCGCTGCGCGAGGCCAAGCGGCATTCCGAATGGGCGGCGCCGGATGCCGCCTATGAGGCCGCCTGCCGGGCGTTTCTGGCGATCCTGCTCGATCCCGCGCATCCGGCCGGCATGGCGCACGAACTCGCCACCTTCGCCGGCCGCCTCGCGCCACGCGGCGCGCTGAACAGCCTGACACAGACGGTGCTACGGCTCACCTGCCCCGGCATTCCCGATCTCTATCAGGGCGGTGAATTCTGGGATCTCTCGCTGGTCGATCCTGACAACCGGCGCGAGGTGGATTTTGCCGCGCGCGCGGCGGCTCTCGATGCCGGCGCGGCACCCGGCGCGTTGCTGGCGCAGTGGCGCGACGGCCGGATCAAACTCGCCATTCTGGCCCGGCTGCTGGCGCTACGCGCGCGCCTGCCCGACCTGTTCGCGCACGGCCAATATCAGCCGATCGCCATCGAGGGCGCCTGTCCCGGACGCGCGCTCGCTTTCCTGCGCCAGCACCAGGGCAGCCGCCTGCTCGTCGTCGTGAGCCGGCTCGCCAGTGCCGCGGCCGGCACCGAGAGCCTGCCGCTGATCACCCCGGCCGCCTGGGAGGATACGCGTCTCATTCCGCCCGCCGGCCTTGCGCTCGATGGGATGGAGGATGTGCTGGGCAGCAAGGGCGATGGCGATCCGTTGCGCCTCGGCACGCTCCTCGCCCGCCTGCCGGTCGCCGTGCTGCTCGGCACCTGACGCGGCGAGTCAGCTTCGGAGTACCTCGAGATCCGGCTCCGGCCACAGCCGGCCGGTAAAGCCGTTGATTTTGTTACCGATATTATAGAAGAATTGCCACGCGGCCGAACGCCGAACGCCGAACACGCTGGCGTAGCCAGCGTTTTTTCCAGCCATGTAAAAGGCGGGATCGAAAATCGCCAATTTCGACCCGCCGCCCGCTGCGGGCAGGGTTCCGTTGCTGATCATCTGCCCGGCGAGGTTGGAATACAGCACCGAATACTGATCGATCTCCGCCGGCTTGGTCGGGGCATTGTCGATGCGACCGGAGTTGCCGCAATTGGCGTGGATCACCACCGGCCGGTCTGCAGGGCCGCTGATCAGCAGACCGCAGGAACTCATATAAGCGGTGGTGAAGAACGCGGCCTGGGCACCGAGTTGCATCTTATAAGCATGGCCGGCTTTCCAAGGCAGATAATAGCTTGGTGTCTTGCCCTGGTTGTTTTCCGATACGTTTATCACCAGTTTACCATGCTCTTCGGCCAATTCTAGATTGATCACGGTCTTGCTCGCGTCGAGTCCGACGACCTTAACGGTTTCGCCGCCGTGGAAAGCAAGCGCCTCTTGATCCACGGTTGCGGCGCTGAGCAGTCGGTTGCCCTGCACGGTGATCGCGCGTTTCCCGAGGAAGGTTTTCGGGTCATTGGCAAAGCTGTTGAAATCGACCATCCGGGCCCCCATCCGCGACAGACGCGTCCACTGCGAGAGTCATTGCATCACCCGATAATGCGGTGATTTATGCCCGCTTGCAAACCAAATAGTTGCCCAGACGATCAGAATCGATCGTTTGCTCGTGCGCCGTCCCGTCCGATACAATAGGATTTACGCTCGCTGCTGCGGGAGTCAGATCTGTCATGCCGAACGAGACCTCCGCGCCGTCGCCTGCAAGCGCACTGCGCGCCGCCATCAGCGCCGCTCATCGCCGCCCGGAGGCAGAGTGCCTACCGCCGCTGCTCGCCCGCGCGAGCCTTGCGCCAGAGGCCGCCGCGCGTGCCGCCGCCACCGCGCGCCTGCTGGTCGAGCGGCT
>DAHXNW010000083.1 GCA_027365195.1 Acetobacteraceae bacterium
CCTGGCGCGCCGCTGTCGCGATGGCGCCCGCCGCCGAACGCTCCGGCGCCGGCCGGCTCGCATCGATCATCGCCCGCCAGCCGTCGTCCTGCTCCACGCGGGCGATGATGCGGTCCATGATATTGACCGCCTCATAGGGGAACTGCCCGGCGGCGGTCTCGGCCGAGAGCATCACCGCATCGGCCCCGTCGAACACCGCGGTTGCGACGTCGGAGGCTTCGGCGCGGGTCGGCGAGGGGGCGCTGATCATGCTCTCCAGCATCTGTGTCGCCACCACCACCGGCAGGCCGCGCTGGCGGGCGGCGCGCACGATGCGCTTTTGCGCCAGCGGCACCTCCTCGGGCGGCAGTTCCACGCCGAGATCGCCGCGCGCCACCATCACCGCATCCGACAGCGCCAGGATGGCGTCGAGATTATCGAGCGCCTGCGGCTTTTCGAGCTTGGTCATGATCCACGCCCGCCCGGCGGCGATCGCGCGCGCCTCGGCCACATCCTCCGCCCGCTGCACGAAGGAGAGGCCGATGTAATCGACGCCATGTTGCAGGGCGAAATCCAGATCGGCGCGGTCCTTCGCGGTGAGCGCCGGGATCGGCAGCACCACGTCCGGCACGTTGACGCCCTTGCGGTCCGACAGCGCGCCGCCGACCACCACCTCGGTCTGCAAATGGTCGTCGCGCTTGCGCACCACCCTAAGGCGCAGCTTGCCGTCATCGAGCAGCAGCATGGTGCCGATGGTGGCGGCGGCGAGGATTTCCGGATGCGGCAGTTGCACCCGCCCGGCATCGCCCGGCGTCGGGTTGAGGTCGAGGCGAAAGCCCTGGCCGTTCTGCAAATGCACCCGCCCGCCGCCGAACCGCCCGACACGCAGCTTCGGCCCCTGCACATCGGCGAGGATGCCGATCGGGCGGGAGAAATCCTCCTCCATGGCGCGGATCAGGGCGACCATGGCGGCGTGATCCTCATGCGTGCCGTGCGAGAAATTCAGCCGGAAGACGTCGGCGCCGGCCTGGAACAACTGGCGCAGCACCGCCGGGCTGGAACTCGCAGGCCCAAGGGTCGCGATGATTTTGGTGCGCCGGCGGCGGCGCACGGTGGAATGCGGCGTCATGCAGACTCCTTTTTGGTTCAGCCGGCACCGATCAGGTAATTAAGATGGCGCGGATATCGTTCACATTGGTGAGCGTCGGGCCGGTCAGCAGCAGATCGCCGATCGCCGCAAAAACGCCATAGCTGTCATGCGCCGCGAGCATCGCGCGCGGATCGAGCCCGGCTCCCCGTGCGCGCGCCAGCGTGTTGGGGGTGACGAAGGCGCCGGCGGCGTCCTCGCTGCCGTCGATGCCATCGGTATCGCCCGCCAGCGCCCAGATGCCGGGCGCGCCGGCGAGCGCCACGGCAAGGGCGAGCAGGCACTCGCTATTGCGCCCGCCACGCCCGGCCGGCCCGGCGCCGATGCTCACCGTCGTCTCGCCGCCGGAGAGCAGCAGCGCGGGGGGGGCGAGCGGCTGGCCATGGGTGCGCACGCTTTGTGCGATGCCGGCGAGGATGGTGCCCATCTCGCGGCTCTCGCCCTCCAGCGCATCGCCGAGGATCAGCGGCCGCACCCCCGCTTCCCGCGCCACCTCGGCGGCGGCGGCGAGCGCGCGCGCCGGGGTGGCGATGATCTCGAACCGCGCATGCGGCAACTCGCCGGGTTTCGGCGTCTCGCCCGCCCGCGCCAGATGCGCGGCGACCGCCGGCGGCAGACGCAGATCGTGGCGCGCGATGATGGCCCGCACGTCGGCGAGGCTGCTGGGGTCGGCAACCGTCGGGCCGCTGCCGATCACGGCGGGCGAATCGCCCGGCACGTCGCTGATCGCGAGGCTCACCACGCGCGCGGGGGCGGCGGCGGCGGCGAGCCGGCCGCCCTTGATCGCCGAGAGATGCTTGCGCAGCGTGTTCATCTCGCCGATCGCAGCCCCGCTCGCGAGGAGTGCGCGATTGACCGCCTGCTTGTCGGCGAGCGAAATGCCCTCGGCCGGCAGCGCGAGCAGCGCCGATGCCCCACCGGAGATCAGCGCCAGTACCAGATCCCGCTCGGTCAGCCCCTGCACCAGGGCGAGGATGCGCCGCGCCGCCGCCTCGCCATTGGCATCCGGCACCGGATGGGAAGCCTCGATCACACCGATGCGCCGCGTCGGCACCACATGGCCATAGCGGGTGACCACCAGCCCTTCGAGCGGCACCTCGGGCCACGCTGCCTCCACCGCCGCCGCCATCACGGCGGCCGATTTGCCGGCACCGACGACGATACAGCGCCCCTCGGGTGGTGGCGGCAGATGGGCCGCCAGCACCCGCATCGGATCGGCGCTCGCCACCGCCGCATCGAACACCGCCCGCAACAGCGCGCGCGCCCGCGCATCGTCCCACATCCTTGAGTCTCCACGCTATGCGCGCGCAGTATGGCGAAGTTCCCGCCGGCGTGCCATCTCCCATGGCGAATGACAGCCGAGAGGAGAGACCGATGCCAACTCCCGAGACAGCCACCAACACCGAACTGGAAGCCGCCGCCTTCCGCGCCTTGCTCGCCCATCTGCGCGAACACCCGGAGGTGCAGAACATCGATCTGATGACGCTCGCCGGCTTCTGCCGCAACTGCCTCGCGCGCTGGTATCGCGAGGCCGCCGCCGCGCGCGGCGCGACGATGAGCGATGCCGAGGCGCGCGAGAGGATCTATGGCATGCCCTACGACGCCTGGCGCGCGGCGCACCAGCGCCCCGCCAAGGATTGACGCTGAGGATTGACCGAGCCGCCCGGCCGGCGCTAATCCCGGCCCGGCTCAATGGGGAGACAGGGATGGCGCTCGACAGCACGGAGACCAAGGCCGAAGCCGGCGGCATCGCGGGCGAGCGGCTGCGCAGCCTGATCGAGCGGATCGAGCGGTTGGAGGAGGAGAAGAAATCCCTCGCCAACGACATCAAAGACATCTACGCCGAGGCGAAAAGCGCCGGCTTCGATGTCAAGGTGCTGCGTAAGGTGATCAGCCTGCGCCGCATGGAGGCGCAGGAGCGCGCCGAGATGGATGAAATTCTCACCCTCTACATGCACGCCTTGGGAATGACCTGATCGCCACGGCCGGCGCCCGCCAACCCGCTTTTGGTATCACAGCGGATTGGCAAACGGGATATAGCCCAGGCCCTTCTGTAGATCGTCCTTGCTCGGCAACTCGGCGGTGCTCCAGCCGCCGCCGAGCGCCTGGATCAGCCCGACGCTGGAGACCAGGCGGCTCTGTTGCACCGTCAGATCGGTCACTTCGTCGCTCAACTGAATCTCCTGCTGCGTGATCACGGCGGTATAGATCACCGTTCCGCCGACGAATTCATTCAGCGTGAGTTTCGTCGCGAGATCGGCGGACTGTACCGCCGCCGCCGTCACCGCTTTCTCCTGCTCCAGAATCCGCAGCGCGGCGAGATCGTCTTCCACCTCCTGGAACGCGGTCAGCACCACTTCACGATAATTCGCGATCGATTGATCGAACGCGGCCCGCGCGGCGATCACCTCGGCGCGCCTGAGGCCGCCGGAGAAGAGCGTCTGGCTGGCGGTGGCGCTGATCGCCCAGAACTGATTTGCTGTTGAAATGAGCGAATAGAGCGGATTGCCGGCATAGCCGCCGGACGCGGCGAGCGGGATGGTCGGGTAGAACGTCGCGATGGCGGCGCCGATCAGCGCGCTCTCCTGCTCCATCTGCCGTTCCGATGCCGCAATGTCAGGCCGCCGCTCCAGCAAGGTGGAGGGTAGCGACGGCGGCATCACCGGTACGTCGTTGGTGAGTGGCGCGTGGGCGATCGAGAGTTCCGCCGGCGGCCGGCCGATCAGCACGGCGATCGCATCCTCATACTGCGCGCGGCTCACGCCGACGGCGATCGCCTCCGCCTGCACCTCCTGCAACAGGGCGCGCGCGGCGGCGACGTTACTCTCCGGCGTGGTGCCGCCACGGAACTCGTTTTCGGTGATCTGCAACGCAGCATCGTATTGTTTCGCGGTTTCGTTGAACAAATCGTAGAAACTGTCCTCGGCGCGCAGATTGAAATAGGCCGTCGCCAGCGCTGCCTGAATGGATAATCTGGCATTGGCGAGATCGGCGGCACTCGCCTGCGCGCCGGAGGCATCGCTCTCGATGGTGCGGCGAACCTGGCCCCACACGTCGGGCGTCCAGGACGCATTGCCTTGCAGCGTGTATTGAGTGAAATAGCTGGTCTGCTGCGCCGCCGACAGACCGGAACTCGCGGCCCCGCTGCGGCGGATGTCCACCCCGAGCGAGCCAGGGCCGTTGGCGCTGCGCGATACCACGCCACTGCCGCCGAATACCGGAAACAGGCTCGCCCGCGCTTCGGCCACGATCGCCTGCGACTGCACATAGGCCGCGTAATCGGCTTTCAGCGTCTGGTTCGACACATCGACCTGGGCTTCGAGTTCGTTCAACAGCGGATCGTGATAAACCAGCCACCATTGCCCGCGGTTCATGCCATCCTGCGGCTCGCTCGGCTTCCAGCCCTCCTGCGGCTTATAGGCGGCAGGCACGATCGCCGGCGGACGGTGATAATCCGGCCCCACCATGCAGCCGGCGAGCGCCAGCGGTGCCAGCAACAGCGCCGCCTTCATTCGCCCGGCTCCGCCGCACGTGCTGACAGGGGCGGAAAACTCCGCCGCCAGCGCGCGCGCGACCACAGGCGGAAACGATCGAGATAGAGATAGACGACCGGCGTCGTATAAAGGGTCAACGCTTGGCTCACGATCAGCCCACCGACGATCGAGATGCCGAGCGGATAGCGCAGTTCCGCGCCCTCCGCATGGCCGATCGCGAGCGGCAGCGCGCCCAGCATGGCGGCGAAAGTGGTCATCATGATCGGGCGAAACCGTAGCAGACAGGCGCGATAGATCGCA
>DAHXNW010000097.1 GCA_027365195.1 Acetobacteraceae bacterium
CCAGAACAGCGCATGATGCGAGGTGCCGAGCAAGGTCGCCATGAGCAGGGCACCGATCATGTAGAAGCTGCCATGCGCGAGATTGATGATGCGCAGAGCCCCAAAAACCAGGGTCAGGCCGGCGGCGATGATAAAAAGGCTACTGGCCGTCGTCATGGCGCTGAGAATCTCGATAATCGCGGCTTGCGCGTTCATAGGGCGGCGTGGCGCCAGCGCTCAGTGCTTGGGCTGCAGCGCCTGCGCCTCGGCACAGGTGAGCATCACCTGATCCGCTGGGACTGCTTTGGTGGTAGCATAAATCTGATGCCCAAAGCGCGGATCGGCGGCCGCGGCGATGGTGCCGACATATTCCGCGACGTTGCCCTGATGATCGCAGGCGCGGAGCGTGATCGGGCCGCGGATGGTCGCGACGGTTGCGCCGCTGAGCGCCGCCGCGACCTTCTCGCCCGCGAACTCCTTGGCGCGCGTGACGCCCTCCGCCCAGGTCTGCACCGCCGTGTAGCCCATAATCGCCCAGGCCGACGGCCATTCACCATATTTCGCGTGATAATCGTTGACAAAGGCATCCATGCCGGGGCCGGTCATGGCCCAGAAGGGAGCGCGGTCGAATCCGATCGTGCCCGCTGGCACCTCGGTCGGCAACGCCTTTAGAGCTGCTCGGCCGTATCCCGCGATGACCGTGCTTTGCTTGAAGAGACCAAAACCAACGGCCTGCTTGGTCAGTGTGATGAGATCGCCGCCGTATTCGCCGACAAAGGTGTAATCCGCATGCGCCGAGACCAGCGCGGGGATATAGGGCGTATAGTCCGTCTCACCGAGCTTGGGATACTCCTGCGCGACAACCTTGAATGTCACCCCGTAGGTTTTAAGCGCCTGGAGGAAGGAATCGACGCTGTCGCGCCCAAAACTGTAATTCGGCGTGATCGTCGCGATAGTGATCGGCTTGCTCCCCACCTGATCGGCGAGATACCGCGCCACGGCGCGCGGTTCCATGACCGTGTTGGGCACGACCTGGAAGGCATAGGGCGTAAAACTCGATGTCGTCATCTTAACGTCATTGGAGGTGAAGAGAAAATAGGGAGTGCGGTACTGCCCCGCCAATGTCTCCTCAGCGGCACCGACCGCGCTGCTGACGGGACCGAAGATAGCGACCGCGTGATCGCTCAGAATCATCTGGCGAACATTGGTCGTGCCGGTCGCCGGCGACATGCCGTCGTCGGCGGTGACCACGCGGATGGTTTTGCCGAGCAGGCCGCCATGGCCGTTGATCGCGTCGACCGCGCTCTGAATGCCATGCAGCCCGGTCTGACCAAGCTGCGAAATCGGCCCGCTCAAAGTGGTCGAAACACCGATCACCACGTCCCCGGCGGCGATTGCGGGTGATGCCTGAAGCGCAAAAGCGATCGCCGCCGCGATCGCCGTCAGCGACCTCGCGCTGTTGGTGGAAAACCGGAGACTACCGAGGCGCTTTCGAGCGGAACTTAGCACGTCATATTCTCCCTATCGAGATATTCCCCCTGTCGAGCAGCATCCGAAGGCGCGACATAAATCTTCTCGGGAGACCAGATTCTTGGACGCTTCGTTAAACCTATCGGATCCAGGTGCGGGGTCAATCAATAATATGCGTCTCGCTTGGTCTTGTTTTGTTCTTACCGTGGTCCGAAAAAGGCGCGTATGGCGATGGCGGCGCTATCGGGGAGTTTGGGGTTCATCCGACGACAATCGGCGCCTGGAAGCGAGAGATGGTGAAGCGTGCGGGAGAAGTTTTTTTACGCTCTCAGCGCTCAACGCTCGCCGCGCGAGCGCGGGGGTGCGAGCCTTTCGAGGATGATGGCGGCGCGGGGATGGTCGCTTGCGGCCAGCGCCGCACGCACCGGCTCGCGGAGATCGTCTCGGCCCCGCGCGAGGCGGCCGAGTAGCACGAGCGTTGCCTCGTCGGCGATCGCCGCGAGGGCGGCTATGATCTCGGCCGACGGCGCTCGCGCGAGTTGCCGCAAGAGCCATGGCCGGGCCTCGCCGCGACCCATTTCGCCGAGCGCCACGGCGGCGGCCTCGGCCGTCTCGGGGTGGAGATCGTCGAGCAGTTCGATCAGCAGCGGCGCGGTCTGCGGCCAGACCCGCGCCAGGCGGCAGGCATGGGCACGGATGGTAGGGACCGCGTGGCGCAGCAGCGCCCAGACAACGCCGACGGGGAGGCGCGCCCGCAACGCCACGGCAGCACCAAGGGCCAGTTCCAACCCCGGCCCCGCGATCACCCGCCCGGCGATCAGCCGACCAACCGCCGCGGCTGCCTCCGTTCCGCCCAAGACAACCAGCGCCTCAAGCGCGACCGCCTGCTCGCGCACCACATGTTCCCGCCCGAACCCGATGAACCGCCGGCACAGCGCCTCGAGCGCCGGGACCGCCGCGATCAGGCGCCGCCGCACCACTTCCTCCGCCAGCGCCGGGCAAGCCGTTTGGCTGGCATGGGGAAGGGCTGCGATCAGCGCCGCGTCGTTGTATTCTTGCGGGTTGCCGGCGGCGGGCGGCGACCGTGGGGGCGGCGCCTGGGCCGGCCAGCCGGCGGCATCGAACAGGTCGCCTTGGGCGGCGCATGGGGCGGGATGGCCCATTTTCTCCCGTGATGCCATCGCGCCTGCGCCGCTCTCGCGTCAGCCCACGCCGCGGCGGCGCAAGAGCTTCTGCCACCAGCCACGGCGATAGTCGGGGGAAATTTTCATCTTCTGCTCGAGGACGGCGAGGTCAAGCAGATCAGCGCCAGGGCCCGAGACGGAAAGCACCTGCAGGGTAATGCCTGATGCGTCCATATCGGCAAGGCGCTGCGCGCCAAGCTCGGCAAGGGCTTCCTGGACATGCATGAATTGCGGGGTCGCCTCGCCCATGGGAAACCCGCGCCGCGCAATCAAGGCGGGGTCGATCCGTGCGACCATCGCGGGGATCGCGAAGCGCTCCTCCAAGGTGATGATGCGCATGTCGTGCTCCCTCCGGGAAAGGTTTTCCCCGCAGCGGTATTTTACAGCCCAGCGCCTTCACCGCATTCATCAACCGAACCGGGTCCGTTCACGATATCGGGTTCCACGAGGGCACCCGCGCCGCCGCTCCTTCTCCTCCCTCGCAGGTTCTCCTCCCTCGCCAGGGACCAGCCGTCATCAAGACATCAGAACGCGAATCGCCCAAAACAAAATCAACCACAGGCATAGTCTTGCACCAAGGCGGTTGTTCTTCCTTCATCGTGGCGAACGTTCACCCCCCTTCTTCTTGCCGGCTGATCTTGGCGGAGTGATCCTTCGCGATCCTGATGCCGAAGGATCACGGGTATGAAACCACGGCTCGCCGCCGTTACCATGGTCTATAATGAGGCTAATTTTCTGCCGGTCTGGCTGCGCCATTACGGCGGTCTCCTCGGCCCAGAGCATTGCTACGTCATCGATCACGGCTCCGATGATGGGAGTACTGCGGCGCTGGCCCCGGCCCACCGGCTCTGCCTGCCACGCTCGCCGCATGACGACGCGCGGCGTGCCCGCTTCGTCTCGCGCCTCTGTGGCGGCCTGCTCGAATATTACGACTGGGTACTCTACACCGATGTCGACGAGATCTTGCTGCCCGATCCGCGCCTGCACGCCGATCTCGGCGAACTGTGCGCCCAGGCCCGCGCCGAAGTGATCACCGCGGTTGGGCTCAATCTGCATCACTTGCCTGAAGAGGCACCGATTGACCTTGCCGCCCCGCTCGGCGCGCAGCGGCGCTGGGTGCGGTTCACCGGGGCGCTATGCAAGCCGGCCCTCATTCGCCGGCCGGTTGCCTGGACGCCGGGATTCCACTGCGCAGATGCTCCGATATGTTTCGAAGCGCTCTATCTCATTCATCTACGCTGGTGCGATCGCGACCTCGGCCTGGCGCGGCTTGCGAAAACCCGCGCGATGCCCTGGAGCGATGCGCAGGCGGGGGCGTGGCAGCGCGGCACGGATACGGAATATTTCGCCTTGCTTGATATTTTTACGAATATGGCGCGTGAAAACGTCACCGATTTCAGCCTCGGCGCGCCTCCGCTCGCCCCGGCGATCGCCGCTTTTCTGGCAAGCCAGACCGGGCGCGAGCAAGAAATCTATTCTGTCGATATTGGCTTCAACATCGATCAGCTCTGGCCACTACCCCAGCGCCTGCGCGCCCTTCTGCCTTGAGACATGCCAGGCGGCAGGTCTTTCGGTTTTCGCGGTATAATCCAAATATTTTCGCAAGTTGTTGGTTAAAGGCAAAATCTGTGCTAAGCGCTGGTCCAAAGAGTGATCGGGAGAATTCTTTTGGCGGGTTCGGCGACCACGCGCTTGATTTCTGGACTCTACAGCCGCTCGCTCGATGTTTTGGGCTTGCTGCGCCAGCGCGGCGGCGGGGAAGCGGCGACGCGGCAGGCGCCGCGTTTTTCGATCTCGCGAACCGCGCAATTGGTCGGCCGCACTGCGGCAGCGATTCGCGAGGCCGAAAAGGACGGGCGCTTACCGACGGTCGCGCGCACCGAGTCTGGCCGGCGCGTCGGCTATACGCTGGCTGAGATCAATCAGATGCGCGCGGTGTTTGGCACTCGCCCCTGGCGGGCGCCCGAGGATCTCGCCGCGGTCATCGCCGTGCAAAACTTCAAGGGCGGCGTTGGCAAATCGACCGTTGCCACCCATCTCGCGCAATATCTCGCCATCAAGGGCTATCGCGTCTGCCTCATCGACTGTGACAGCCAGGGCTCAGCGACCACCATGTTTGGCTATGTGCCCGATCTCGATATCGCTGAAGACGATACACTCTATCCCTTCATCCGCAACGCCGAGATCAGCAGCCTCGCCGGGGTGGTGCGGCCGACGCATTGGGACGGGCTCTTCCTGGTGCCGGCCAATCTCAAGCTCTACTCCGCGGAATACGAACTCGCCGCCCGCATCGCGCGCCATGAACCGGCGCTGCTCAACCGACTGGCCGAAGGAATCGCCTCTATCGCTGCCCATTTCGACGTGATCATCCTCGATCCGCCACCGGCACTCGGCACGTTGTCGCTCTCGGTGATGCGCGCGGCAAACGCACTGCTCGTGCCGATCCCGCCGACCGTGGTCGATTTCACCTCAACCACGTCGTTCCTCGCCATGCTTTATGAGACCATCGGCGCGCTGGAGGAGCGCGGCTTGCCGATTGATCTCCGCTGGATGCGCTTTCTCGCCACGCGCGCCGATGAGCAGAAATCGATGCAGCGGGAATTGCTCGGCCTGATGCGCAATCTCTTTGGCGAGACGCTGCTGCGCACCGTGCTGAAAGATTCCGCCGAAATCGATAATGCCAGCGCCCGACTGATGACGGTCTACGAGTTGGAGCAGCCGGTGACTTCGCGCGAGACCTATCAGCGCTGCATGACCTACCTCAACGCCGCCAATCTTGAGATCGAGACCGTCGTCCGGCTGACCTGGCCGAGCCACGCCGACCGTCTGCGCGAGGAGGGTATCCTGTGAGCGGTTGCACATGTGCAACTCGAACGCAAGCCGTTGTTATAAATAAGGAAAATCACCATGGTCAGAGGCAATAGGGGCTTCGCCGACCTGATCGGCAAGGACGGGTCGCACGACACGCCCGCCCGTCTGCCGCCGCGTACCGGCATCCTCGGCGCCCGCGAAAATCGGCTCGGCGCGCTCGCCGCCGGCGCGCTGGTGACGCGGGTACAGGAATGGATCGACCCGGCTCGTTGCCGCATCTGGCCGGGCCATAACCGCGACTATGCGGCGCTCACCGAGACCGCCTGCGGCGATCTCATCGAAAGCCTGAAGGCGCAAGGCCGCCAGGAAGTGCCGGCTATCGTGCGGCGCGTCACCGATGACCCGGCGCATGACTTCGAAGTGATCTGTGGCGCGCGGCGGCATTGGAGCATTTCGTGGCTGCGCGCCCACGCCTACCCCGAATTCCGCTTCCTGATCGAGCCCCGCGAGCTCACCGATGAGGAAGCCTTTCGGCTGTCCGACCTCGAAAACCGCAACCGCAAGGATCTTTCAGATTACGAACGCGCCGTCGATTACGCGCGGGCCATCGAGCGTTATTACGGCGGCAGCCAGCAGCGCATGGTGGAGCGATTGAATGTGTCAAAGAGCTGGCTCAGCCGCTACCTCGTACTGGCGCGTCTGCCGCCCGAGATCATCGCGGCCTTTGTCTCTCCGCAGGTCATCGGCATCCGCCATGCCGCAATACTCGCCCCACTGCTCCGCGCCCCGCTCAAGCGCCAGCGAATCATGGCAACGGCCGAGGCGCTGGCCCGCGAACAGAAAGAACTGCGAGACCAAGGCATGGAGCCGATCTCTCCGGCCGCCGTGCTTCGCCGCTTGGTGGCCGCAACCACCAAACGCCAGCATCCCGGCCGGGAGGCGAGCTATGTGGTGCAGGATGCCAACGGCGCGATCATCGCGCGCGGCGCGTGCGGCCGGGGCGGGGTCATCACCATCAGCTTTCCCCCGTATCCGTGGCAAAATCCGGCAACGCTGCTTGCGGCAACCCGGGAAATTCTCGACCATTTTGCCGCCCCTTCTCCCCGCGGCGTGCCAGAAGTGAACGCGCGGACACCGCCCGAACCCGACGCGCCGGCTGGCGCCGGATCAGCGTAGGGCGAGCCGCAAGGCGAGCCGCCGGTGCGGGCGGAATCCCATCCGGTCGAGGAAACTCAACAGGCCGAAATGGTTCCAACTCACTTCGGTGCGCAGCGCCTCGCAGCGCAGCGCCCCGAGATTGGCCACGAGCTGCGACAGCAGCGCCGCCGCCACACCCTTATGGCCATACCGCGGATCGACGCCGATCGTGTCCATCACCGCCTCCGGCTCGGTGTGTCCGAACTCGCCGAAATCCACCCGCGCCATGACGAAGCCGGCCGGCTGCCGGTCGATCTCCGCCACCAGCGACATCCGTACCGCCGACAGGTCGAAGGCTTCATCCAGCTTGCGGGCGTAATAGGCCGGGCGGCTTCGCCGGGTGATGCGCCGGTCGAGAGCGACAACCGCTTCGAGATCGTCCCGCGTCATGGAACGCACAGGGAAGCGATCATGCGCGAGAGATTGGAAATCCTCGCCCGGCGCGCGGCCGTAGTCGATTTCATCCGCCCCCGTTTCATTCGCTCCCGTCGCGGCACGCGCCACCGGCACGCCGATGGCCGGTAGCGGGTCGCCGCTCGCGCGCTCCAGCACAATGCGGGGCGCCAGGGCGAAGCCGCCGCGGGCGAAGAAGCCGAGCAGAACGTGATCCGTCCATTCGACCTGGGTCGCGAGTTCGCCGATCCCGCGCGCGCTGAGATGAGTGGCCAAGTGCTCGAGGAGCACGCGACCGACGCCATGCCCGCTTGCGCGATCGACGCCGATCGCATCGAGCGCGGCTTCGCTGTCGATGACGCCGAATTCCCCTTCGTAGATACGCGCGAAGACGAAGCCGGCGAGGCGCCCGTGGCGCTCCGCCGCGAAGGCCGCGAAGGCTGCTCTGTCGCGCGCCGCGTGATCGAGGCGGCGGGCGAAAAAGTCGTCCCGACCGTGCCCGGACAACGCCTGATCGAGCGCAACGACAGCCTCAAGATCGCTGCTTTCGAGCGGGCGAACGCGCAGCCCGTCCGCCGGGATGGTCTCGGTATTGGCCTTCGTTGCGTTGCCCGCCATGTTCTGCCCTTTCACGTACGGTGGTGCCCCGCGCTTAGGGCTTGTGGAGAAACTATCGCGTTAAAACAAGGCCAGGGCTCCGCCCCTGGACCCCGCTGGGGCCAGCGGCCCCAGACCCGCATCCTGGAAGGGTTCCAAGGGCTCCGCCCTTGGTGGGGTCCAGGGGCGAAGCCCCTGGTCTGACAATTACCATGCAGCGTTTATTTATCAACACCTCCTTAGCGCAGCGCCGCGAGTTCAAGCGCGAGCCGACTGTCCGTCTCGGCATCGAGCAGTGCGTCGAGTGCCGGCAGCAGGCCCATCTCCTCTTTCTCCACATGTGCCGCCAACGACCCGGTGAGCGCCGCGCCGGCGGCGTGGAACGCCGCCCAGGAAACGGCGTCAAAGCCCGCTACCTGCCCCTGGCGCGCGAGTTCGGCTAGTCGTTGCGCACACGGCATGATCTCGGCGTGTTCCGCGCTGAGCAGCGCCACCATTTCCGCCGCCCCGGAGTCCGCGAGCGGCGGGAACAGATGGATTTCCTCGAACGCGAAATGCGGCCCGATCTCCAGCGCGACGGCGCGCGCGAGGGCGCGCAGCAACGCCGCGACCGGCGCCGCCGCGGCATCGGGGACCGCGGCTGGACCATGCTGGCCGAGCAGCGCCTCCAGACGCGCCAGCAGCGCCAGGGTGGCCTGATGGTCGTCGTGCAACGACCTGGCGACATGGGTCTCCATCATTTCGCTTGCCTTACCATCTCATGCCCATCGCGCGCTGACGCCGCTGTGGCGTCGGCCAGTGTGACGGCCAGACGTTCGACCAGCGCGCTCGCGGCGCGCCGGCGATACTGCGCGGCGAGCAAGGTGGTGCGCATCGGCGAGACCTGTTTTTGCACCAGCTTGCCGAGTTCGGCGCACCAGCCGGCATCCACCCTGGCGCCGAGCAGCGCCTCGGTGCCGGCGAGCAGGAAGGGGCGGGCGTTGGTGCCGGTGAGCGCCACGCGCAGCCCCGCCACACCGTGTGCGCCCACGCGCAACGCGACAGCGACGCCGGCCAGGGGAAAATCGATCGCCCCCCGCGCCCGCGCCTTGGCATAGGCCGCCGGCCAGGGCGCGGGGGGCAGCAGAACGCGCACCAGGAATTCACCGGTGGCGAGGCGCAAATGCGCCGCGCCATCCTCCGCATAGAGTTCACCGAGCGGCATGCGGCGTTGCCCGTCGGGCCCAGCAATTTCCACCTCGGCACCATGGACCAGCAGCGCCGGAGCGAGATCGCCGCTGAAGGCGGCGTGGCAGCGCCTGCCGGTCGGCGCGACGTGGCAGGTGTCCCCCTGGTATTTCAGGCAGTGGCCATTGGCTTCTCGCCACCAGTCGCCGCGGTTGTAAAACACGCAGCGGGTGTCGAGGCAGAGATTGCCGCCCACGGTGCCGGCCTCGCGATGCGCCGGCCCGCCGACCGCCGCCGCCGCTTGCGCGAGCGCGGGATAGTCTTTCGCCACCCGCGCATGTCCGGCGAGTTCGGCCAGCGTGACCGCCGCGCCGAGCGAGAGCCCCCGCGGTCCGACAACGATCCCGCGCAGCGCGCGAATGCCGCGCAAGTCGATCAGTGTCGCGGGCGCGCCGATGCCGTGGCGCAGATTGGCCATGAGATCGGTGCCTCCGGCGACGAAGCGGGTCGCGCGTTGCCGCCCGGCGGCGATTGCGGCCGCAACCGAACGCGGTGCCAGGACACGGAATTCCGGCAGGACCGACATCACGCCACCCCCTCCAGCGCGCGGGCCAGCCGGCGTTCCCGCCGACGCTTGGCGAGCGCTTCCAACAGCCGGTCGGGCGTGACCGGCAGTTCGTCGGGCCGGAGGCCGATGGCATCGGCGATGGCATTGGCGAGCGCCGGCAGGAAGCCAGCGAGCGCGCCCTCGCTCGCCTCCTTGGCGCCGAACGGCCCATTGGGGTCGATGCTCTCGACGATATGCAGCGCGATCGGCGGCGAATCGAGGATGGTTGGTACCCGGTAGTCGAGCAGGCTCGCGTGCAGTGCGAGGCCGTGTTCATAACGGGTCTCCTCGCCGATCGCCTGGCCCATCCCCATCCACACCGCGCCCTGGATCTGGCCCTCGACGGCGAGCGGGTTGATGGCGAAGCCGCAATCCTGCGCGACCCAGACCTTTTCCACCGTGACCATGCCGGTATCGATATCGACCGCGACTTCCACCACCTGGGCGGCATAGCTGAAGCCCATGGTGGCGCCGACCGCGCCCCCTTTATGCTTGCCGCCCTGGAACGCGACCGGGCAGGTGAAGCTGCCCTTGGCCGTGATGGCGCCGCCGTCACGCGCGAGCGCCGCCCGCGCGACCTCGGCGAAATCCATCTCCCGGCCGTCCTCGCCCGCGACGTGGAAGGTCTCGTGTTCGCACGCGATCGCCTCTTCCGGCGCGCCGAGCCGCTCCGCCGCCGCGGCGACCAGCCGTGCCCGTAGCGCCCGGGCGGCGTCGATCGTGGCGTTGCCCACCATGAACGTCACGCGCGAGGAATAGGAGCCGTTGTCCTTGGGCGTCAGCAGGCTGTCGGCGGCCACCACCCGCACCCGATCGAGGCGAATGCCGAGCACTTCGGCCGCGGCCTGGGCCATCACCGTGCTCGATCCTTGCCCGATATCGGCGGCGCCCGTCAGCAGCGTGATGCCGCCGTCGAAATCCAGTCGGAGATGGACGACGGCATGCGGCTCGCCGGTCCAGTGGATCGGCTTGGCGGCGCCGCTCACGTAATGCGAGCAGGCCATGCCGAGGCCGCGCCCCGGCCCGAGCCGGCCGTGCCGCTCGCCCCAAAAGCTCGCCCGCTCGACCCAATCGAGGCACTCGCCGAGGCCGTAGCTCTCGATGCGCAAGCCGTTCTGGGTTTCGCTCGGCGCGGCCAGCAGATTGGCGCGCCGCACCGCGAACGGGTCGAGCCCGGCTTCCGCCGCCATGGCGTCGAGCAGGGATTCGAAGGCAAAGCGCACATCGACGGAGCCATGCCCGCGCATCGCCCCGCAGGGTGGCAGGTTGGTATAGACCCTGAAGCCGTCATAGGCGATCGCGGGAATGTCGTAGAGCCCGTGTAGCAGGGCGCCGGCATAGAGGATGGTGATGACCCCATAGCCGGCATAGGCGCCGCCGCGCTGCACCACCTCGCAGGCGCAGGCGGTCAGCCGACCGGCGCGGGTCATGCCGAGTTTCAGCCGCACCTCGGTCTCGGGACGGCCACGATGGGTGAGGAAGGTTTCCTCCCGCGAGAGCTGTAACCTGACCGTGCCGCCGGCGGCGCGGGCGAGCAGGGCCGCGATGATTTCGAAATTGAGCGTTTCCACCCGCGCGCCGAAGCCGCCGCCGACGAAGGGCTTCACCACGCGGATCCGGCTCATGTCCATCGCAAGGCAGCGCGCCAGCATCAGATGCACGTAATAGGGCACCTGGGTCGTGCTCCGGAGGGTCAGGTGATCACGGGCGGGATCGTATTCGGCGAGCGCGGCGTTGAGTTCCATCTGGGCGTGCGCGACCTCGGCGCAGCGATAGACCCGTTCGCTCACCAGATCGGCCTCGGCGAAGCCGGCCTCGACATCGCCGAAGCGGTGATGCACGGCACGCTCGATATTGCCCGGTTTATCCGCGTGCAGCGGGATGGCGTCCGCCGCGCGCGCGGCATGCGCGGTGTAGTAGGCGGGCAGTTCCTCGACCTCGAAACGGATCAGCCGCAGTGCTTGCGCCGCGCTGGCTTCGTCCACCGCCGCCACCGCCGCCAGCGGCTCGCCGCGATAGCGCACGACCGCGCGCGCCAGCGGGTATTCGTTCATGGCGATCGGCAAAACGCCATAGGTGAACGCGCAGTCTTCGCCGGTGATCACGGCGCGCACGCCGGGCAGGGCGCGGGCGGCGCTGGTGTCGATGCGGAGAATGCGGGCGTGGCTGAACGGACTGCGCAGGATGCCCCCGACGAGCGCGCCAGGTGCTGGCAGATCGGCGGTGTATTGCGCCTTACCGGTCACTTTCTCGATGCCGTCGATCAGTGGGGTGGGTTGGCCCACCACATCCCATGCGTTGCGCCGCGCGGTCATCGCGCGCTTCCCGCCGCGCTTTGCACCGCCTCGATGATTTTCACATAGCCGGTGCAGCGGCAGATATTTCCCGCCAGCGCGGCGCGGATCGCCGCCTCGTCGGGATCGGGATTGCGGCGCAACAGTCCCTCGGCGGCCATGATCATGCCGGGTGTGCAATAGCCGCACTGGGTGCCGAGACGTTCGTGAAAGGCGCGTTGCAACGGGCTCATGCGTCCGCCGTCCGCGAGGCCCTCGATGGTTTCCACCTGATGGCCGGCGCATTCCCCCGCGCGGGTCAGGCAGGCGAGCCGCGGTCGGCCGTCGATCAACACGGTGCAGGCGCCGCATTCGCCGCCATCGCAACCGCGTTTGGTGCCGGTGAGGCCGAGCCCCTCGCGCAGATAGTCGAGCAGCAGGACATGATCGGCGACGAGGGCGGCGTGGGCACGGCCATTGAGACGGAAGGCGCGGGTGCGCGCGCGGGAGAGCGACGATGGTGGGGCGTGCCGGTCTGGTTGCATCCGCATCCTCCTGCGCCGGGGGGCGTCGGCCTTAAATACGCATTCCTATGCGTCTTTTACGTCCGGCACGCCGGTCGATACCTTGATCCAGATCAACGCAATCGGACGCGGGATCGGCGGCGCGACCCCGCTCATCGCATCGCGCCTATCCGGCCAAAATCGGACCCGGCGGCAAGCGGCGGGTGCTGGCGCAGCATGAAGCGCTGGATCTTCCCGGTCGCGGTTTTGGGCAGGTCGGGCACGAGATGCACCCAGCGCGGATATTTGTAGGGCGCGAGCCGCGTCTTGCAATGGCGCACGAGTGCCGCCGCGATCTCGTCCGGTTCTGTCTGGTCGGGCCGGCGGGGCACGATCCAGGCCTCGGGCTTGACCAGCCCGTCGGCATCCTCGCGGCCGACCACGGCGGCTTCCAGCACCTCGGGATGCTCGATCAGCGCCGCCTCGATCTCCACCGGCGAGCACCAGATGCCGCCTACTTTCAGCATGTCGTCGCTGCGCCCGCAGTAGGTGTAGGTGCCGTCGGGATCGGCGCGGAAGGTGTCGCCGGTATCGAACCAGCCATCGACCACGGTCGGCTTCGGATTGTGCCAGTAACAGCGGGCGATCGAGCCGCCTTGCAGCAGCAGCCGGCCCGGCGTGCCGGGCGGCAGTTCGGCGCCGGTCTCATCGACCACTTTCAGCGTGTAGCCCGGCACCGGCCGTCCGCTGGCGCCCGGCGTCACGTCGCCCGGCCGGTTCGAGATGTAGTTGTGTGCCGCCTCGGTCGAGCCGATGCCGTCGAGGATGTCGATCCCGGTGAGCCCGCGCCAGGCTTCCAGCAGATGCGCCGGCAGCGCCTCGCCGGCCGAGACGCAATAGCGCAGCGAGCCGAGATCCGGGCGTAACGCCGCGAACTCGGCGATCTGGCGCGCATAGAGCGTGGGCACGCCGAAGAACAGGGTCGGGCGGAAGCGGGCGATCGCGGCGAAGGTGCTCTCCGGTGTCGGCCGGTCTGGCATCAGCACGGCGGTGCCACCAACCCAGAGCGGGAAGCCCAGCGCGTTGCCGAGGCCATAGGAGAAGAACAGCTTGGCCGCGGAGAAGAAGACGTCGTCCTCCCGCGCCCCGAGCGTTTCCACGCCATAGCGCTGGCTACTCACCAGAAGGTCGCGCTGGCGATGCACCGCGCCTTTCGGCCGGCCGGTCGAGCCGGAGGAATAGAGCCAGTAGCCATCATCCTCTGGCCCCGTCGGCGCCGGATCGAGCGCGGCAGGGGCCGCACCCATCAGCGCCGCGAGGCTTCCATCCTCGCCCTCCGTCGGCAGCACGGCTGGTGGACGGTGCCGCGCCAGGGCCAGGGCGGGTTCGATCTCGGCCCTCAGTTCCGGCGAGAAGGCGAGGCCGGCGCAGGCGGAATCGTCGATCATGTAGGCGTAGTCGGCGGCGCGTAGCAGGGTGTTGAGCGGCACCGGCACGATGCCGGCCTTGATCGCGCCCCAGAACAGATAGAAAAACGCCGGCCCGTCGAGCACCGCCATCAGGAGCCGGGCGCCACGCGGGATGCCAAGGCGAAGCAGCGCGTTGCCCGCGCGCGCCACGCGCTCGGCGAGCGCGGCGTAGCTTACGTCCTCGGTCGCGGTGCGGATCGCGATCTTGCCGCCGCGGCCTTCGGCCAGATGGCGATCGATGAAGGCCATCGCGAGGTTGAAGCGCGGCGCGAAGCGCAGGACTTGGCCGGTCGCTGCCGGCGCGATGGTGACGGTGTGATCCTGCATCTGGTTCTCCTTTGCCGCCAGCGTGACGAAAGCGGCGCGGTGGTCTGGGCAGCGAGGCAAAACAGTGCTTCAATGCCAGATTAAGGGGGTCGCGGCCCGGACTTGGCGTTAAAACTAGGCCGGGCGTCAAAACTGGGCGGGGCCTGGAAAAGGGGTAACGGATGGCGAAGGCGCAGCGATCGGACCCGGCCGAGCCGGTCGGCATCCGGGGTGCCACGGCGGCCGACATGCCGGGCGTGATCGCGCTGGACGAGGCCGTGACCGGCCTTCGCAAGCCCGAGTACTGGCGCGAGATGTTCGAGCGCTACGGTGCGGCGCGGCGCGAGCCGGGCAGTTTTTTGGTCGCCGAGGCGGCCGGGCGCATCGAGGGGTTTATCGTCGGTGAGGTGCGCGCCTGGGAGTTCGGCTCGCCGCCCTGTGGCTGGATTTTCGCGGTGCAGGTGCGTGCGGCGCGGCGCGTGCAGGGTCTCGGCAGCCGGCTGTTCGACGCGGTCTGCGAGAGCTTCCGCGCCGCCGGGGTTGATCGGGTTCGCACCATGCTGGCGCGCGACGACACCGTGATCCATGCCTTCTTCCGCAGCCAGGGCATGACCGCCGGGCCCTTCATTCAACTGGAGATGCGTCTTGATTGACCGAGCGGCGCGTTTGCCCGATGACCCGGCTGTAACCCCATGAGGCTGCAGAAAGCCACCGCCTTCGCGCTTTACGCGGTGCTGGAGCTTGCCGCCAATCCGGCGCGCCAGCTCACCGTCGTCGAGATCGCCGACAAATACGGGATTTCCGCGCATCACCTGGCCAAGGTGCTGCGCGATCTCGGCCGCGCCGGGCTGGTCGAAGCGGTGCGCGGCGTCGGCGGCGGCTACCGGTTCGCCGGCAATGCCAAGCGGCTGACCCTGATGGACGTGATCCGCCTGTTCGAGGAGATCGGCGCCGAGACCGACGCCGCCGCGCCGCTCGTCGTCGGCCAGGACATTGCCGCGGGGCTGCGTTTTGTGCTGGCGGAGCTGGATGCGCAGACGGTGGCGACCCTGCGCTCGATCAGCCTCTCGACCATGCTGAAGCTGATCGGTCGCCGACCCTGGGCCGTGATGCCGTCCCAGCCGCCGGCGCGCCGAAGCGCGCGGCAGCAACGCTAAGCCGGCGGTCGCGCCCGGCGACCACATTTCAGGGCCGCGAGGCTTGGCGCGCACGGCTTCCCCCGCCGCCCCTTGTCGGCACCATCGGGATCGCCGCGGCGCGGGTGAAGGCCGCGCGGACGATCAGCAGCGCCTTCACGCCCCACCCTGCCAGCGCCGCCAGTGCCCCGCCCACCCAAGCCAGGACGGCAACGCCCCAGGGAGTGACGCCGAGGGCGCCGGTGGCAAGCGCGAGCGCGATCAGCCCCAGGCCGGCCAGTTGCGCCCCGCGCGCGAGCCGGGCCGGCGCCGCGTCGAACACCGCCAGGCTCCGCGCGGCAGCTTCCGTGCCGGCGAGACCGGCGCGATACGCAAGCCATGCCGCTTCCCGCAGCAGCCCGGCGAGTAGCGCGAGGGCGAGCCAGCGGAGGGTGTGCGCGCCGGCGATCAAATACACCCCGCTGCCCTCGGCGAGACCGGTGGCGAGGATCAGCGGCACGATTTCCGCCTGCCGCCAGGCCGGAATCCCCCGCGCCGCGCGCAGGATGCGCGCCTGGCAGAACAGGAATCCCGCCGCCAGCAGCGCCACGACGATCGCCGCCGCCGTGCTGCCGGTGGCGACCGCGAATAGACCGAGCGGCACCAGCCCGCCGGCGACGATCCCCTCCCGCGTCATCCAGGAGGTGCGCGGGTGAAAGAATACGTTCAATGCACGCCAGGGCTTGCCGATCTCCAGCCACACCAGCGACAGGCCGGCCGCGACGAAGCCGAGGCCGATCGCCAAAGCGAGGCGAAACGGCGCGCCCATCGCCGCCGCCAAGGCCGCGGTGATGATCAGCCCCGCGCCGGTGCCGCCGCCGATGAAATTCCCCGCGGCGCGCAAATCCCAATAGCGCTGGCGCCGGGAGGCCATGGACTGGCTCATAGCTTTCCCTTGTCCCAGATGTAATAGAAACCGGGCTCGGTGCCCTCGCTCTCGTGCATGCGGAACCATTGGTTTTCCGCAAGCAAGGAAGCGATCGGCCCGGTCGGGTCTTCGATGTCGCCGAAGCTGAGCGCGCCGGAGATGCAACTGTTGACGCAGAGCGGCGTCGCTTCGGGATCCTGGCCCGGCACCAGGCCACGCGCCGTGCCGGCGTCGATGCGCCCGGCGCAGAAGGTGCATTTGGTGGCCACCCCGATCGTCCGGCGATCGGCGCGTGCCGCCTCCGCCGCCGTCGCGGCCTCACCGAAGGCATACTCCGTCCGATCAACCAGGCTGCGCGCGTCATACGGGCAGGCCATGATGCAGTAGCTACAGCCGATGCAGAGATCGTAGTCGATGGTGACGATGCCGTCCGCCCGCTGCCCGGTGGCGGTGGACGGACAGACTTCCATGCAGGGCGGGTTGGCGCAGTGCTGGCACCCGACCGGGACGAACACGCGGTTGACGTCGGGGTAGGTGCCGGTCTCCAGATCGAGCACGCGCCGCCATTGCACGCCGGGCGGTGTCGCGTTGCCTTCCTTGCAGGCGGCGGTACAGGTCTGGCAGCCGACGCAGCGCCTAAGATCGGCGACCATCACATAGCGGGTCATGCCACACCCGCCTCGGCCGGCGCCGCGATCTTGCGCAGCGCCACCCGCACCACGTCGGCGCCTGACCCGGTGGCGTCGGTCAATGCGAGCGACAGCGGCACCACCGTATTGAGCGAAGGAAAGGTCAGATCCTTGGCGAACGGGGTTTTCCAATGCTCGAACTGGCCGGGGATCACCACCGTATCCGGCCGGCACCCCTGCACCACGGCGGCGCGGCCCCTGGTCGCTCCGATCGGGGAGCGGACCTCCACCCAATCCCCGGTGGCGATGCCGAGGCTGGCGGCGGTGGTCGCGTTAATCACGACCGCGCCGTGGTTGCGCAGGTTGGCGCTGACCTCGTGCATCAGCGGAATGCCAGCATTGTTGCCGGTGGTATAGGGCATCACCTTGGTGGTGATGCCCCACAGCGGATAGTCAGCCGGATCGGCGCCCATGTCGCGGATCGACTGCACCCAGCGTTCCGGCACGTCGTGCCATTGCGGGATCGCGACGTATTCGTCGAGCTGGTGGTCCCACCAGTGGATGCCCTGTTCGTGCAGCCGCCGGCCGAGCTCCACGCCGACCCGCAGCAGCCGTTCCTGGTAGGGCAGCTCGAAGCGTAGCCCGAGCCGGACCATGGTGGGATAGAGGTACCAATCCTCGCGCTTGAACGGCACCACGTAGTGGCCATTCCGCTTGAACCAGTCGAGGTCGTGGACCTCGGCGCCGTGGCTAAGCTCGGCGGTGGCGGCCTGGCAGACGGCGTTCCAGATGGTATCGACATCGTGCGCCTGCGCCGGGGCGAGGCTGAAATCATAGCCCTCGCCCTTGAGGGCCGCGCCAGCCGCGCCGCGGTTGAGCGCGGCGTTGTAGCGCTCGAGCAGGCCGGCGCGGCGGGCAAGCTCGGTCGAGATCCAGGTGAAGTCGCGCGCCTCGCCCTGCGGCGCGACCGCCGGGGCACGCAGCGCCACGCCATGATGGGCCCAGTGCTGCTCGACGAACTTGGTGCCGCCGACGCGAATGAGCTGGGTGCTTTCGAGATCGGTCGCATCCGGTAGCAGGATGTCGGCCATGTGGTTGGTTTCATCGAAGGTGTAGGCAAAGGCGACGATGAACGGCATGCGCGCCATCGCGCGGCCGATTTCCGCGGTATCCCAGAACGAGATCGCGGGATTGGTGCGAAAGGCAAACCAGATCTCCGGCAGCGGCGGCGCCGGCCATTCCTTGGGGGCCTGGCTGGAGAACATCCAGGCGAGATGGGTTGGTCCCAGCGCCTGCGCCCAGGGCGAATTGCCGACGATCGGCACCAGCGTGCGATGCGCATTGCGCCCGTTCGGCACGGCCAGCCAATCCTTGCGCCCGGTGGCGTTGAAATGCGCGACCATGAAGCCGTCTTCGCCGGGTTGGACGCTTTTCAGCCGGTTCTCATGCGGCCGGTTGAGCCGCACCGTCGTGCCCAGCGTGCCGCCCGGCACTTCCAGCGCGCCGACCAGCGTTGCCAGCATGGTGCGCGCCCAGCAACACTCATAGGCGCCCCAGCCGTTGTTGACGGTCTTGCCGAGCGTCACCGCCACTGGCCGGAACGGCAGCGTCTCGCCATCGATCTCGATGGTCTCGCCGATACAGGCGTTTTCCAGGAACTCGGCGGCGATGCGGCGGATGGTTTCGGCCGGGATGTCGCAAATGCCCCCCGCCCAGTCGGGGGTGTAACCTTGCACGGCGTCGGCCATCGCGGTGAAGGCGGTGCGGGCGGCGACGTTGTGCTGCGGGCGGGCCTCGTCGTCGGGGCCACGCGTGACGGCTTCGGCGATTGTGAACCGTCCCTCCAGGGCGGGCCGCGCACCGGGCGTATCGAACGGCACCGGAGCGCCCGTCGCCTCGTCCCAGAGGAGCGGCTTGAAGCTGGTGGGATCGCGGAGATAGTAGCCATCGGGGCCGATCAGATAGGGCGAGGCCGTGCGCTCGCGGAGAAACGGCAGATCGAGCGCGCGGCGTTCATGCTCGAACAACAGCGTATGCACCAGCGCGAGCAGGAATGCGGGATCGGTCTTCGGCTTGATCGGGACCCATTCGGCCGAGCAGGCCCCGGTGGGCGAGAGATGGGGCTCGACCTGCACCCGCTTGGCGCCGCGAATGCGCGCATCGGCGTGCCGCCGCACGGCACAGACGCCACCCGTGACCTCGACATTGGTGCCACAGGAAATGATATAGCGCGTGTGCACGGTATCGGCGGCGACGGTGAAGCCGCGATGCCAGAACTCGCCATAGAGATGCTCGGAATGGACGCATTTGACGCCCTGGCCGGAGCCGAAGCTGTAGTCGATCGCCCCCCAGGCCGAGAGGAACGCGGGGAAGGTCCCCATATAGCTCTGCGGCGTGCCGCCGTGGCCGAACGTGGCGGCGACGCGCGGTAGGCCGGCTTCATCCATGAGCCCGCGCGCGCGGATATCGCGCAGCCGCGCGGCGATGGTGTCGAGCGCCTCGTCCCAGGAGATTGCGACGAAACCCGGATCCTCGTCGCGCCCCTTGCGCGGATTGGTCCGCTTCATCGGCGTCAGCACGCGGTGTGGATTGTAGGTTTTCTGCACCAGGCCGAACGCCTTGACGCAGACCCGGCCGAGACCGGGATGGATGGCGGCGGCCGCGTGGCAAGGCTCGATGCGTGTCGCGACGCCGTTTTCCACCCGCACCGTCATCAGGTCGGGCCCGGCGACGCAATTGTAGCAGTAGCTCGGAACTTCGCGGATTTCACGGGTGGCGGACGTGGACATCGCTCCCTCCCTCAACCTTTCGGCCGTAGGTCGCGCACGCGCACGGCCTTGCCCAGCGAGCGCGGTAGCGCGCCTGGCTCGCGCACCACGATCGCCGCGCTGATGCCGATCAGCGCCTTGATCCGGTGCGCCGCCTCGCGCGCGAGCCGGGGGTAGCTGGCGGCCTCGCGCAGCGGATCGGCCTCCAGCTCCACGGTCAGCGTATCCATCGTGCCGGTATGGGCGATCACCAGCAGGTAATGCGGGCTGGCGCCCGGCAGATCGACCAGCGCCGCCTCCACCTGCGTCGGATAGACATTGACGCCGCGAATGATCAGCATGTCATCGCTGCGCCCGGTGATGCGCATGATCCGCGCATGGGTCCGCCCGCAAGCGCAGGGCGCGAAATCCAAGCGGGAGATGTCGCGCGTGCGGTAGCGGATCATCGGCAGGGCTTCCTTGGTCAGCGTGGTGATGACCAGCTCCCCCGCCGCGCCGTCCGGCAGGCGGGCGCCGGTTTCGGGTTCCACGGTCTCGAACAGGAAATGATCTTCCCAGCCATGGAGCCCGGCGCCGGCCTCGCACTCGACGGCGACCCCCGGCCCCAGCACTTCCGACAAACCATAGACATCACGGGCGATGATCCCGAGCCGGGCCTCAAGTTCGGCACGCATGCCGTCCGACCAGGGCTCGGCGCCGAACATGCCGAGCCGCAGCTTGGCCGCGCGCAGATCGATCCCCTCCCGCTCCGCCACCTCGGCGAGGTTGAGCGCGTAGGAGGGGGTGGCGCACAGCACGTCGGCCGCGAAATCGCGCAGCAGCACGACCTGCCGCTCGGTACCGCCGCCGGAGGCCGGCACCACGGTGGCGCCGAGCCGCTCGGCGCCGGCATGGAGGCCGAGCCCGCCGGTGAACAAGCCGTAGCCATAGGCATTGTGGATCACATCGCCGGGCCGCGCGCCGGCGGCGGCCAGGCCGCGCGCCACCAGTTCGGCCCAGATGTCGAGATCATTGCGGGTGTAGCCGACCACGGTCGGCCGGCCGGTGGTACCCGAGGAGGCGTGCAGCCGTAGCACCTGCTCGCGCGGTACGGCGAACAGGCCGAACGGATAAGCGTCGCGCAAATCGGTCTTGAGTGAGAAGGGGAAGGCGCTCAGATCGTCGAGGTGGTGCAGATCTTCGGGCCGCACCCCGGCCGCCTGGCATTTCGCCCGGTACGGGGCGACGCGGTCATAGGTCCGCCGCAGCACCGCGCGCAGCCGCTCAAGCTGCAAGGCGGCGAGCGCGTCGCGCGACATCGTCTCGATCGCGGGCTGGAAACGGTATTCCGGCGCCGCCTTTGCAGCGATCGCCGCCTTTGCAGCGATCACGGTGGGCGCCGCGGGCGCGGGCGGCGCGGCGGCGGCGAAGCGGGTAAGGGCAGCCAGCCGTTCCTCGACCTTGGCCTGGATCGCGGCGATTTCAGCCGCCGACAGATGGCGGTATTTGCCGATCCCGGCAAGATATTCCGCCACCGGACGCCCCCGGTCCACCGGGCGGGTAAAGCGCACCCCGGCGGCGGGCGTGAACTCCCAGAGCGGGTGGAAATTCGTCTCGACCCCGAGCCGGGCCACCTCGGTCGTCATCGCCGAGGGGAAGCGCCAGCCGGTGGGGCAGGGCGCATAGACATGCAGATAGGCGAAACCGCTACGGGATGCGGCGATCGCCTTCTCCAGCTTGGCGTAATAATCTTCCAGGAAGGCGGTGGAGGCGGTGGCGACGTAGGCGCAATTGTGCATCACCATCACCAGCGGCAGGTTCTTCGCTTCCTCCGCTTTGCCGTGCAGCGCCGATCCCACGGGGGTGGTGGAGGTCCACGAGCCCTGCGGCGTGCTGCCAGAGGCCTGCATGCCGGTGTTCATGTAGCCTTCGTTATCGACGCAGACGTAGAGGATCGGATCGTTGCGCGAGGCCGCCCCCGACAGCGATTGGAAGCCGGCATCCGCGGTGCCACCGTCGCCGGCCAAGGCGAGCGCCGTCACCGCGCGGCCCTGGCGGCGAAACTGGCGCTGCATGCCGGCCAGCATGGCGGCGGTGTTGGTCAGCAGCGGGTGGAAGATCGGTACCTTGGCGCCGGTGCGGCCATTATAGCCGACGGTGCCCATGCCGGGGATGCAGCCGGGCGGCGCCGCCACCACCACCTCTGGCCCGACATGGCGCAGCGTGTGGCGGATCAGCAGTTCCGAATGACAGCCTTGGCAGGCCGCGAGGCCGGGCACGAACAGATCCTCGCGCGCGCCCTCTCGGTTGTAGAGTTCGGCGGCGGTGCGCCAGCCGAGCGCTCCGGTCGGACAGGCCCGCACGCAGGCGGGATCGCCGTCACAGGTATCGCATTTCGCCACATGGCCGACCGCGGCCTCATAGGTGATGCCGCCATAGGCGCAGCCGGCGGTGCAGAGCAGGCAGGTGACGCAGCGTTCCTGATCCCACGCGATAACGCCGCTGTCCGGGTTCTTTTCCAGCGCCGCGGCCGGGCAGTGGGTCACGCAATCGGGGGTGCCGCACTGGCGGCAGAGCGCGAGGTCCGGCGTCGCGCCGGGCTTGCCCGCGGGGAAAATGCGCAGCCGCGCCTGCGCGAGATCCCGCGTTCCTGATTTCGCCTCGGCGCAGGCGGTCATGCAGTCCCCGCAGCCGTCGCACAGCTCGGCACGGAAGGCGATCGTGTTGTAGCTCATGCCCATCGCCGTGCTCCTTTCGCCTAGCGCCAAAGCCGCGACATCAGCATTCGCCCGGTCGCGCATGGCTGGTCGAGAAACGATGGCTTCACCGGCGCGAGATCGACCTGCCGCAGGATCAGCTCGCAGAGGATGCCGGCATCGAGCGGCAGGTTCACGGCGGCGATGCCGAGCAGGCGGTCGTCTTGCAGCGCGATGCGCCAGTAGGTTCCGGCGGCGGGATCGCGCCGCGTGACCAGCTCCGCGCCGGCGGGTGGCGCGCCCGTGATGCCGGTGCCGACCGAGATCGCCGACTGGCCGAAAAAACAATAGGTGTTGCGCGGCACGCTGCCGCGATAGGGCGCCGCCGCCTCGCCCGCCATCGCCATCCCGGCGGTGCGGCCCTGGAGAACGGCTTCGGGCAGGATCCCGGCGAGCGCGGTGGCGGGGCCGGGAAAGGCCGGCGCCTCGGCGACATCGCCGGCGGCCCAGATTTCGGGCGCGCTGGTGCGCATCCCGGCATCGACCAGAATGCCGCGACCGGTCGCGATGCCGGAGCCGGCGAGATAGCCGAACTCGGCCCGCACGCCGGTCGCCACCAGCAGCAGATCGGCGTCCAGCACCGCGCCGTCGTCGAGCGTCAGGCGGAAACCCGCGCCGGCGGGCGCGACCGCGACCGCGGAATGGCCGGTGCGGAAGACAACCCCGTGCGCGGCGAAACCGCGGGCGATATGCCCGGCCGCCTCGGGATCAAAATAGCTCGGCAGCACCTGATCGCGCGGCTCAACCACGGTGACGGCGACGCCCGCCGCGGAGAGATTTTCCGCCGCGTGCATGCCGATCAGCCCGGCGCCAAGCACCACGGCGCGGCGCGCCGTCCCGATCGCCGCGCGTAGCGCCAGGCTGTCGTCGAGCGTGCGCAGGCGATGAAATGGCACGGCTTCAAGCCCGGCGATCGGCGGCACCGCGGGCGTCGCGCCGGTGGCCAGGAGCAACTTGCCGTAGTGCCAGCGCGAGCCGTCCTCCAGCGCGAGTTCGTGCGCCCCGGGATGCACCGCGGCCACCCCGGCCTCGGTCTCGAAACGGATGTGCTGGCGTGTGAAGAACGCCGCGTCACGCAGCATCGCCTTGGCCGGGTCGGAGCGACCGGAGACCACATAAGGCAGCAGGGTCGGCGAATAGGGCAGATGGCGGTCGCGCGTCAGCACCGTCAGCGAGCCACTTGGGTCGGCCAGCCGGATCGCCGCCAGCGCTTCCAGCGCGGCGTGCGAGCTGCCGACAATCAGGTAATCGCTCGCGTTCATCGCAGCACTCCTTCGTCGCGCGCGTTGAGCCACACGGGCGCCGGCGCCAGTGCCTCCGGCGGCGTGGCAAGCGCCTGGCGGGTGGCTTCGATCGCGCGGGTGAAATGCGCCCCGGTCAGGTCCGCGCCGGCCAGCCCGCCGATAAACGACAGCACCGGGATGGCGCGGCCGGTGCGATACAACGCGCCCTGCACTTCCTGGCACACCGGGCCGCAGTTCCAGCCGTAGGAGACCGCGCGATCAACCACGCCGAGCGCCCGCACCTTCCCCGCCGCCCGTGCCACGGCTTCCACCGGAAACGGGCGGAAGGTCTTGATGCGGATCACGCCGGCGGCGATGCCCGCCGCGCGAGCGGCATCGACGGCGTCCTTGGCGGCGCCACTCATGCTGCCGATCGTCACCAGCGCGATCTCGGCGTCCTCGAGGCGGTATTCCTCGACCAGCGGCGCAAAGGCGCGGCCCGACGCACATCGCCATGCGGCGTGGACGTCGGTGATCACCTCGAGGGCGTTTTGCATGCCGCGGCAGAGGCTTTGGCGGTAGGCCACGAACCGCGCCGCGCCCTCGGCGTCCGCGCCGCCGGTCAGCGGATCGACCGCCATCGGCCGGTCGGGATCGAGGGCGGCGTGCCAGTTGACGTTTTTGTCGCCAAGGAACGCATCGACCACTGGCTGGCTCGGGATTTCGACCCGGCTCACCCCGTAGGAGAGATAGTTGCCGTCATGGTTGACATTGACCGGGAGCATCACCTCGGGATGCTCGGCGATGCGGTAGGCCATGATCACCGTATCGAGCACTTCCTGAGCAGATTCACAGAACATATGGATCCAGCCGGCATCGCGCACGGTCATCACGTCCTGCTGGCCGCCCCAGACGCATTGCGGGCTGAGCATGTCGCGATTGACCAGGGACGCCACCATCGGCAGGCGCAGGCCAGGGGTGCGGACATAGGGCTCGAACATGAAGGCGAGCCCCGGCCCCGAGGTCGCGGTATAGGTGCGCGCGCCGGCGAGGCAGGCCCCCTGGAGCGCCGACAGCACGCTGTGCTCGCCCTCGACATTCATCAACTCGGCGTCGAGTTCGCCGTCGGCGATGAATTTCGAAAGGTATTCGACCAGCGAGGATTGCGGCGTGATGGGATACACCGCGACCACGTCGGGGCGCGACAGTTTCACCCCCCAGGCGGCGGCCTCGTTGCCGTCGCAGACCACGATCCGCGATATATTGTTCATGCGCCGGCCTCCTCAAGCATGCGGATGGCGCGGTGCGGACATTCCTGGGCACAGATGCCGCAGCCCTTGCAGGCGGCGAGGTCGATGTCGAACCAGGTGGCCTTTTCGACCACGCATTGCACCGGGCAATAGAGCCAGCAGATCGCGCATTTCACGCAGCGCTCGCGTGCGATCACCGGGCGCATCGCCCGCCAGTCCCCGGCCAGCATCGGGCTCGGCACGGTCGCCACCGGGCAGAGATCGTCGGGGAGGCTCGACATATCGGCGCGCGGGCGGCTCATGACACGAACTCTCGTGACACGAACCCTGGGACGAGGGCCAGCACCTCGGTTTCGGCGTAGCCGCGTTCGAGAGCGCGGCGGTTTTGCTCCAATCCGGCGTCGCGGAACTCCGCGGCTTCCAGCGCTCCGATCAGGGCGGCCAGCGAGACCAGCCCGGTGGTGCGAGCGAAGGCGCCGAGCATGATCGAGTTGGTGATCGGCCGGCCGAAAATCGCAAGCGCGATCCCCATCGCGTCGCAGAGGCCGAGGGTGGCGAGTTCGGCCGGGTGGTCGATCGCCGCGGCGCGCTTGCCGCTTGCCTGGATCAGCGCCCCGCCGGGTTTGATCCCGGCGAAGATATCGACCATGCGCGGCAGGGTGGGATCGACGCAGATCACGCAGTCGGGGCAATAGATGTTGGTAAGCGCGCGAATTTCCCGGGCGTCCATGCGCAGGCAGGCCGAGACCGGGGCGCCGCGGCGCTCGAAGCCAAAACTCGGGATGGCGACGGCGAACTTGCCTTCATCGACAAACGCCTGGGCGAGGATGGCGGAGGCCAGCACCGCGCCCTGTCCGCCGCGGCCGTGGATGCGGATCTCATACATCAATGCCTCCCGTGGCGTCGGTCTCTCGTGGCCCCGGCGGATGGCGGGGTGGGCTCATCCGGCCGCGGCCTTGGCGAGCTTGGCCGCCAGTCGCTGCTTCGCTTTCGCCATCTCGACGATGAAGCGGGTGTGCTGGCCGCGGGCGATCTCCTCCATTGCGTCGTGCGCGACGACATCGAGGACGATCCTCCGCCCCTCGACCGCGGCGACGGTCGCGGTGATGCGCACCTCCATGCCGAGTGGCGTGGCGGCGGTGTGGTCGAACGCGACCCCGACGCCCACCGAGTCCTCGCCGGGATCACAGTGTTCCAGCAGCAGATTGCGGCTGGTGAACTCGATGTCGCGCAGCAATTCGGGGGTGGCATAGATGCGCAAATCCGGGCCCATGAAATCGATCGTGCGGGGAAGATCGACGAGATGGGATTCGCTGCGCGAAAGGCCGGGGCGCAGGGTGGTTTTCATGCACGATCCTCCAGCCAGGGGGGCGTTGGCCCGCCTTTGGCGCCTGATTCACTGAAAAACATACTGCTTTACCTATTTTCGGCCAAAGCAGTAGAATGAAGCATCACCTGAAAAACCCTTGCCGCATTGATCTGGATCAAAGCGCGCCCCAACGATCAGGCGCAAACGGAATACCGGCCCTTATTTAGTATTCTATCACTGTAATGCGCTAATAGCGGCACGGAGGAGCGATCATGGCGGAGGCGGCCACCCAATGGACCATGACGGCACCAGCCGCGCCGTTCGTCCGCCGCGCTTTCGCGCCTTTCCCTCCTAGCGCTGGGGAAGTGGTCGTCGCGGTGGCCGGCTGCGGCGTTTGTCACACCGATCTCGGGTATCTTTATGACGGGGTTCGCACCAACCACCCGCTCCCGCTTACCCTCGGCCACGAAATCAGCGGCCGCGTGGTGGCCGCCGGGACCGGCGCGGAGCGCTGGCTCGGCCAGTCCGTCATCGTTCCCGCCGTGCTGCCCTGCGGGGTTTGCGATCTTTGCCGGCGCGGCCTCGCCACCATCTGCCGCGGCCAGAAGATGCCGGGAAACGATATCGACGGCGGCTTCGCCAGCCATATCCGGGTGCCTGGGCGCGGTCTTTGCCCGGTCGATCCCGCCCGCCTCGAAGCCGCCGGTTTGACCCTCGCCGACGTCTCGGTGGTGGCGGATGCCGTGACGACGCCCTACCAAGCGGTGCGCCGCGCCGGCGTGGGGCCGGGGGCGCTCGCGATCGTGATCGGCATCGGCGGTGTCGGCGGCTATGCCGCGCAGATCGCCCATGCCTTCGGCGCCACGGTGGTGGCGATCGATATCGACGCCGACAAACTGGCCGAAATCGGCCGGCACGGCGCCGCGCTGACGCTCAATGCGCGCACCCTCGATGCCCGCGCGCTGAAGCCGACGATCGCGGAATTCGCCACGGCGCGCGGGCTGCGGCAGAGCGAGTGGACGATCTTCGAATGCTCCGGCACCGCCGCCGGCCAGCGCACCGCCTGGAGCCTGCTGGTGCCCGGTGCGACGCTCGCCGTGGTCGGCTTCACCATGGAGCGGATCGAGCTGCGCCTCTCCAACCTGATGGCCTTCGACGCCCGCGCGCTAGGCAACTGGGGCTGCCCGCCAGAGCTTTATCCCGCCGCGCTCGATCTCGTGCTCGACGGCAAGGTGCAACTCAAACCCTTCATCGAACAGCATCCGTTGGACGACATCAACGCCGTGTTCGCCGCCGCGCACGCGCACACGCTGAAGCGCCGCGCCATCCTCGTTCCCGCCGCTTGACAGAGAGGAAAATCGCCCGATGCCGCAATCCCCGCTCGCCGTCGCCGAACGCACCCGCCCCGCTACCCTGGTGGAGCACACGTTGGTTGCCGATCTCTCGTTTCCCGGCCTCCGGGTCGAGAAGCGCCCGGCGAAATTGCCGGACGGGACGGTTGTAGCCGGGCTCTATAACAGTTGGATCATTCTGGACAATCCGGGTCAGCTCAATTCCTACACCACGGCGATGGTCAAGGGCGTCATCCTGGCTTTCCGCGCCGCCTCGGTTGCGCGCGACGTGGTCGCCGTGGTGTTCACCGGCAGCGGCGATCGCGCCTTTTGCACCGGCGGCAACACCGCCGAATACGCCGAATACTACGCCGGCAATCCGCAGGAATACCGGCAATACATGCGGCTGTTCAACGACATGGTCTCGGCCATCCTGGGCTGCGACAAGCCAGTGGTTTGCCGCATCAACGGCATGCGCATCGGCGGCGGCCAGGAAATCGGCATGGCCTGCGATTTCTCCATCGCCCAGGACCTCGCGCGCCTCGGCCAGGCCGGTCCCAAGCACGGCTCGGCGGCGATCGGCGGCGCGACCGATTTCCTGCCGCTGATGATCGGCATGGAGCGCGCGATGGAATCCGGCACGCTTTGCGAGCACTGGTCGGCGCACAAGGCGTACCGCATGGGAATGCTGCACGACATCGCCCCGGCGTTGAAAGTCGATGGACAGTTCGTCGCGAACCCGCTGGTGATGACCGATCGGATGCTGGACGAATGGGGCCGCTTCGCACTCGGCGAACCCAAGGCCGGCGAGGCGCTGGCCGAAGGCAAGCGCATGCTGGCGCGCGGGGTCGTCGATTTGTCGCTGCTCGACCAGAAAGTGGAAGCACTTTGCGGCAAGCTGCTGCTGACCTTCCCGGAATGCCTGACAAAAAGCCTCGAAGAACTGCGCAAGCCGAAAATCGAGACGTGGAACCGTAACAAGGAAGACTCGCGGGCCTGGCTCGCGCTCAACATGCTGGCCGAGGCGCGCACCGGCTTCCGCGCCTTCCACGAAGGCCCGCGAGACCATCGTGAAATCGATTTCGTGGCGCTGCGCCGGGCTCTCGCGCAAGGCGCGCCGTGGACGGAGGAACTGGTCGAAAGCCTGATCCCCCGCGCGGGGGGCTGACGATGAGCGCCGCCCCGCTCCGCGTCTGGCGCAGCCACGGCGAGGCGTTGCTGCGGCTGCGGCTGGCGCGGCCCAAGGCCAATATCCTGGATGCCGCCATGCTCGCCGCGCTGGACGCCGCGCTCTCGGCGGAACTCGGCCAGGGCGCGCCGCTTGCCGTGTTGATCGACGCCGAGGGGCCGCATTTCAGCTTCGGCGCCAGCGTCGAGGAACACCTGCCCGACGCCTGCGCCGCCATGCTGCGTGGCTTCCACGCGCTGCTGTTGCGCCTGCTCGCCGCCCCGGTGCCGGTGCTGTTCGCGGTGCGCGGCCAATGCCTGGGCGGCGCCCTCGAACTCGCGCTGACCGGCACCCGCATCTTCGCCGCCCCCGAGGCGATGTTCGGCCAGCCCGAGATCAGGCTCGGGGTCTTCGCCCCGGCCGCGTCCTGCCTGCTGCCCGAACGCATCGGCCAGCCGGCGGCGGAAGATCTCTTGCTCTCCGGGCGCAGCCTCGGCGCCGAGGAAGCGCGTGCCGCCGGCCTGATCCAGGCGGTGGCGGCGGACCCGGAAGCCGCCGCCGAACATTGGTTCGCGACCCACCTCGCCGACAAAAGCGCCGCCGCGCTCCGCTGCGCGATGGCGGCGGCGCGCGGCGATCTTATCGCGCGCGCGCGGGTACGGCTGGCGGAGCTTGAAACGCTCTACCTTGACGATCTGATGCGGACCCGAGACGCGCTGGCGGGCCTGCAGGCTTTTCTCGGAAAGCGCGCCCCTCGTTGGGAGCACCGATAGACATGAGTACCCCCGTGACTGAAATCATCACCGTGACCGAAATCATCGCCCGTTGCCAGGCGCTATTCGACGACCTCAATTTCACCTACGCGCGGGAATGGAAAGCCGCCGTGCCGGGGCGCATCGTCGTCGGCTATATGCCTTTCTATGTGCCGCGCGAACTGATCCACGCCGCCGGCGGGCTGCCGCTCGGTGTTCTGGGCGGCGGTGAACAGCTCGAGGTCATCCAGGGCGACGCCTATTATCAAAGCTATATCTGCCGCATCCCGCGCTCGACCATCGAACTCGGCGTGACCAACCGCCTCGATTTCGTCGATGCGATGCTGTTTCCGTCGATCTGCGATGTGATCCGCAATCTCTCCGGCATGTGGAAAATCATGTTCCCGAAGGTCAGGAGCCGGTATTTCGACGTGCCGCAGAATTTCAGCGACGGCGTGGGCGGCACGTTCTACATCCACGAATTGACCGAGCTGCGCGAGATGCTGGCCGAGGCCAGCGGGCGCGCGGTGACGGACGCGGCGATCCGCGCCTCGATCGCGCTCTACAACGAAAACCGCGCCCTGGTGCGCGAGGTCTATGCCTTCCGCGCGCGCCAGCCGTGGAAGGCGCCCTCGGCCGAGGTCTATCTCCTGATGCGCGCCGGCATGGTCCTGGCGGTCGAGGAACATAGCCGCATGCTGCGCGAGTACTTGGACGCGGCGGCGGCGGCGGACCGGCCGCGGCGGGATAATTCGCGCGTCGTTGTCACTGGCGCGTTCTGCGAGCAGCCGCCGCTCAATCTGATCAAGTCGATCGAGCTCTCCGGCTGCTACATCGTCGATGACGATTTCATGCTGGTGAACCGCTGGGAACAATCGGACGTGTCGCTCGACGGCGACCCGGTGGCCAATCTGGCCCAAGCCTATTTGCACAATTCCGCCAACACCTCGGCGAAATACGAACCCGACCCGGCGCAGAAGGGCCTCTATCTGGTGGCGGCGGTGAAGCGCACCCGGGCCGAGGGCGTCATCTTCGCCTCGCCGAGCTTCTGCGATCCAGCGCTCCTGGAACGGCCAATGCTGCAGCGCGTGCTCGCCGCTCACGACATCCCGTTCATCGCCTTCAAATACGCCGAGAACTCCGGCCAGATGCAGCCGATCCGCGAGCAGGCCGGCACCTTCGCTGATTCCATCAAGCTGTGGAGTACGCCATGACCCCCCCCGCCGCCGTGATCAAGGATACTTCGATGCTCAAGCAGAAGGAGATGATCAGCGGCAACTACCGCAAGCTGGAAACCGCCGTGGCGGATGGCCGCAAGGTCGCGGCCACCTTCGTGCCGGGCAATCTGAACGAATTGATCATGTGCTTTGACATGCTCAACAACCTGCCCGAGATCAACGCGATCCAGAACGGCCTGCGCAAGAAGACCGGTGCCTACATCATGGAGGCCGAAAAGCGTGGCCATTCCGAGGATGTATGCACCTATGTGAAGGCGGATCTCGGGATGATCGCCAAGGGCAATATCGGCCCCGACGGGCAGAAGCTGCCGGATCCCGATCTGCTGCTGCTCTCCTATACCGGCTGCTTCACCTTCATGAAATGGTTCGAGCTGCTGCGCGAGCATTACAAATGCGAGACCGCGATGCTGCATGTGCCCTATCAGGGGGACGGGCGGATCAGCAAAAACATGATCTCCTATGTGGTGAAGCAGTTGCGCGAGGAGGTGATCCCCAAGCTCGAACGGGTGAGCGGGGTAAAATTCGACATCGACCGGCTGCGCGAAAATCTGGCGCGTTCGGCCCGCGCCGAGGAAGATTTCGTTTGGGTGCTGGAATCGGCCAAGGCGCGGCCCTCGCCGATCGATGCCTATTTCGGCGGCGTCTACTACATCGGCCCGATCTTCACCGCGTTCCGCGGCACCGAGGATGCCACTCTCTACTACCGGCTGCTGCGCGCCGAAATCGCCGAGCGGTTGGCCGCCGGCCAGGGGCCGGTGACACCCGCGGGTGATATGCCGGCCGAGCGCTACCGGCTGGTGGTGGAAGGCCCGCCCAACTGGACCAGCTTCCGCGACTTCTGGAAGATGTTCTATGAGGACGGCGCCGTCGTTGTCGCCAGCACCTATACCAAGGTGGGTGGCCTCTACGACCAGGGGTTCCGTCACGATCCCGACCACCCGCTGGAGAGCCTCGCCGAGTACTGCCTCGGTTGCTACACCAACCGCAACCTGCCCTCGCGCGTTGACCTGATCGAGCAGTATATGGAGGAGTACCAGGCGGACGGGCTGCTGATCAACTCGATCAAGAGCTGCAACAGCTTCTCCGCCGGCCAGTTGCTGGTGCTGCGGGAGATCGAGCGGCGAACCGGCAAGCCGGGAGCGTTCATCGAGAGCGACCTGGTCGATCCGCGCTACTTTTCACCGGCCAACATCAAGAACCGGCTGGAGAGCTACTTCCAGATGATCGATCAGCGGCGCGGCGGGGGCAAATCCGTCCCCGCGCGCGCGGCCTAGGCGGGAGCGACGGACATGCGCGCTTTCATCGGCATCGATCTCGGCTCGACCACCACCAAGGCGGTCGTGCTCGACGAGAATATGGATGTCCTCGGCCGCGGGATCACCAATTCCCGCGCCAACTACGACACCGCTTGCAAGGTGGCGAAATACGAGGCCCTGCTCGCGGCCCGGTTCACCCTGCTCCAGCGCGGCCTGGCCTCGGTGGTGGCGGCCGAGAGCAGGCTTGAGGATTTTCTTGGATCGCTTGAACGCAGCTTCCGCCTGGGCCAGTTCGTCGAGCAACTCGACGACCTGGAGGAGACCTGCCTCGACAAGGCCAAGGGCGACCGCTTCAAGGGCCGCGAGGCGGCGATCGCGGAGGCCATCCGCCTGATCTTCGTGGCACTGCGGGCCGACGCGCCGGCGTTGTTCGCGCGCGATGCGCGCCGCAAGTCCGATTTCTTCCGCGATCTTGCCGGCTCGCGCTTCATGGCGGTTGGCCAGGAAACGGCGAAGGCGGCCAATCTATCCTACGACATGCTGCTCAATCTCTACGACAAGGCGATCATCGAGGTGGAAAACCGCCCGCCGAGCGGAGAGATCAAGGACAAGCTGTTGCGCGCGCTCGCTCGGCTGATCGATGTGTCACCGGAACTTGCCGATCTGGTCGCGGAAGTATCCGACCCGGTGCGCGCCGCACTCGATATCCCGGCCGAGGAGGTTGCGGTGGTCGGGACCGGCTATGGCCGGGTGACCTTGCCATTTTCGAAGGAGCATATCCGTTCGGAAATTCTCTGCCACGGGCTTGGCGCGCACATGATGTACCCCGGCACGCGCACCGTGCTCGATATTGGCGGCCAGGATACCAAGGCGATCCAGGTCGATGACCAGGGCATCGTCGAGAACTTTCAGATGAACGACCGCTGCGCCGCCGGGTGCGGGCGCTATCTCGGCTACATCGCCGACGAGATGAACATGGGAGTGCACGAACTCGGGCCACTGGCGATGCAGGCGACGCGCAGCGTGCGCATCAATTCCACCTGCACGGTGTTTGCCGGCGCCGAGCTCCGCGACCGCCTGGCGCTCGGCGAGAAGCGCGAAGACATCATCGCCGGCCTGCATCGCGCCATCATCCTGCGCGCCATGTCGATCATTTCCCGCTCAGGGGGCGTGCGTGACCAGTTCACTTTCACCGGCGGGGTGGCCAAGAACGAGGCGGCGGTAAAAGAACTGCGCCAGCTTATCATCGCGAACTACGGCGACGTCGTCATCAACATCAACCCCGATTCGATCTACACCGGGGCGCTTGGCGCCGCCGCCTTCGCGCGCCGCGCCGTGGCCAACTGACGGAGGGAATGCAATGACCAGAACCGCGGGCATCGATGTCGGCACCGGCGCCGTCAAGACCGTCATTTTCGAGACCGACGGCGCGGCGACAAACTGGCTTATCAAGCGCGTCGATCGGGTGCGCCAACGCGACCCGTACCAGCTCGCCACCGAGACCTATCATACAGCACTTGAGGAACTCGGGATGCGGCATGGCGATCTCGACTATGTCGCCACCACCGGGGAAGGCGAGTCGCTCAGCTTCCATACCGGGCATTTCTACTCGATGACGACGCACGCGCGCGGGGCGATCTATCTCGACCCCGAGGCGCGCGGGGCGCTCGATGTCGGCGCGCTGCACGGCCGCGCCATCCGCATGGATGGGCGCGGCAAGGTGCTGAGCTACAAGATGACCAGCCAGTGCGCCTCTGGTTCTGGGCAGTTCCTGGAAAACATCTCGCGCTATCTCGGCATCGCCCAGGACGAGATCGGCGCGCTCTCGAAGCAGGGCACCAGCCCCGAGAAAGTGAGCGGCATCTGCGCCGTGCTCGCCGAGACTGACGTGATCAACATGGTCTCGCGCGGCATCAGCGCCGCCAATATCCTGCGCGGCATCCATTCCTCGATGGCCGACCGGCTGGCGAAGCTCATCAAGACCATCGGCAGCGTCGATGGGGTGGTGCTGATGACCGGTGGCTTGGCGCATGACGAAGGGCTGGTCGCCGCCATGCAGGAGGCCATGCGACAGGAAAAAGTGCAGTGGCCGGTGCGCAATCATCCTGATTCCATCTATGCCGGCGCGATCGGGGCGGCGCTCTGGGGGGCGTTCCGCCACGAGAAGCTGGCCCGTGAGGAAGCCTTGGAGCAGGCCGCCTGATCCGGTGGCACGAGGGAGAACATCATGGCCCTGCTGATCACCGAGAATTGCACGAGTTGCGATGCCTGCCGGCCGGTTTGCCCGAACGAGGCGATCGCGCTGGCCGAGCCGATCTATACCATCGACCCGTTGCGGTGCACGGAATGCGTCGGCGCCGAAGACGAGCCGCAATGCCGGCTGGTCTGCCCGGCGGATTGCATCGAGGACAACCCGGATTTTCGCGAGGGACGCGAGGCCTTGCTCGCGAAATATCAGGAGTTGCACGCATAGCGCGCGATCACGGGCTATAAATGCCATCAGGTACGGAAATACCTGATAAATGACCTGTCGGGAGGCGTGCCGTGGAACGAGATCGCATCAGGGAAATGACCGAGGAGCCTTCCGAGCCGGCCGACGGCGCCTGGCTTCAGTCGCGCGCCATGGACCAGACCGCCGTCGGCGCGGTCTCGCTGGCGCTGATTGGCTCGGGCGGCGCGGGGGCGATGCGGGCGGGCGAGATCTTGCTCGATGTCGCTGCCAAAGCCGGCTTCTTCGGGCTGATGACCCGCACCATGGGACCGCAGATCCGCGGTGGCGAGGCGGCGGCGCTGCTTCGCATAACGACCGCGCCGGTCTCCTCCCTCGACGATCATTTCGACCTTCTGGTTGCTCTGGACTGGGCGAATTTCAGCCGGTTCGCCGCCGAATTGCCGCTCGCCGCGACGAGCCTCGTGATCTGCGATCCCGACGAGGGCGAGGTGCCGGCGGCGATCAGCGAGAGCGGTGCGCAGGTTGTCGCGCTGGAGATGAAAAAACTGGCCCGCGCGGTGCCAGGGGGGCGGACCAACATGGTCGCGCTCGGCGCCGTCGCCGCTGTGATCGGTCTGCCCGAGACGCTGGTCACCGAGGTGCTGGCGCTCCAGCTCGGCCGTAAGGGCGACGCAGTGCTGGCGGCCAGCGCGAGCGCCTTGGCGCTTGGCGTGAAGGCCGCGGCCAGCCTGCCGCCGATGCGCCGCCTCGCCGCGCCGCCGGCGGCGACGGGCGCGCGCTGGAATATCAGCGGCAATCAAGCGACCGGCCTCGGCGCGCTCAAGGGCGGCATCGGCTTCGTCGCCGCCTATCCGATCACCCCGGCGACCGAGGTGCTGGAATGGATGGCGCCGGCGCTGGCCAAGACCGGGGGGATGCTGGTCCAGGCGGAGGACGAACTCGCCGCCATCAACATGGTGATCGGCGCTTCCTTCGCGGGCACGCCAGCGCTGACCGCGACCTCTGGTCCGGGGCTCTCGCTGATGATCGAGGCGCTCGGCCTCGCCGTCGCCTCGGAGACGCCGCTCGTCGTCGTCGATGTCATGCGGGGTGGGCCGTCCACCGGCATTCCGACCAAATCCGAGCAAAGCGACCTCGACATCGCGGTGCATGGCCTGCACGGCGATGCGCCGCACCTGGTGCTAGCGCCCAACAGCATCGGCGACTGCGTGTTCACGACGCAATGGGCGGTGGCCCTGGCGGAAACCTTGCAGACCCCGGCGATCGTGCTCTCGGATCAGGCGCTGGGCCAGTCCCGCGCCGTCATCGCGCCGCCGCCGGCGCCGCCGACCCTTCCCGGCCGGCTGATCGCGACGGCGGGGGAGGGGGCCGGCTATCAACGCTACGCCTTGACCGCGAGCGGGGTCTCGCCGATGGCTGTTCCTGGCACGCCGGGCACCACCTATGTCGCCGACGGGCTGGAACACACGCCGCGTGGGGCGCCCTCGGCGCAGGCCAGCGATCATCACGCCCAGCTCGACAAGCGGGCGCGCAAATTGGCGACCTTCGATTACGGCGCGGCGTGGGCGGATCGCGAGGGGGAGGATGGGGACGAGATCGCGCTCCTCACCTGGGGCTCGGCGACCGGCCCGGCGCGCGCAGCGGCGCGGCGGGCGCGGGCAGCGGGCCGCGCGGTCCGGCTGATCTCGCTCCGCCTCTTGCTTCCGGCCCAGCCGGCGCGCCTGGCGGCGGCACTCGTGGGGGTACGCCGGCTGCTCGTCGTCGAGCAGAGCCACGGCCGGCAATTCCACAAATTCCTTCGCGCCAATTACGACTTGCCGGCCGAGGTCGCGGTGATCAGCCGCCCCGGGCCGCTGCCGATCCGTCCCGCCGAAATCCTCGCCCGTCTCGCCATGTGGGAGTGACCGCCATGCTTGATACCCCGGTTTTGACCGCGCAAGACTTCAAATCGGACATCAAGCCGATCTGGTGTCCGGGCTGCGGCGATTATTCCGTGCTGACGGCGCTCGCCAAGGCCTGCGCCGAACTCGCCCGCCCGCGCGAGAGCATCGCGCTGATTTCCGGCATCGGCTGCTCGTCGCGCTTGCCGGCTTATACCAGCGTCTATGGCTTCCATGGCCTCCATGGCCGGGCGCTGGCGCTGGCCGCTGGCGTCAAGCTCGCGCGACCCGATCTCACGGTGATCGCCGCCGGCGGTGACGGCGATGGCCTTTCGATCGGCGGCAATCATTTCCTCCATGCCTGCCGGCGCAATGTCGATATGACCTATATCCTGATGGATAATCAGGTCTATGGCATGACTAAGGGCCAAGCCTCGCCGACCACGGCACCGGATTGGTGCGAAAGCAAGCTGACGCCCGAAGGCACCGGCATCTCGCCGGTTGCGCCGCTGCTGCTTGCGCTGGCCGCGGGGGTGAATTTCTTTGCCCGCGGCTTTGCCGGCAACCCCAACGACCTCGCCCGCCTGATCGTCGCCGGCATCAACCACCCCGGATTCTCGATTATCCACGTGCTCAGCCCCTGCGTCACCTTCCGCGCCGAACAGCGGGCCTGGAAGCAGGCGGTCCACGCGTCCGATGCAGCAGCCCCCGCCACCCTCCAGACGGAGGCATTGACGCGCTTCGCCGCCGATGATGGCTTCACAACCGGCATCCTGTTCGCAGGCAGCAAGCCGCCGTTCATGCCGCCGCGCCATGCCGTGAGGACAGCGGCCGATTTCGAACGCGACTATGAAATCGCATGCAAAAGTGACTCCCCCTCGATTGGGGTGTCACACCTCTCCGCTGGACCAGGGAGGCGGGGGGTGACACTCCCAAAATCCGCGATTGACCTTTTCAACAACGCGACCGCGTGATCTTGTGGCAGCACAACGCCGCCAGCCGGGTGTCTCATTGCTTTTGGGGTGTGTTGAGAAATAAACGCTGCATGGTAATTATCAGACCAGGGGCTTCGCCCCAGGCCCCCACCAAAGGCAATGCCTTTGGAAACCTTCCCGAAACGCGGGTCTGGGGCCGCTGGCCCCAGCGGGTCCAGGGCAGCGCCCTGGCCTTATT
>DAHXNW010000099.1 GCA_027365195.1 Acetobacteraceae bacterium
CCGGCCTTGCTAAATGCCGCCAATCCCCCCTACCAACCGGCAGCACGACGCAGAGGAGAGCGCGGCCATCACGCTACCGGAAAATTCCACCCTCAGCGGCGTGGCGCTGGCGGCGTTTCGCGGCGAGCGGCTGGTGTTGCGCGAGGTCGATTTCACCCTCGCGCCGGGCGGCGCGCTGCTGTTGCTTGGGCGCAACGGCGCCGGCAAATCGACGCTGCTGCGCCTGCTCGCCGGTCTGGTCCGCCCCGCCGCCGGGCGGTTGCTGTGGGGCGGCGAGGATGCGCTCGCCGACCGTGGCGTGCATGCCGGCCGGCTCGCCTATCTCGGCCATCAGGATGCGATCAAGCCGGGGCTGAGTGTGGCGGAGAATTTGCGTTTCGATGCGGCGATCGGCGCCGGCTCGATCGACGATGCGCTCGGCGCCCTCGGCCTCGCGGCGCTGGCCGGCCTGCCGGCGCGGCTGCTCTCGGCCGGGCAGAAGCGACGCCTGGCGCTCGCCCGGCTCTTGCTTTGCCCGGCACCGCTCTGGCTGCTCGACGAACCGACCCTCGGGCTGGACGACGCCTCGGTCGAGGCGCTGGGGGGGCTGTTGGCGGCGCACCGGGCGCGCGGGGGGATGCTGGTGGCGGCAACGCATCTGCCGCTGCCGCTGCCCGATGCCGCGCGGCTCGCCTTGTCATGAAGATTTTCCGTGCCCTGCTGGCGCGCGAACTGCGCCTGTCGCTGCGCCATGGCGCCGATAGCTGGGCCGCGCTGCTGTTCTTTTTTGTCGCCGGCGCGCTGTTTCCGCTCGCCATCGGCCCGGCGCCGGATGTGCTGGCGCGGCTGGCTCCGGGGATCGTCTGGGTCTGCGCGCTGCTCGCCGCCCTGCTGCCGCTCGACCGGCTGTTCGGCGCCGATTACGAGGATGGCTCGCTCGACCGGCTGCTGCTCTGCGGCCTGCCCGCCGCCGCGATGGCGCTCGCCAAAGCCGCCGCGCACTGGCTCACCACCGGTCTGCCGCTGCTGCTCGCCGCCGCACCGCTCGCGATCATGCTGCGCATCCGCCCGACGGCTCTGCCGGCGCTGCTGGCCGGGCTGCTGCCGGGCACGCTCACCCTCTCGCTGCTCGGCACGGCGGGGGCGGCGATCGTGCTCGGCGCGCGGCGGGGCGGCGTGCTGCTGCCGCTGCTGGTGCTGCCGCTCGCGACGCCGGTGCTGATCTTCGGTGCCGCGGCGGCCGATGCGGCGGCGAGCGGGCTGCCGGCGCGCCCGGCGCTTTTGCTGCTCGGCGCCTTGCTGGCCCTCGCCCTGCCCGGCTGTGCGCTCGCCGCCGGCGCCGCACTCCGCGCGGCGGCGGAATAGAAGAAGGCATCGTTCCGCGCGCTCACCGATGCAACCATCTGCCTGCCGATGGAGTCATGGGTTCGATCGTGCATGATGCGTCGAGGTCGAGTTTTCACCGGCCCGCATCTTTGGGGAATCGCTGACGATGTCGGACCTGCCGCTGCCGCCGCCCCGATTGCGCACCCCGGTCGCGCCAGCCGAAACGCCCGGCACGTCGGGGCTGATGACGCTGGCGACCGGTGTCGTCGTCGTCGCTGCCTTGTCGATTGCACGCGACGTGCTGATCCCGATCACCTTGGCAGTGCTGCTGTCCTTCATCCTCGCCCCGGTGGTGGATCTGCTGCGTCGGCTGCGGCTGCGGCGGATGCCGGCGGTGCTGATCGCGATGCTGCTGGCGCTCGGTGTCATCCTCGGCCTTGGCGCGGTGATCGGCACGCAACTCGCCTCGCTCGCCACCGACGCCCCACGCTATGCGAGCGCGATCGAGGATAAGATACAGGCCGCGCAGGGGATGACGGCGGGGCGGCTGTCGGATCTGCTGGAACGACTGGCGCGGCAGGGCGCGCGCGCCAGCAAGGCAGCGCTGCCAACCAGCCGGCCGGCCACGCCCGCCGCCCGCAACGCCGCGGCGGCGCCGGTGCCGGTCGAAATCCGCGAGCCTCCGGCATCGCCGGCCGCGATGGCGCAGCGCATCCTCGCCCCGGCGCTCGCGCCGCTCGCCACCACGGGTATCGTGTTCGTCGTCGCGATGTTCATCCTGTTGCAGCAGGAGGATCTGCGCGACCGGCTGATCCGCCTGTTCGGTGCCCGCGATCTGCACCGCACGATGATGGCGATGGATGACGCAGGTCGCCGGCTGGGCCGCTATTTTCTCACCCAACTGGCACTGAATGCCACCTTCGGCTGCCTGATCGGCGCCGGTTTGCTGCTGATCGGGGTGCCGAACCCGGTGCTGTGGGGCATCGTCGCCACGCTGATGCGCTTCGTGCCCTACATGGGCTCCATCCTCGCCGCCGCCCTGCCGCTCACGCTCGCCGCGGCGGTCGATCCGGGCTGGTCGATGGTGTTGTGGACGGCGGCGTTGTTCCTGATCACCGAGGGCATCATGGGGCAGGCGGTGGAACCGCTCGTCTATGGCCACAGCACCGGGCTGTCGCCCGTCTCGGTGGTGGTCGCGGCGATTTTCTGGGGCTGGCTGTGGGGGCCGATCGGGCTGATTCTATCAATGCCGCTGACACTGTGCCTCGTGGTGCTGGGCCGGCATGTCGACCGGCTGGAGTTTCTCGACGTGCTGCTGGGCAATCGCCCGGCGCTGACGCCGGCGGAGAATTTCTACCATCGCATGCTCGCGGGCGATGTGGACGAGGTGCAGGACTTCGCCGAGACGGCGCTGAAGACGCGCGCGCTCAGTCTCTATTACGACGAGATCGCGATCCCCGGGCTGCAACTGGCCGCAACCGACATCGCGCGCGATGTGCTGAGCGAGATGCAGATCGCGCGGATCCGCGAGGGTGTCGCGGAGTTGCTGGGCGAATTGTCCGACGCCGACGAGGGCGAGCCGGCGGCCCCATCGGGCGAGGCGCCGGAACCACCGCCCGCGCCGTTGCCGCCAGCATGGTGCGCGCCGGCGGCCGTGCTGTGCATCGCCGGCCGTGGCCCGCTCGATGACATGGCCTCGGCGATGCTGGCGCAGGTGCTCGGCAAGCACGGGCTGGGCGCGAGCGTGGCGCCGCACGCGACGGTCGGCTCGCGCGCCACCCTCCTCGCGCAACAGCCGGAGGGTGTGCTGATGGTCTGTCTCTGCTACGCCCACATCACCGGCACGCCCTCGCATCTGCGCTATGCCATCCGTCGCTTGCGCAAGCGCCTGCCCGGTGTGGTCATCTTGGTCGGTCTGTGGCCCGAGGATGCCATCGGCGACCAGCGGTTGCGTGCGGCGGTGGACGCCGACCGCTACGCCGCCTCGCTGCGTGAAATGGTGGCCGCGTGCCTCGCAGAAGCGCGCCGGGCGCCGGTCGGGCTGCCGCCGACACCAATCGATCCCATCCCTCCGGACGTGATCCCTCTGGGCGCGCAGGACGGGGCGATGCCGGCAACAAACTGAGGGCGGCCGGAAACAGCCATTGACCGGCGGGGCAAGCTTCTGGATCATGGCCGCAGGAACTCGCACCCATGACCTATAAGCCGCCGCGCCGTCTACAATTTTTCTACACCACGGCCCCGCTGCCCTGCCCCTATCTGCCGGGACGGACGGAGCGCAAGGTGGTGACGGAGATCACCGGGCAGGATGCCGATGCGCTGCACGACCGGCTGTCGCGCGCCGGCTTCCGACGCAGCCACAACATCGCCTATGCGCCGGTCTGCCAGGGCTGCCGCGCCTGCGTGCCGATCCGCATCCCGGTTGCCGGGTTCGAGCCGGACCGCACGATGCGCCGCATCGCCCGCGCCAATGCCGAGCTGGAAGGCTTCGAGGTGCCGGCGCGCGCGACGGCGGAGCAGTTTCAGCTCTTCCAGCGCTATCAGCAGGCACGCCACCGGCATGGCGACATGGCCAGCATGAGTTTCTACGACTATCGCGCCATGGTCGAGGATACGCCGATCGAGACCAGCATCGTGGAATTCCGCAACCCCGATGATCATCTGGTCGGTGCCTGCCTGACCGACCGGCTGAGCGATGGGCTATCGGCCGTCTACAGCTTTTTCCTGCCGGCGCTGGCGCGGCGCTCGCTCGGCATCCATGCCGTGCTCTGGCTGATCGGGCGGGCGCGCGAGCTCGGGCTGCCCTATGTGTATCTCGGCTATTGGGTCGCCGACAGCCAGAAGATGGCCTATAAATCCCGCTTCCGCCCGGCCGAGATCCTAAGCGGCGGGATGTGGCGGG
>DAHXNW010000109.1 GCA_027365195.1 Acetobacteraceae bacterium
CCCTCGCGCACGGTGATCGCCGTGCTCGGCAGCTTGTTCAGCACCACGGCGGCGATCGCCGCCCACTCGGTCAGGCCGAACCAGACATACATCAGCACGATCAGCACCACGGCCGGCAGATTGAGCAGCGCGGTGAGCCAACTGTCGAACCACAGATCGAGCCGGCGGTAGCGGCCCATGGCGAGGCCGATCGCGCTGCCGAGCAGCATGGCGATGACGAAAGCCACCACGACGCGCCAGAGCGTGATGGCGAGGCTCGCGAGCAGCGCGCCATGCAGCGTCTGCCGCGCCAGGGCGGCGAACACCGCCGAGGCGGTGGGCAGCAGCGGGCTCGCGAGCAGCCGGGCGAGCAACTCCCACAGCAGCAGGAACCCCGCGCCGGAGAGCAGCCGGATGCCGAGGGCGCGCCGGTTCAGGTTGGCGCCGCCGGCCAGAACGTCCCTGGCGCGATATGGTGCGCATCGCCCACCAGCGCCGCGCCACCGGTCGCCGCCAGCACATCGAACAGCCGGGCGGCGGCGGCGCGCGCGGAGGCGGTGAGCGGGCCGGGAATGCCGGCACGATAGGCATCGCGCAGTCGCAGCAACTCGGCCTGATCCGCCGCCCCGGTGAGCGGCAGCAGGCTCTGCCACTCGGCATCGGAGGTGGCGAGCAGCGCGCGTGCCCGCTCGGCGGCGGCGAGGAAGCCGGCGATCGCGCCCGGCGCGCGGGCTGCCCAGGCGGCGGAGAAGACATAGCCGGTGATCGGCACGTCCGCCCCGATGCCGAGGCCGCGCAGAGCGTCCTCGATGCTCAGCACCACGCGCAGCCCGGCGGCCTCGGCGCGGGCGACGAAGGGCCAGTAGGTCAGCGCCGCGTCGAGCCTTCCGGCGGCGAGTTCATGCGCGAGCAACGGCGGGGCGGCGAAGCTGCGCTCGGTCTTGGCGTTAAGATCGAGGCCGGCCTGCCGCAGGGCGAAGGCGCGCAGGATCAGCCAGCTCTTATCGAGCGGCCCGCCGGCGATGCCGAGCCGGCGGCCGCGCAGATCGGCGAGCGTACGCACCGGCGAAGCCGGCGGGGCGATGACGGCGCCGATCGCGTTGGAAAACGGCGCGCAGGTCCAGTCCGCCCCGCTGCTGCGCTGGCGCGAGACCCAGAGCCAGTCCTGCACGCTGATCTCGACGCGGCCGGCCTGCAAGGCGACCTGCGTCGCCTGCGATCCGGCGAGCACCAGCGGCTCCACCTGCACGCCGGCGGCGGCATCGAAGCCATGCCGGCGGATGACGTCGATCTCCCAGCTCACGGTGCCGAAACGGAGTACGCCGACGCGCACCACCGGCGCGGCGGCGGCGCCGAGCAGCCCGGCACTGCCGGCGGCGAGCAGCAAAGTACGGCGATCGAGCGGCATCCCACCCCCCTCCCAAGGGATGCGCGATATCGGCGCGCAAGCAGTATAGTGTCAACGCCCAGGGTGCGGTTGGCAGTCTTGCCGGTGCGGCTCGAACGTCAACCCTTCAGATCACCTTCGCCTCGCGTAGTGCCGCGATCCGCGCCGGCGCGTAGCCGAGGGCGGCGAGGATTTCCTCGCTATGCTCGCCGAGCTCCGGCGTCGGCCGGTCGAGCACCCAGGGAGTGCGGCTGAGCGAGACCGCCTGCCCCACCAGCTCGATGCGACCGAGCTTTGCATGTTCGACGGCGCGTGCCATGCCGAGGTGCTGCACCTGCGGGTCGGCGAACACCTGATCGATGCGGTTGATCGGCCCGCTCGGCACGCCGGCGGCATTCAGCCGCTCGATCCACTCGGCGGTGGAGCGGGTGCGGGTGATCGCCTCGATCGCCGCGTTCAGCCGGTCACGATGGCGCGAGCGGCCGTCGGCATCGGTGAAATCCGGCTCGGTCGCGAGCTCCGGCGCGCCGAGGGCGCGGCAGAGCCGGCGGAAGATGTCCTCGCCGGCGGCGGCGATGTTCATGTGGCCGTCGGCGGTCGCAAAGACGCCGGTGGGGATGCTGGTCGGGTGGTTGTTGCCGGCCTGCTCGGGCACGTCGCGGTCCATCAGCCAGCGCGCCGCCTGGAAATCGAGCATGGCGACCTGCGCGCCGAGCAGCGAGGATTGCACCCACTGCCCCTGACCGGAGGTCTCGCGTTCCAGCAGGGCGACCAGTATGCCCATGGCGCAGAAGATGCCGGCGGTGAGATCGGCAACCGGTATGCCGACGCGCACCGGCCCCTGTCCGGGCAGGCCGGTGATCGACATCAGCCCGCCCATGCCCTGGGCGATCTGATCGAAGCCGGGGCGATTGCGATAGGGCCCGGTCTGGCCGAAGCCGGAGATGCTGCCATAGACGAGGCGCGGATTGCGTGCCGAGAGCGTCGCGTAATCGATGCCGAGGCGGTCTTTCACGTCGGGGCGGAAATTCTCCACCAGCACATCGGCGCGATCGACCAGCTTGAGCAGGATTTCCAGCCCCTCGAGCTGTTTCAAATCGAGCGTCAGGCCACGCTTGTTGCGATGCACGTTCTGGAAATCCGGCCCGTGCCGCGCGCCGCCGAGACCGCCATCACCCTCTGGCTGCTCCACCTTGATCACATTGGCGCCCCAGTCGGCGAGCTGGCGCACCGCCGTCGGGCCGGCGCGCACGCGGGTGAGGTCGATCACGGTGAAACGGGCGAGCGGTGCGGCGGACATCATGCCTCCATGGGGATCACGCGCCGGTCCATACCGGGGCGCGCTTGGCGAGGAAGGCTTCCATGCCTTCGCGGAAATCCTGGCTCATGTAGCACATCAACACCAGATCCTCACCCGCCTGCTCGTCGAGCGGCGGGCGCAGCCGGCGCAAGGCTGCCTTGGTCGCGCGCAAAGTGAGGGGCGCGTGGCCGGCGATGGTTGCCGCGAGCGTCTCGGCGCGCGCCAGCAGAGCATCCGGTTCGGCCACCACCTCCTGCACCAGCCCGATCGCCAGCGCCTCGGCGGCCTCCATCAGCCGCGCGGTGAAGATCAGATCCGTGGTGCGCGCCGGGCCGAGCAGGGCATAAAGCCGGGCGTAATTCTCCATCGAGAGGCAGTTGCCGAGGGTCCGCGCGATCGGGAAGCCGAAGCGCAGATTGCCGGCGGCGAGGCGCAGGTCACAGGCGGCGGCGATCGCCGCACCGCCGCCGGTGCAGGCGCCGGCGATGGCGGCGATGGTCGGCTTGGAGCAGGCCTCGACCGCGCCGACCACGCGGCTGATGCGCGCCTCATAGGCGATCGCATCCTCCGGCGTGCGAAATTCGCGAAACTGGTTGATGTCGGTGCCGGCGGCGAACGCCCGCGTGCCGGCGCCGGTGAGCAGCAGCACGCGCACCTCGGGCATCGCCTCCGCCTCTGCGCAAAGGGCGGCCAGACGTTCGTACATGGCGAAGGTCAGCGCGTTGCGCGCCTGCGGGCGGTTGAAAACGATCCGCATCACGCCCTCGCGCGTCTCGCTCAGCACGTCGTCGTCACTGCTCATGGCGCCACCTCACCCGGTTATCGGGCATGCGACAGCCAGCACTGTCAAGCGTGCGCCAAATCCGGAAGTGGGTCAGTTTGAAGTTCGGCGCCGGCCCGCGCCGGCTTGCTTTCCAAACTGACCCACTACCCCAAATCCGGCGCGCAGGCGCGCAGCAGATCGCGAAAGCCTGTCCAGAGCGGCAGGATGCGGTCGTCGGGGCGCAGATGGCGCGCGAGCGCGCCGTGCCCCTGATCGGGGTCGCTGTCGAAGCGGATGTGTTCAGACAGAAAATGACGGAAGGCGGCGAGCAGCGGATTGGGGAGCGACGGCGCGCGCAGCATGGCGCGAAACACGCGCTCGAGCCCGCCATCCTCATAGCTCGCGATGCTGAGCGCGCGGATGAGCGGATCGAGGCCACGCACCATGGCGAGATACTGCGCGCCGAGCATCTCGAAATGCGCGCGCTTCTCCGCACCGATCGGCGAGAGCGCCAGCAGGCGCTGCATGAACGCATCGTGATCGAGCGCCTCGCCCGCCTCGGCGACACCCGGCCAGGGTGAGAGATTGCTGGTGTTGCATTCCTCGCGCTCGAGATCGCGCAGTTTTTCATCCGCGGGATGTAACGCGCGTGCCAGCAAAAGGTTTTCGCGAAACTGCACCGAGAAAAAATAATAGGCCCAGGCGGCATCGATCATCGCCGCTTCGTCGAGATCTTCCCAACCCATATCGCAAATCTCGGCGATCACCGCCTCGAACGCATACGCGCGCGTGACATCGTCGGTAGCCAGAACGTTCGACATGCAACCTCTCGGCATCGGAGTTGGTTAGGGATGTTCCAGGCAGACAAGTAACAGCATCGCGATGCCCGCGACAACGAAGAATACGATTTTTACACGCGGTATTGACACGGGTGCCGCGTCGGACGCGTGCTTCCCAACTCCCAGTAGCAAATCCGACGTAGCTATCTAACCCGAAAACCTAAAGTCTGGCAGATGCTGTATTTTTACCACTCTCGATAAGCAAATTTGCATGCGGGAACGACGCCAATTCTTGCGCCGCTCGCACTGCAAACCCATTTCCGGAAATAGCGCGCGACGCCATACGATATCATATCGTATCGTTTCTGAAAGGCCATTGCATGCGGACCGAGACGCTCGCCATCCACGCCGGCTATGACCCCGCAGCACCGATCCATCCGGTCGCCGTGCCGATCTATCAAACCGTCGCCTATGAATTCGAGAGCGCCGAGCACGCCGCCGCCCTGTTCAACCTGGAAGCCGAAGGCTATCGCTACAGCCGCATCAGCAACCCGACGACAGCGGTGCTGGAGCGGCGGATCGCGGCGCTCGAAGGGGGTGTGGGCGCGCTCTGTCTCGCCTCCGGGCAGGCGGCGGTGCAGAATGCCGTGCTCGCCCTCGCCGACGTCGGGCGCAACATCGTCTCGGTACCGCAACTCTATGGCACCACGCACACGCTGTTCGCGCATGTGCTGCCACGCCAGGGGGTGCAGGTGCGCTTCGCCGCCAGCGATGCCGCCGCCGATATCGGCCGGCTGATCGATGCCGACACCATGGCGGTCTATTGCGAGAGCGTCGGCAATCCGGCTGGCAATGTCTGCGATATCGCGGCCCTCGCGGAAGTCGCGCATGGGCATGGCGTGCCGCTGATGGTCGATAACACCGTCGCCTCGCCGGTGCTGCTCCGGCCGATCGATTTCGGTGCCGATATCGTCATCCATTCGCTCACCAAATTCCTCGGCGGCCATGGCACCACACTCGGCGGCGCGATCGTCGATGGCGGGCGCTTCTCCTGGCCGGCGCATGCCACGCGTTTCCCGATGCTCAACACGCCCGATGCCTCCTATCACGGGTTGGTGTATGCGCAGCATTTCGGCCCCACCGCCTATATCGAGCGCTGCCGTAATTTCTGCCTGCGCACCACCGGCCCCGCTCTCGCGCCGCTCAGCGCGTTCCTGCTGTTGCAGGGAGTGGAGACGGTGGCGCTGCGCGTCGAGCGCCATGTGCAGAACGCGCGCCGCATCGCCGAGGCGCTACGGGCGGACCGCCGGGTCGCCTGGGTGAATTACGCCGGCTTTCCCGACAGCCCCTATTTTCCCCTGGTGGAGAAATACCTCGGCGGGCGCGCCTGTTCGCTGCTGACCTTTGGTGTCGGCGGGGGCGAGCGCGGCGGCATCGCCTTTTACAATGCGCTGCGTCTGGTGAAGCGTCTGGTCAATCTCGGCGATGCCAAATCGCTCGCCTGCCATCCGGCTTCCACGACGCATCGCCAGATGACACCGGCCGAGCAG
>DAHXNW010000110.1 GCA_027365195.1 Acetobacteraceae bacterium
GGAACTGCGCCTGCCCGCCGAACCCGAAAATGTGCTGGCCCATGAACTCGCGCTCGATAACGCGACGCATCGCTTGCTTGGTGTCGCGCCGGCGTGGACACGCTACCTCCTGTTCGTCTGCCGCTATGCCGCGGTCTCGGAGGAAAAGCGCGAGGGCCTGCTTTCGCTCGGCCTCAATCTCGCCACCGGCGCCCTGCCGGATGCGGTCCTCACCGGTGTCATGCCGTGGCTGGAGGGCGCCGAGGACGATGCCCCGATGCCATCGGCGGAGGCTTTACCGGCGGTCTGGGAAGCGTCGCGGATTGAGGACACTCTTGCCCGCGCCATCACGCCGCGGCTTGAGGCGGCGCTTGCACCCTTCCTCAAAACCCTCCGCCGCCGCCTCGAGCGCGACCAGGCGCGGCTCCATGACTATCACAACGACCTGCATCGCGAAGCGCTGCGGCGCGAGGCTCAGTTCGCCTCCGATGACCCGGCGCGAAGCCGCGAAACGCAGCGGCGCACGGCGATCGCCGCCGAGTATCGCGCCAAACTCGACGACCTCGCCCGCCAATACGCGCTCCGCGTCAGCGTCTCCTGGGTGCAGACGCTGGAACTGGTGATGCCGGTGGCGCGGTTTACGGTGCAACTCCGCCGCCGCAAGGCGGAGCGGGAACTCATCCTCGACTGGAACCCGCTGGCGCGGCGGCTGGAGACCCCGCCTTGCGCCGCCAGCCTGTCCGCCGAACGGCCGCGTCTGGCCTGCGACGAGGCTCTCCATCTCCTCACCCAGGCCGGGCTCGCCCCCTGCCCGCAATGCGGCAAGCCGTTCTGCCGCGCCTGCCACCCCGCCCATTGCCCGAAATGCGGCCACCCCGTCACCGCGCCGATGCCCACGCTGGCATCAAGCGTCAGCGCACGGCCTTGATGCAAAACCATCCCCGTGTGGGCGAGGGAAGCTTAGGGCCTGAGCCCGGGCAACCGAATCGGAATAAAAGAATCGAGAGTGCGGCGAGAACGCAACGAATGAATCCGGAATTTGGCGTGACCTGGGGACTGGAGGGTCTATCCTGAGCGGATGATCGACACTGCTCCCATCAAGGCCCGCTTCGAGGCGCTTGCGCCGGTCCTGGACGAGAGGGGGCGGCGGCTGTTTGCGGCCAGTGAAGCGCGCGCGGCCGGGCATGGCGGAGTAGTGGCGGTCGCGCGTGCGACCGGGATTGCGCGCAGCACGATCGGCCGTGGCCTGGCTGACCTGCGCTCGGGCGCGGTGATGTTCAGCCCGCGGGTTCGCCGTCGCGGTGGCGGTGGCAAGCCGGCGACCGAGACCCAGCCTGGGCTTTTGGCCGCCTTGAAGAAGCTGGTGCAGTCGTCCATCCGCGGCGATCCGGAAGCGGCCTTGCTGTGGGTGAGCAAGAGTCAGCGCCATCTGTCCACAGCTCTGGCCGAGCGGGGTTTCACCGCCGGTCAGAAGCTGGTCGGCCGCCTGCTGAAGCGGCTGGGCTTCAGCCTGCAAGCCAACGCCAAGACCCGCGAAGGGACCGGCCATCCCGATCGCAACGCCCAGTTCGA
>DAHXNW010000119.1 GCA_027365195.1 Acetobacteraceae bacterium
TCGAACTCTTCGCCTATCAGAGCGGCGACGTCCGCCTCGCGCTCATCTCTCCCGACGAGGAGGGTGTGATGGTGAAGGTGTTTTTCCTGCTGCCGGCGCACAACGTCTCGGAGCTCGCCGCGCAGTTCGCGCGGGTGTTCAACCTCGCGATCCGCGCCGGCATCGCCTTCGAGGAGGAATGCAAGTGAGCGGCGCGCCCGATCGCCGCGCGCTCCTCGCGCGCATCCACATCGCGCGCAAGGAGATGGCGCTCGACGAGGCGAGCTATCGCGCCGTGCTGCTCCGCGTGGGCAAGCATGAGAGCGCTGCGGCGATCGACGATGCGGCGCTGCATCGGGTGCTCGGCGAGTTCAAGCGGCTCGGCTGGGTGCCGCAGAAGCCGCGCGCCAAACGGCCGGCGGAGCCGCATGTGGCGAAGATCTACGCGCTGTGGGGCGCGCTCGCGCCGCACGTGACGGACGCGAGCCTCGGCGCGCTCTCGGCGTTCTGCCGGCGGCAGACCGGCGTTGCCTCTCCCGCGTGGTGCTCGCCCGAGCAGGCGAACGCGGTGATCGAGGGGCTGAAGGCGTGGCTCGCGCGGGAAAAAGCGCGGGAGGCGGCGGCCGAATGACGGACTTGACGCGGGGGGGAGAGTTGGGGCAGCGTGGTTGGGCGATTGGCGCGGCCTCAAATCCGCACCCCTCGCAGTTGTCCGTAGGCGCCCACCTCCGCGAAGCGGGGTTCTCCCTATGTCCGGGTGGCGCACGTGAATGTCCGAAGGTGGGGGCTTGCCCCAGCCCAAAGACGTGCGCGGCTGACCTACGGCAGCTTTTGAGCACCCGGACGTCCATGGGGGGCGTTCGATACGTAGGAGACGGCTATCGTGATAATCAAGAAGGTTCTGACCTATCAGGGCATCCCGCTGGACGCCTTCGACGTGGACGGGCAGCTTTGGCTGCCAGCGTCCGGTCTCGCGGCGTGCTTGGCCATGAAGGCGGCGCGCTCTGTCAACATGGTCTACCAGCGCCATGCCGACGAGTTTATGGCGGAAGAGACCTGCATGCTCACATTGCCCACGCCGGGCGGCCCGCAGACCCTTCGCGTGTTCAGCCCGCGTGGCCTGCGCCTCCTGGCCTTTTTCGTGCGCACGCCGCCTGCTCAGCGGTTTCGGGCGTGGGTGCTCGACTTGCTGGACGGCAAACTCAAGATAGAAAATGCCGTGGAGCCGCTGGCGGTGGATGCTCCGCAGCGCGCCCTCCCGGCCTCGATCTCGCCTTCCCGCGCCCGTCACTTAGACCTGCCGACGGAAACCCTTCAGGAGCTGGGCACTTTCTACGCCCTGTTTCTGGAGAAAATGGCCGAGAACAGGCGCCAGATGGACGCGCTACGCGAGGAGGCCGCCTCGCGCGGCTACACCATGGCCGAAATCCGCGCGCACGCGGCCTACCGCAAACGGCAGGCCAAGCTCCTCGGCCAAGGCCCGCACGCTGCTTCCGATGCCTGAACCTGTCGCCGTGGCATCGCTCCGCGCCTTCGGCGTGGTTTCGGTGCTGCGGGCGCTCGCCGCGCAGGATGGCGAGTGTCCGTTCGATGCTTCCGGGTTCGGCGCGCTGTGCGATCTGCTGGCGCGCGATCTCGAACCCGCCGTCGCCGTCCTCGTCGAGGCGGCCGAACGCTGAGCCGGCCACGCGCGCATCCCTCGGGGTGCGCGCGTGAGCGCCGACGATCCCGATACCGCTGTCGCCTTCGTGCTCCGGGTGCTCTCGCCCGAGGCGGCGCTCGCGCTCATCGAGTGGCGCGGGGGCACGCGGCTCTACATTCCGCGCGATGCCTCGGGTGCCGCGCATGAGGCGCTCGCCTCGCATGTCGGCGTGCCGGCCGCGCTGGCGCTGGCCGAGGCCTTCCGCGGCGAGTATTTGAAGGTGCCGCTTGCCAAAACGTGGCGGGCGCGCTTGTATCGGGCGCGCGGCGAGAGCTATGCCGAGATCGCCCGCCGGCTCGGCTGCACCGAAAGCGCCGTCTGGCGCCATCTGGCGCGCACGCCGGCGGCACCCCCGGCCCCTCGCGGGCGCGACCCAAGGCAGCGCACCTTCGGCTTCTGACCGCGCCTGCGGTCATGCCGCCCAACCCCCCCGATCCGTAGTCTCGAACCTCCTGATCCGGAGGTTTTTCAATGGACAGCGTGATCAACAACGCGATCCGCCTGGCCCTGGTGCTGATGCGCCAGGACGCGACGGTGGCGCCCTTCGTGCCCATGCTCGAAGCAGCCCTGCTGCGCGGCACGATGCCCAACGATGGGGACGCGAAGCGGCTGCTCGCGGCGCTCAATCATGAATAAGGCCGCATTCCTGCGCTGGGCGCGGGACCCAACCACGATCAACGGCGTCGGCCTCGCCATCGGTGGCGTGGCGGCGGCCGTGGCCCACGCGCTCACCGGGCAGACGACGTGGATCGTCGCCGCCGGCATCGTCGCCGGCGCGCTGTATCACGTGGCGGTGCCCTCCGATCAGGGCGCATCGTCGGTCGAGAAGCTGGTGCGGGACGCGGCGCAGGCGGCGGTCGAGCACCACCTGGCGCAGGCCATGCCGAGCCTGATTGCCGACACGCTGGCGGCGGTGGACGCCTTCGGCCATCCGGCGGCGCCTCCGACGGCCAGCGCGCCGCTCCCCGAGAACCTTTTAAAGCAAGGATAATCGCATGAAAAACACCCTCTTGGGCGGCCTCGCCGCCGCCCTGCTGCTCGCCGGCTGCGCCACTGCGGCGCAGACGCAGGTGCTCTACGGCGATCTGGAAGCAGCCCTCACCGTCGCTATGGCGGCCGAAAGCGCCTTCTCCGCCGCGCAGCCGAACGCGGACCCGAAGGTGATGCAGCAGATCGCGGCCCTCACCGGCGCGGCCCAGGCGGCCCTTTCCACCCTTCAGGCGAACCCCACCAGCGTGACGGCCGCCACCGCCGCGCAGGCCGCCGTGGCTGCGCTGACCAGCTATCTGGCGCAGCAGGGTGCCACCAAGGCGCTCGCCGCGCGGGCGCCCCACGCATGACCGATCATTCCGGCATGAAGCTCGGGCGCCGGCCGCGCCGCTCTGGCGTCCCGGTCGCCCCGCTCGCGCGCTACACCGCAGCCGAGCCGCTCCCGGCGCCTGCCGCCACGGCTGACTGGTTCAGCCGGGTGAAGTCCTGGCCGATGCTGGGCAACGACACGGTCGGCGACTGCACCATCGCGGCCCTCGGCCACATGGTGCAGGCGTGGACCACGGATGCCTCCGGCGTCGGCCGCGTGATGACGGAGGAGCAGGCGATCGCGGCCTACGAGACCTTCGGCTACAAGCCGGGGGATGCGTCCACCGATAACGGCGCGGTCTGCGCCGACGTGCTCGGCTGGTGGGAGCAGAAGGGCGCCGAGATCGCCGGCGCGGACGACAAGCTCTCCGGCTTCGCCAGCGTGAACCCCATCGACAGCTTCACGCTGCGCCAGGCCATCGGCGCCTTCGGCGGCGTCTACGCAGGCATCCGGCTGCCGCTCTCGGCGCAGTCGCAACAGACGTGGTCGCTCACCAGCGGGGCGGACGCGGCGCCGGGAAGCTGGGGCGGCCATTGCGTGCCGCTGGTGGGCTATTCTCCCGCCGGGATCGTCTGCGTCACCTGGGGCGCGCTCAAGCTGATGAAGTGGGACTGGTGGGACGCCTATGGCGACGAGGCGTATGTGCTGCTCAGTCATGATTTCATGACATCCCACGGCCAGAGCCCGGACGGCATCGCGTGGGATGTGCTGAGCGCCGATATGCGGGCCTTCGCGGCGCACCGGGGGATCGGCAACTGATGATCGTGACGTTCGCCTGGACGGAGCTCGCGGCGATCACCTCCATCCTGGTGGTGCTCTCGGCGGTGGCGCTGACGCTCGCCAAGCAGTTCATGCGCGGCACCTTCACGACGCGCGAGACACATGCCGAGCTGGAGGTGCGCGTGCATGCGGTGGAGCTGGTGCTCAAACACGTGCCGACGCGGGACGATCTGCGGGCGGTAGAGCAGCGCCTCGCCAGCATGGAAATCCTCGTCTCCACCCTGCGCGAGGGCCAGTCGCGCGTCGAGGAAGGCATGGCGGGGGTGCGCCGCGTGGCGGACCTGCTGCTGCGCCACCAGTTGGGGGAAAAACCCGGTGAGTTTCGCTGATCTGCTCGCCGAAGACCGGCGCCTCGTCATCCTCCGCTGTCTGGATGGTGCGGATTACCACGTGCTCAACGAGCAGGTGCTGCAAACCGCGCTGGCGCATCTCGGCCATCAGGTGGGCCGCGATGTGCTGCGCGCCGATCTCTCCTGGCTGGAGGCGCATCTGCTGGTGAAGACCGAGGTGGTTGCCGACGGCGCGCTCTGGCTCGCGCATCTGCGCAACGCCGGCGAGGAAGTGGCGCGCGGGCGCAGCCATCCGGGGATCAAGCGCCCGGCGGCGGACTGATGGCCCGCCATTCGAGCATCGAACGGCTTCCCGAGCCGCTGCGCGAGGCGATCGCGCAGTTGCGCCAGGCGGGGCGCACGATCGACGAAATCACCGCGCATCTGCGCGCCATGACCGAGGAAGCGCCGAGCCGCAGCGCGATCGGCCGCCACGTGAAGAAGATGGATTTCGTCGCCGAGCGGATGCGCCGCTCGCGTCAGGTGGCCGAGGCGCTGGTGGCCGAGCTGGGCGACGCGCCGGAAAGCCGCACCGCGCGGCTGAATATCGAGCTGATCCACTCCGCCGTGATGGACCTGTTCATGAACGCCGAGACCGGCGACGAAGGGGACGCGGATGCGGAGGGCCGGGCGGCGGTTGCGGGGAACCCGCAGGGCGTTATGCTTCTGGCGAAGGCGGTGGATCACCTATCTCGCGCGCGGCGCAGCGACGCGGATGCGGTGAGGATCGCCGAGCAGCGCGCCGAGAAGAAAGCGAAGGAGAAGGCCGTCGGCGCCGTCGAGGTCGCCGCCCGCGCGCGCGGCCTCTCGGCCGAGACGATCGAGGCGATCAAGGCCGGCATTCTGGGCGTGGCATGAGCCTCCCGGCCGTCTTCCTCCCCTATCAGCAGCGGTTTCTGCGGGCGTTGGAAGCCGAACGCGTGGTGGTGGTGGAGAAGAGCCGGCGTACCGGCTATTCCTGGGTGGCCGCCGCCGGTGCCACGCTGCGCGCCGCCGCCGCGCACGGCTCCGATGCGTTCTACATGAGCTACAACCTCGAAATGGCGCGCGAATTCATCGGCTACGTCGCCGAATGGGCGCGCGCCGTGGAGCCGCTGGCCGCCTCAGTCGAGGAATATGTATGGTCCGACCCGGACCATCCCGAGAAGCAGGTGAGCGCCTATCGCGTCACCTTCGCCTCGGGCCACAAGGTGGTGGCCCTCCCCTCCGTCCCGCGCGCGCTGCGCGGCATGCAGGGGATGGTGATCGTGGACGAGGCCGGCTACCACGACAAGCTGGAGGAGGTGCTGACGGCGGCCTTCGCCATGCTGATCTGGGGCGGCACCGTCGCCATCATCTCCACCCACCACGGCGCGGAAAGCCCGTTCAACGGGTTGGTGGAAGACGTGCGTGGAGGGCGGCGCCCCTATGCGCTGCTGCGCACCACCTTCGACGACGCGCTGGCGGACGGCCTCTATCAGCGCATCTGTCTCACCACCGGGAAGGTTTGGAGCGCCGAGGCAGAGGCCGTCTGGCGGGCGGAGATCGTCGCCTTCTACGGCGACGGCGCGGATGAGGAGTTGTTCGTGCGCCCCGCCGCGGCGCGTGGTGCGTGGCTGCCGGGCGCGCTGATCGAGGCGCGCATGGCCGACGATATCCCCGTGCTGCGCTGGGCCTGCGAGGCGGAATTCTCGCTCTGGCCGGAGCACCGGCGCGCGCAGGAGACGGCTGCGTGGTGCGACACGGCGTTGCGCCCGATGCTGGCGGGGCTGCTGCCCGACGAGCCGGTGGCTCTCGGCGAAGACTTCGCCCGGCGCGGCGACCTCACCGTGATCTGGGCGCTGGGTCTGGCGCAGAACATGAAGCGCATCACCCGCTTCGTCGTGGAGTTGCGCGGCGTCCCGTTCGAGCAGCAGCGCGCCATCCTGTTCTATATCGCTGACCGCATCAAGCTGCGCGCGCTGGCCGCCGACGCCACCGGCAACGGCATGTATCTGGCCGAGGTGGCCGCGCAGCGCTACGGCTCCCTGGTGGCGCAGGTGATGTTTTCGGAGGGGTGGTATCGCGAGAACATGCCGCCGCTGAAAGCCGCGTTCGAGGACGGCCTGGTGGTGATCCCGCGCGACCGTGACGTGTTCGGCGATCTTCGTGCCATTCAACTGGTGAAGGGCGTGGCGCGGGTGCCGGAACGCACGCTGGGCGACGACGGCCGGCAGCGCCACGGCGATGCGGCGGTCGCCCTGGCGCTCGCCTATGCGGCGAGCCGGACCGAAGCGGAGGTGTTCGAGTATCGCGCGGCGCCCCCGGCGCGTCTCGGCTCCACGGGCGCTGCGTCGCGCCGCTGGCGCGAGCGGCCGGACGATGAGGCCGAGGATGCGCGCGCGGCGCCGATGCCGTCGCGGGACGCCTGGCAGAGCGGGCTGAAGGGGAGCATCCATGCCGGCAGATGACGACAGCAGCCTGATCGACCAGTACGGCGTGCCGCTGAAGCGCAGCTTCCTGGCGACGATGCGCGAGCAGATTTCCGGCACCGACCTGCAACAGGGGCGCCCGCCGTTCGCGGGGCATCTGGCCGGGCGGATGCGCCCCGAGCTGCTCGGCGCCATCATCCGCGCCGCCGACGACGGTAATTCCTACGAATGGCGCATCCTCGAAGAGGAGATCGAGGAGCTGTTCCCCCATTACTACGCGGTGCTCAGCAAGCGCCGGCGACAGGTGTGCCAGCTCCCGATCACCGTGCGCCCCGCGTCCGACGACACATTCGCGCAAAGCCATGCGGAATTCGTGACGGACTGGCTGGAAACCGGCGTGCTGGCCGATGCGCTGTTCGACATCACCGACGCCATCGGCAAGGGCCTGAGCGTGTGCGAGATCATCTGGCAGACCGACCCGGGCTGCGTGCGTCCGTCGCGCCTGCTCTGGCGCACGCCGCGCTTCTTCGAGATCTCCTGGGAGGATGGCGAGACCGTCTGGCTGCGCGACGCGCAGGGGTTCTCCGACCTCGCGCCGCACAAGTTCTTGCAGCACAAGCACCCGAGCAAATCGGGCCTCAACATCCGCTCCGGCCTCACCCGCGCCGTCGGCTTCCTCTGGATGTATTCGGTGTTCACCCTGCGCGACTGGGCGATTTTCACCCAAAGCTACGGCCTGCCCGTTCGCGTCGGGCGCTACGGGCCGGAGGCGAGCCAGTCCGACCGCAATGTGTTGTGGAAGGCCGTCTCGAACATCGCCGGCGACGTCGCCGCCATCATCCCGAAGTCGATGGAGATGGAGTTCGTCAAGAACCCGGACATGAAGGCCGGCGCCGATCTCTACGAGAAGCGGCTGGACTGGCTGAACCGGGAGGTGAGCAAGCTGGTGCTCGGCAGCACGGCGGGCACCGAGGCGATCTCCGGCGGCCACGCGGTGGGGCGCCAGCATCGCGAGGTGGAAAAGGACGTCGAGCGGTTCGATGCCGGGCTGCTCGCCACCACCATCACGCGCCAGCTCATCCCGCAGATGATCAGCTTCACCTTCGGCCCGCAGAAATTCTACCCCATCCTGATGATCGGCCAGCCCGATCAGGTACCGTTGCAGGAATTCTTCCCCGGCGTTGCGGCGATGATCGACCGTGGACTGACGGTGCGCACGCGCGAGGTGCGCGAGCGCTTCGGGCTGACACAGCCGGAGCCGGGCGACGAGCTGATGAGCACGAAGACCGATATCGCCGCCGGCGAGAAGCCGCTCCGCGCGCTGCCCGAGGACGGCGACGCCGACATGAACACACGCGGGCGCCTGCTGCGCACCGTGCTGGCGGCGGCGCAGCCCGACATGATCGACCGGCTTTCCGACCGGGTGGCGCAGGAAGCGGCGGGGGCGCTCGCTGGCCTCACCGACCGGGTGCGGCGCGAGTTCGAGCGCGCGCAGGACCTGCCGGATCTCGCCGAGCGGCTCTCGCACCTTCACCTCTCGCGCGCCGAATTCGCCACCGCGATGGCGCGCGGCATGGCGCTCGCGCAGCTCGCGGGGCAGGCCGAACTGCTTGAAGAAATGGGCCGCGTGGGCCCGGAACACTGAGGAGAGCGAGATGGGTATCGAAATGCAGGCGGCGTTGACCTCGAAGGAGCGTGCCGCCCTCACGCCGGACGAGTTCGCCGTGCCGGGCAAGCGCAAGCTGCCGATCGACAACGCCGAGCACGTCAAGCTCGCGTGGGATCTGCTGGACGACACCGACGGTCTCACCGCCGCCGAAAAGCGCGAGGCGAAGCGCCGCATTCTCGCCGGCGCGCGGCGCTTCCACGTCGATACGTCGGGCTGGAAGGGCGCCTGAGCGGCGCCACGCCTGCACCATGACCACGCCCGCCGAGGCGATCGACCTCCCGTTCGAGGAGGCGATCGCCTATTTCAAGCAGAAGACACGCATCCCGACGGAACGCTGGTCGGATGTGTGGAAGGAGGCGCACGCGCGCGGCTTCATGGTCGCGGGCGCTGCCTCTGACGCGCTGCTGAAAGACTTCCAGGACGCCATTCAGAAGGCTCTGAGCAAGGGCACCAGCGCGGGCGAGTTTCGGAAGGACTTCGACGCGATCGTGAAGCGGCACGGCTGGAAGCACACGGGGAAGCCCGGGTGGCGCGCCTCGATCATCTACGACACGAACATGGCGAACGCCTACGCCGCCGGCCGCTACGCGCAGATGAGCGAGCCGGCCGTGCTCAAGCATTTCCCCTACTGGCAGTATCGCCACACCGCCTGCGCCAACCCGCGTCTGATGCATCTCTCGTGGGACGGCATGACGCTGCGCGCCGACGATCCCTGGTGGGACGAGCATTACCCGCCGAACGGCTGGCGCTGCGGCTGCCGCGTGGCGAGCGTGAGCCGGGAGGGGCTGGCGCGCATGGGCAAGCGCGGCCCGGATACCGCGCCCGCGCGGCAGACCCGCGAGTGGGTCGACCCTAAGACGGGCGAGATCCATCAGGTGCCGGTGGGCGTCGATCCCGGCTTCGATTGGAACCCCGGCAAGGCGTGGAAGGCCGGGCAGGCCGCGCAGATGCCGGTGCAGGCGTCGCCATTGCGGCCTGTGGGCAGCCTTCCGGCGGCAGCCCCTCCCGTGGTGCCGCGCGAATTCGAGGGGGTTGCCCAGGCTGATCAAGCGCTCACCGACGCTTTCTCCGCGTGGAGCGCCGCGCTCGGGGCCGACCAGCGCCAGGCGGTGGCACTCTATAAAGGGCGCGCCGGGCGCAGGGTGAACGCAGGCCTCCGGGCAAACGCCGCCGACGCCGTTACAGGGGGCATAGTCGCCGCGCTACAAAGCGCGCTCCAGCGCGCGAGCCTTCCGTTCGGCGTGCGGGTTTTCCGCGGAGTGGACGCGGCGGAGGCGGCGCTCTACCGGGCGCGGGGGGCCGGGCGCAAGATCGTCGTTCCGGGCTTTTTCTCTACCGCGCTGGACGCAGAGGTGGCCGCGAAGCTGTCGGACGGCGGGGAGGTTATCGAAGTGCTGGCGCCGGCGGGTCTTCCGGGTGTAGCGTATGTCCATCCCACGCCGGGCTTCCGCTATCGGCAGTTCGAGCTTCTCCTGAACAGCGGCATGACCTTTCGGATCGTCCGCGCGGGGAAAGAGGGCATCGTGCTGGAGGCGATCCATGCCGGAGACTGAGCAACGCGCGGAGCGCGACCGACTGGAGAGAGACGTCATGACGCTGATGCCCGGCGACCTCGTCGCGCGCGCCCTTTCCCGCATGTCCGATGAGGATCTGCGAGCCCTAATCCGGGACGTGCGCGCCCAGATGGCTCGCTACGCGGCCGCAGGCTTCACCGAAGAGGGCTGAAGCCGTGACCGGCTCCAGCATTCAGATCGCGCTGCACGAGGGCGCGCTGGGCGGCGCGTTCCGGCGCTTGCAGAAACTCGGCGCCGACACGCGCCCGACGATGCAGGCGATCGGCGCCGCGCTGGTGCAGACGACGCTGGATCGATTCCGCACCATGAAGGGGCCGGAAGGGACCGACTGGCGCGATGTGATCGAGGATTACCGCAACCTGCACCCAGGGCGCCCGATTCTCGGCGGCGAAGGCGGCAAGCTCGCCAGCAGCATCAATTATCAGGCGACCCCGCACAGCGTGCGGGTGGGGTCGAACCGCGTCTACGCCGCCGCGCAGCAATTCGGCGCGGTGATTCGCCCGGTGAATGCCCCGGCCTTGGCGTTCTTCCTGGGCCGCATCAAGCTCGGCAAGCGCGGCGGCCGTTCGGTCGAGAAGTATCTGGTGTTCGCGAAGAAGGTCACCCTCCCGGCGCGCCCCTATCTCGGCTTCGGCCCGAAAGATCGCGCAGCGGTGATGGAGGTCGTGCAACGGGAGCTGGCCGACGCGCTGAACGCGCAAAAGGCGTTCCAGAGCGGCGAGCGGCTGGGCACGCGGCGCTTGCTGTCTTAAGAGATGGGCCTCTTAATTTAAGTAACCCATAATAGCCCGTAAAATAGTGCTGCGCGGCGCGGGCATCGGGTTCCGTCCCATGATACCCCCCGATCCCTGACCGCCCTCTACGGGCTTCTGTGAGGGGATCGCGCGAGGGGGCTGGATGCCTGCCGGGGCGGGCATGAAAGCCCCCGCTCCGCCCCATCAGTATACGCGGATGCCGCAGGGTGTCCATTTCCAATCCTTCACCGCCGACGGGGTCGCCCCCGAGTGGCTGCACATCGTGCCGGCCGGGCGCTTCTCGGGCGCCGATGGGCGCGGCCCGTATCTGCTGGCCGACGCGCCGGCGCTGATCGCCGCCAGCATGCAGGCCGGCAAGCTCCCGCTCGACGAAAACCATTCCACCGATCTCGCCGCGCCGAAAGGCGAGCCGAGCCCCGCGCGCGGCTGGCTCGTGCAAATGGAGAGCCGCGCCGATGGCATCTGGGCGCGCGTCGAATGGACCGAGGAGGGCCGCGCGCTGGTCGCCGGCCACGCCTATCGCGGCATCAGCCCGGTCTTCACCACGGATGAAAAGGGCACGCTCACGCGCATTCTGCGCGCGGCGCTCACCAATAATCCGAACCTCACCGATCTCGCCACGCTTCACAACCCGGAGAATTCGATGGATCTGCCACGGCTGCGCAGCCTGCTCGGGCTGCCCGACACGGCCGACGAGGCGGCGGTGAGCGCCGCCATCGCCGCCCGCACGGAGGCGGCGACCGCGCATGCCGCGCTCCTCGCCGATCTCGCCGGCCAGTTTGGCGTTGCCCCCGAGGCTGCCCCGGTGCTGGCGGCCGTCGCCGCGCAGCGCCAGGCGGCCATCGCGCCGGCAACGGTGATCGCGCTGCAGACGCAGCTCGCGACGCTACAGGCTTCCCACGCGCGCGGCCTCGCCATCGCGGCGATCGACGGCGCGATCACGGCGGGCAA
>DAHXNW010000124.1 GCA_027365195.1 Acetobacteraceae bacterium
GGGCGCGCGCAATGGGGTGGTGTGCACCGCGATCGAGCACAAGATGGGCATCAAAGCCTCGGCGACCTGCCAGATCAGTTTCGAGGACGCCACCGGCTGGCTGGTCGGCGCGCCGCATCGCGGCTTGCAGGCGATGTTCACGATGATGAACAGCGAGCGCCTATCGGTCGGCATCCAGGGCCTCGGCGTGAGCGAGGCGGCCTATCAGGGGGCGGTGCAGTATGCGCGCGAGCGCCAGCAGGGCCGCTCGGTCGCAGGCGTGAAACACCCCGAGTTGCCGGCCGACCCGATCATCGTGCATCCCGACGTGCGGCGCATGTTGCTAACCATGCGCGCCTATGCCGAGGGCTGCCGCGCGCTGAGTGGCTGGGTGGCGCGCGCGCTCGACATCGCCGAGCGTGGGCAGGAGCCGGCGGCGAAGCGGGAGGCGGAGGATTTCACCGCGCTGATGACGCCGGTGGTGAAGGCGCTGTTCACCGATCTCGGCTTCGAGGCGGCGAGCCTCGCCGTGCAGGTGTATGGCGGCCACGGCTTCATCCGCGACCATGGCATGGAGCAATACGTGCGCGATGCGCGGATTTCGATGCTGTACGAAGGCACCAACGGCATCCAGGCGCTCGATCTGGTCGGGCGCAAGCTCGCGGCACAGAACGGGCGGCTGCTGCGCGGCTTTTTCCATCCGGTGGCGGCGTTCATCGAGGCGCATAAGGCGGCGCCGCTGGTCATGCCGCTCGCGCGGGCGTTCGGCGCGTTGCAGCTCGCCACCGCCGAGATCGCCGCGCGTGGGCAGCGCGATGCGGAGGAGGCGGCGGCGGCGGCGAGCGAGTATTTGCGTCTGCTCGGGCTGGTGGCGCTCGGCTATATGTGGGCGCGCATGGCGCTGGTGGCGGAGGCGAAGCTGCCGGCGGCGAATGGCGATGCGGGTTTCTATCGCGCGAAGCTCGGCACCGCGCGGTTCTATATGGAACGCATCCTGCCGCAGGCCGCAGCCCTGCTCGCCAGCATCAAATCGGGCAAGGCGGCGATGATGGAGTTCGAGGCGGCGGCGTTTTAAGCGGGGTCGCTGCCGTAGCCTGCACCGGCCCGCAACAATGCCGCTGCCCCTCCCGTTCATCTCCTGGTATCACCCGCCGGTGAGCGGGAGGGGCAGCGGCAGGATGATGGCGGCGTAAAGGCCGGGGGCGTTGTCGGCAAGCTCGATCCGCCCGCCGTGCAGTTGCGCCACCGCCTGCACCAGGGCGAGGCCGAGGCCGGAGCCGGGGGTGCTGCGGGCGCGCTCGCCGCGAAAGAAGCGCTCCGTCGCGTGCAGCCGGTCCTCCGGGGGAATGCCGGGGCCGCCATCGGCGACGATCAGTTGGATGTCGGCATCGAGCCGCCCTTCGAGGCGGATGACCCCGCCGGGGGGGGAGAATTTGATCGCGTTGTCGAGCAGATTGGCCACCGCCTGTTGCAAAAGGTCGCGGTCGCCGAACACCGGCAGGCTGGCGGCGCAGACAAAGTCGAGCCGCAGCCCGGCCTCCTCGGCGGCGACACCGTAGAGCTCGGCCAGATCGGCGAGCGAGGCGGCGAGATCGAACCGCGCGAAGGCCGAGCGGCGGGCGCCGGCCTCGATCTCGGCAATACGCAGAAGCGCCTGGAAGATGCCGACCACGCCATCGAGATCGGCCTGCCCGCGCTCGATCGCCGCCCGCAGCGCTGTCTCGCCCTCGGCGTGCAGCAGGGCATCCTCGAGCCGGGTGCGCGCGCGGGTGATCGGCGTGCGCAGATCGTGCGCGATGGCGTTGGAGACCTGCTTTACCCCGTCCATCAGCCGGGCGATGCGTTCCAGCATGTCGTTGATGGTCTCGGCCAGCCGGTCGAACTCGTCGTCGCGGCCGGAGAGCGGCACCCGGCGGGTGAGATCGCCGGCGCTGATCGCCTCGGTGGTGCGCGAGACATTGGCGAGCGTGCGGCGGAACAGGCCGCGGATGACCAGCGCGCCGGCGCTGCCGAGCAGCCCCACCACCAGCACCGACCACAGCAGCGCATCGGTGAGCAGCCGGCGCAGCCGCGCGCGCGCCTGGATGTCGCGCCCGACCAGCAGGCGGTAGCCGCCGGGCAGATCCACGCGGTGTAGCAGCGCCGGCGAGCGCACCCCCTCGCGCAGCACCGAAACCTCGAACCAGTCGGCCGTCACCCCGGCATCGAGCGGCCAGCGTGCCAGATTGCCGGCGAGCGGACGCCGCCGGCCATCGACCAGCAGATAGATCGCGTCATCGTCGATGTTCTCGGCCAGCCGGTCGCGGATGGTGAGGATCAGGGCGGGTAGCCCGCCCTCTTGCCACTGCTCATCCAGCCCCTGCATATCGGCGCCAATGGCGGCGGCGACCTGGCGCTCCAGCAGCCCGGCGGTGGCCCACCAGAGGAACAGCGCGAGGGCGAGCGCGCTGGCGCCGAACAGAATGGCGTAGATCGCGGCGAAGCGGACGCCGGCGGAATGCGGCACCCATGCGCGCCAGAGTCGCTTCAAGCCTCGTCTGCGCGCAGCATGTAGCCGGCGTTGCGCACGGTGTGGATCAGGGGCGAGGCGAAAGGCTTATCGACCTTCTGGCGCAGCCGCGAGACGTGCACATCGATCACGTTGGTTTGCGGGTCGAAATGGTAATCCCACACGCCTTCGAGCAGCATGGTGCGGGTGACGACTTGTCCCGCGTGGCGCATCAGGAATTCGAGCAGGCGGAATTCGCGCGGTTGCAGATCGACCTTCTGGCCGGCGCGTTTGACGCCGCGCGAGAGCAGATCGAGTTCGAGATCGGCCACGGTGATTTTCGTCGCCGGACCCTCGCTCTTGCCGCGCCGGGTGAGCGCCTCGACGCGGGCGAGGAGTTCGGCGAAGGCGAAGGGCTTGGTGAGATAGTCGTCGCCGCCCGCTTTCAGCCCGCGCACCCGATCATCGACCTGCGCCATCGCCGAGAGGAACAGCACCGGGGTCTGGTTGTTCTGCCCGCGCAGGGTCTCCAACAGGCGCAGCCCGTCTACCCCGCCGGGCAGCATGCGGTCGAGAATGATCGCATCGAAGCTTTCGCTGGCGGCGAGAAACAGGCCATCGCGGCCGTTGTTGGCGTGTTCGGCGAGATGGCCGGCCTCGCGCAGGCCCTTGAGCACGAATTCGGCGACGTCCTTGTCGTCTTCGACGAGTAGAATGCGCATGCGTTTCTCATCCTGCCATGTTGTCCGGGCGGCGCCCGACGGTGACCGGCACGTCGAGCCGGCGGCCATGCCGGCGCAGCAGCAGATGGGCGACCTCGCCGGGCTGCGTCGCGGCGATGGCGCGGATCAGCCCGAGGGCGGTTTCGA
>DAHXNW010000130.1 GCA_027365195.1 Acetobacteraceae bacterium
GGCCGGCGCGCTGCTCGCGCATACCCACCGCCTTCCGGGGCGGGTGCTGCGCAAGGGAGCGCTGCTCGATGATGCCGCCATTGCCGCCTTGCGCGCCGCCGGCCACACCCATGTCATCGCGGCACGGCTGGAGCCGGGCGATATCGATGAAAACACCGCCGCCGACCGTCTGGCCGAAGCCCTGCTGCAGCCGGGTCTCGGCCGCGGCCGCGCCGCTACCGGCCGGGTCAATCTGGTTGCCCGCGTACCCGGCCTGTTCCTCGCCGAGCGCACAGTGGTCGACCGGCTGAACGCGGCGAGCGAGGCGCTCACCCTTGGCACCCTGCCCGATGCCACGGCCGTCAGCGCCGGCGAGATGGTGGCGACGATCAAGGTGATCCCCTTCGCCGTCCCCGGCGCGGTGCTCGACCAAAGCTGCGCCGAGGCGCGCGCCATACCGGCGCTGCACCTGCATCCCTTCCGCCCGCTGCGCGCCGGGCTGGTGCTCACCGAGTTGCCCGGGCTGAAGGCGAGCATCGCCGAGAATAGCATCGCCGCGACGGCGGCACGCGTCGCCGGCCTCGGCGGCAGCCTGCTCCCGCCACGGCGCTGCCCGCATCAGACCGCACCGCTCGCCGAGGCGCTGCGCGCCCTCCTTGCCGAAGGGGCCGAGGTGCTGTTGATCGCCGGCGCCTCGGCCGTCGTGGACCGGCGCGATGTGGGGCCTGCGGCGATCGTGCGGGCCGGCGGAGAGATCCGCCATTTCGGCATGCCGGTCGACCCCGGTAATCTGATCTGTATCGGCCGCATCGGCGCGGTGCCGGCGCTCGTGCTGCCCGGCTGCGCCGGCAGCCCGCGCCCGAATGGCATCGATGCCGTGCTGCGCCGCCTCTACGCCGGGCTCGATGCCGGGCCGGCCGAGGTGATGCGCATGGGCGTCGGCGGCCTGCTGAAAGACATCTCTGCCCGCCCGCTGCCACGCGCCAAGGCCGAAGCCCCGCTCGCCGCCCCCGCGCCGCGCCGCCCGACCATCGCCGCCCTGGTGATGGCGGCCGGCAAGTCGAGCCGCATGGCGCCGCACAACAAGCTGCTGCTGCCCGACCGCGCCGGCAAGCCGATGGTCGCGCGCGTCGTGGACAATCTGCTCGCCAGCGCCGCCCGCCCGATCTCGGTGGTGCTCGGCCATCAGGCGGCCGAGGTGCGCGCGGCCCTCGCCGGCCGCCCGGTGGCCTATATCGAGGCAGCGGACTTCGCCACCGGATTATCGGCCAGCCTGCACGCCGGCATCGCTGCCCTTGGCGCGGATATCGCGGCAACCCTCGTCTGCCTCGGCGACATGCCGCTGGTCACCGGGCGGATGATCGACCGGCTGATCGAAACCTACGACCCCGACGAAGGCCGGCTGATCGTGGTGCCAACCCATCACGGCCGGCAAGGCAACCCGGTGCTGTGGGACCGCCGATTCTTTCCCGAAATCCTCGCCCTCGGCGGCGATGCCGGCGCGCGGCGGCTGCTCACCCGCCACATCGAGGCGGTGGCCGAGGTGGCGATGGAGAGCGACGCCGTGCTGCGCGATTTCGACACCGTGGAAAGCCTTGCCGCATTGCCGGACAAATTGCGGCCAGCCGGGTTGGAAGGGTAGCGAAGGGGTGAGGCTTTGTGCAGAAATAAGGCTGCACCGGCCCGCACCCCCCCCCCGCCGATGATCACCGCATCATAGGCCGG
>DAHXNW010000148.1 GCA_027365195.1 Acetobacteraceae bacterium
CCGGCGCCGGGCGCGCCACGGCCGCAGGAGCAATCGGCGCGCCAGCAGGCGGAGGCCGCGCTGCTGCCGCAGATCGAACTCAACCCCGCCGCCGCCGACAGCAAGGGGCAGGATGCGCTGGTGCGCGCCGCCGGGCCGCCGGCGCCGGGCGATATCCGCCTCCAACTGGCGCAGGACAAGGTGGCGCCCCGGCTGCTCAATGTCGTCGTCGATCCGGCGCGCGAGGCCGCCCGTCTCGCCGCCGACAAGGCGCATGGCCGCAGCCCGCTGGTGGGTGAGACCCCGGTGATCAAGCCGGCGAGCGGCGGCCTGTTCGGCGGGCTGCTCTGAACGATAGCCCGGCCAGGCCGGCGATCCGCCTGCTGCCGGAGGGGCTGGTCAACCGCATCGCCGCCGGCGAGGTGATCGAGCGGCCGGCGGCGGCATTGAAGGAACTGGTGGAGAACGCGCTCGACGCCGGGGCGCGGCGCATCGCCGTGGTGCTCGAAGGCGGCGGCATCGCGCGCATCGAGGTGGTGGACGATGGCCACGGCATCGCCGCCGCCGACCTGCCGCTCGCGGTGCAGCGCCACGCCACTTCCAAACTCGCCGACGAGACGCTGGTGCGCATCGCGACCCTCGGGTTTCGTGGCGAGGCGCTGCCCAGCATCGGGGCGGCGGCGCGGCTGCAACTGATCAGCCGCGCCGAGGGCGAGGACAGCGCGCATGAAATCCGCGTGGAAGGCGGCCTGGTCTCCCCGCTCGCCCCCTGCGCCGGGGCGCGCGGCACGCGGGCGGTGGTGCGCGATCTGTTCTTCGCCACGCCGGCGCGGCGCAAATTTCTCAAACACCCGCGCACCGAGGCCGAACACGCCGAAGCCGCTCTGCGTCGCCTCGCCCTCGCCGCGCCCGGGGTCGCGATCGCGTTGGAGCATGACGGCCGCCGGCTGCTCGATCTGCCGGCGCAGAGCCGCGCCGAGCGGGTGGCGGCGCTGCTCGGGCCGGAGGCGGCGGGTGCGCTCCTGCCGGTGCTGGCCGAGCGCGGTGCGATGCGGCTCGCCGGTTTCGCCGGCAGCCCGGCGCTCACCCGGGCGAGTGCGGTGGCGCAGGGGCTGGTGGTGAACGGCCGCCCGGTGGTCGATCCGGTGCTGCGCGCCGCCGTGCGGGTTGCCTATCGCGAGGTGATCGCGCCCGGGCGGCATCCGGTGGTGGCGCTGTTCCTCGATCTGCCGCCCGAATCGCTCGATGTGAACGTGCATCCGGCGAAGAGCGAATTGCGTTTCCAAGATCCCGCCGCGGTGCGCGGGCTGGTGATCGGCGCGCTCCGCGCGGCGCTCGCCGCACCGGCCGGCGCCGCGCCGCGTCCGCTGGGCATCGGCGGCTGGCACCGCCCCGCCGCACGGCCGGCGCCGGTGCAGGGCTTGGTGGCGCAGGGCTTGGTGGTCCAGGGTGGGGGGATGCAGGGCTTGGCGGAGAGCCAGCTACCGCTCGCCGCCGCCCCGGCGGCGCGGCTGGTGCCGGCGGCCACTCCATCGCCCGCGCATCCGCTCGGCGCGCCGCTCGCGCAGGTGCTCGATACCTACATCATCGCCCTCGCCGCCGATGGCGCCCTGGTGCTGGTCGATCAGCATGCGGCGCATGAGCGGCTGACGCATGAGGCGCTGCGGGCGCAGTTCCATGCCGGGGGCGTGCGCGCGCAGCCGTTGCTGCTGCCCGCCGTCGTCGATCTGCCGGCCACCGAGGCGGCGCGGCTGCTGGCGCAGGCGGCGAGCCTCGCGCGGCTCGGGCTGGAGATCGAGAGTTTCGGTGCCGGCGCCGTGCTGGTGCGCGCCCTGCCGGCGGCCCTCGGCGCGCCCGATCCGGCGCCGCTGTTGCGCGATCTGGCCGACGAATTGGCCGAACTCGGCGAGGCGATGGCGCTGGAGGCGCGCATCAACGCGGTGCTGGCCCGCCTCGCCTGCCACGGCAGCATCCGCGCCGGCCGGCGTCTCGCGGCCGGCGAGATGGACGCGCTATTGCGCCAGATGGAGGCCACACCCCGCGCCGCCACCTGTAGTCACGGCAGGCCCACTTTTCTGAAACTCTCCCGCGCCGATATCGAGAGGCTGTTCGGGCGTAGATAGAGCATGGCGCGTCGCGCCGGTGCCGGCTGCCTCACTTCCCGAGCGTCTGATGCGCGGCGATGGTGGCGATATCGACGATCTGGCTCACCGAGGCGTCCATCGGCACAAGCTGCGCCGCATGCCGCAGGCCGATCAGCAGCGGGCCGATGGTGCTGCCCCCGCCCACGCGCGGCGCCAGGCGCGAGGCGATATGCGCCGAATGCAGCCCCGGCATGATCAGGATATTCGCCGGCCCAGTCAGCCGGCAGAACGGATAGAGCGCGCGCAGCCCGGGGTCGAGCGCCACATCGGGGCTGATGTCGCCGTCGAACTCGAAATCGACGCCGCGCTGTTCGAGCAATTCCACCGCGTCGCGGATGTTCTGCCCGGTCGGGTGCATCGGCTCGCCATAGGTCGAGTGCGACACCAGCGCCACGCGCGGCGTGTGGCCGAGGCTGCGCGCCGTCGCCGCGCTGCCGAGCGTGATGCCGACCAGCTCCTGCGCGCTCGGCCGCTCGTGGATCAGCGTATCGGCGATGAAGATCGTGCTGCCCTGCGCGCCGAGCAGCAGGGTGAGGCCGAACGGCAGCCGCCCCGGCGCCGGGTCGATCACCTGGCGGATGTCCTCGATGCACACCGAGGCGGAGCGGGTGAGGCCGGTCACCATCGCATCGGCATGGCCGGTCGCCACCATGCAGGCGGCGAACACGTTACGGTCCTGGTTGACCAGTCGCTGGCAGTCGCGCGCCAGATAGCCGCGTCGCTGCAACCGTTGATACAGAAACGCCGCATACTCCTGATTGGCGCCGGAGAGGCGGGCGTTGTGGATCTCGATCCCCTCGGTCTCGCCGAGGCCGAGGGTGGCCATGCTCGCCAGCACCCGGTCCTCCCGCCCGACCAGCACCGGCGTGCCATAGCCGGCGTTGCGGAAGGCGACGGCGGCGCGCACCATTTTCTCCTCCTCGCCCTCGGTGAACACCACCCGGCGCGGCGCGGCGCGCACCCGCTCCATGATCGCATCGAGGGCGTTCGCCGTCGGGTCGAGCCGGCCGGAGAGGGTGCGGCCATAGCGGCGCAGATCGGCGAGCGGCTTGCGCGCGACGCCGCTCTCCATCGCCGCCCGCGCGACGGCGGGGGGGATGCGCGCCATCAAGCGCGGGTCGAAGGCATTGGGGATGATGTATTCGGGGCCGAAGGTGAGCCGCTTGCCGGCGGCGGCGGTATGCACCTCGTCGGGCACGTCCTCGCGCGCGAGGCGGGCGAGCGCCTCGGCGGCGGCGATCTTCATCGCATCGTTGATCGTGCTGGCGCGCACATCGAGGGCGCCGCGAAAGATATAGGGAAAGCCCAGCACGTTATTCACCTGATTGGGATAGTCGCTGCGCCCGGTGGCGATGATGGCATCCGGGCGCACCGCGCGCGCCGCCTCCGGCGTGATCTCGGGGTCGGGGTTGGCCATGGCGAACACGATCGGCCGCGCCGCCATGCCGCGCAGCATCGCCTCGGTGATGGCGCCCTTGGCGGAGAGGCCGAACACCGCATCCGCCCCCTCCATCGCCTCGGCGAGGCTGCGCGCGCCGGTCGCGACCGCATGGGCGGATTTCCACTGGTTCATCCCCTCGCCGCGGCCCTGGAACACCACGCCCTTGGTGTCGCACAGCACCACATGCTCGGGCCGCACGCCCATCGCCTTGATCAGCTCGACACAGGCGATCGCCGCCGCCCCCGCGCCGTTGACGACGAGGCGGGTGTCGCGCAATTCCCGCCCGGTGAGGTGACAGGCGTTGATCAGCCCGGCGGCGGCGACGATCGCGGTGCCGTGCTGGTCGTCGTGGAACACCGGAATATCCATCGCCTCGCGCAGCCGCTGCTCGATGATGAAGCACTCCGGCGCCTTGATGTCTTCGAGGTTGATGCCGCCGAAGCCGGCGCCGAGGAAGCGCACGCAATTGACGAACTCGTCCACATCCTCGGTGCCGATCTCCAGATCGATGCCATCGACATCGGCGAATCGCTTGAACAGCGCAACCTTGCCCTCCATCACCGGCTTGCTCGCCAGCGCGCCGAGATTGCCCAGCCCGAGCACCGCCGTGCCGTTGGTGATCACCGCGACCATGTTGCCCTTGGTGGTGTAGTCATAGGCGAGCGCCGGGTCGCGCTGGATGTGCAGGCAGGGTTCGGCGACGCCGGGTGAATAGGCGAGGCTGAGATCGCGCGCGGTGGCGAGCGGCTTGCTGATGCGGGTCTCGAGCTTGCCGGGCCGGCCGGACGCGTGCAGCGCCAAGGCTTCCTCGGCGGTGACGCGGGTGCGGGTCTCGACGCCATCGGCCATGGACGATCCTCCTTAGGTTTGTTTGAAAATAAGTGCGGCACCGGCCCCCACCCCCACCTGGCCACCCACGACAGTATACTGAATGGGTGGCCGGGTGGGGGCGGGGGCCGGTGCCGCCCTTATTTCTGGGCGTAACATACGTTTCGTTGCCTCCATCATGAGCCGGCTGGCGCTGGCTGGGTAGGGGGGGGGAAGGTGAGCCGCTTTGCGCACCGCGCCACTGCGGCTACACCGGCGGCATGAACGATGGCCTTCCTGCCGCCGACGGCGCGAGCCCGGTGATGGCGCAGTGGTTCGCCTGCAAGGCGCAGCACCCCGATGCGCTGCTGTTCTTCCGCATGGGCGATTTCTACGAGATGTTCTTCGCCGACGCCGAGGCGGCGGCCGCCGCACTCGATATCCAACTGACCGCGCGGGGCAGCCATGCGGGGGCGCCGATCGCCATGTGCGGCGTGCCGGTCGCGACCGCCGAGCTCTATCTGGCCCGGCTGATCCGGCGCGGCTTTCGCGTCGCCATCGCCGAGCAGATGGAAGACCCCAAGGCGGCGCGCGCGCGCCAGCACAAAGGCCCGCTGGCGCGCGCGGTGGTGCGGCTGATCACCCCCGGCACGCTCACCGAGGAGGCGCTGCTGGAGGCCGGGCGGGCCAATCTGCTGCTGGCGCTGGTCGAGGCGGGCGATCTCGGCGCCGCCTGGCTCGATGTCTCGACCGGGTTGTTCGAGACCATCGCGCTGCCGGCGGCGGAGTTGCCGGCATTGCTCGGTCGGCTCGATCCGGCGGAGATCCTCGCCGCTGAAAACCTCGATCTCGGCGAATTCGCATCCCGCCGCACGGCCTGCCTGCCGCCCGCATCCCCCGCCGTCGCCCGAAAGCGTCTCGCCGAGGCGTTCGGCGTCGCGAGCCTCGCGGCGTTCGGCGGCTTCGCCGATGCCGAGGCGCAGGCCGCCGCTGCTGCCTTCGACTACGCACGCGCCGCCGCCGCCGGGCAGGCGCCGCGTCTTGCCCCGCCGGCGCCGCAGGGCAGTGCGGGGGTTCTGCTGATCGATGCCGCGACGCGCGCGAGCCTCGAGATCACCCGCGCGCGCGATGGCGGCGCGCATTGCCTGCTCGGCGCGGTGCAGCGCACGCTGACCGCCGCCGGCGCGCGGCTGCTGGCGCAGGCGCTCGCCGCCCCGCTCACCGATCTTGCGGCGATCGTCGCGCGGCAGGATGCGTGGTCCTGGCTGCTCGCCAACCCTGCTCCGGCGGCGGCGCTGCGCGCGGCGCTGCGCGCGGCGCCCGATCTCGCGCGCGCCCTCTCGCGCCTCGCCCTCGGGCGGGGCGGGCCGCGCGATCTGGGCGCCATCCGCGACGGCCTCGCCGCCGCCGCGCGCGCCGCGACCGCGCTCGATGGGCCGCTCGCGGGCGAGCTGGCGCCGGCGCGCGCGGCCCTGCTGATCGAGCCGTCGCTCGCCGCCCGTCTCACCGCGGCACTTGCCGAGCCGCTGCCGGCGCGGCTCGAGGAGGCACCGACGATCGCGCCCGGTTTCGATGCCGAACTCGACGCCGAGCGGCGGCTGCGCGACGACAGCCGGCAGGTGCTGGCGGGGCTGCAACTGGATTACGCGCAGCGCTTCGGGGTGGCGAGCCTCAAAATCCGCCATCACGCGCAACTCGGCTTCGTGATCGAGGCGCAGGCCTCGGCGGTGGAGCGGCTGCGCGGCTTTCCCGAGCTGATCCTGCGCCAGAGCATGGCCAATGGTGCGCGCTTCGGCCACGCCGAACTGGCCGAGCTCGACCGCCGCATCGGCGAGGCGCAGGCGCGCGCTGCGGCGCGCGAGCGGGCGGTGTTCGCGGCGCTGGTGGCCGAGGTGATGGCGGCGGCGGCCCCACTCGCCGAGGCCGCGGCGGCGCTGGCGCGGCTCGATCTGGCGCAGGCGAGCGCGCGGCTCGCCGAGGGCGGCGCCTGGTGCCGCCCAGACCTCGCCGAGGATCACGCCTTCTGCATCGAGGCCGGCCGCCATCCGGTGGTCGAGGCGGCGCTGGCCGGCCAGGCGGGCTTCGTCGCCAACGATTGCGACCTTTCGCCGGAACGGCGGCTGTTGCTCCTCACCGGGCCGAACATGGCTGGCAAATCCACCTATCTGCGGCAGAACGCGCTCGCCGTGGTGCTCGCCCAGGCCGGGCTGCCGGTGCCGGCGCGGGCGGCGCGCATCGGGCTGGTGGACCGGCTGTTCTCGCGCGTCGGCGCCGCCGATGATCTGGCGCGCGGGCGCAGCACCTTCATGGTGGAAATGATCGAGACCGCCGCCATTCTGCATCAGGCCGGCCCGCGCTCGCTGGTGGTGATCGACGAGATCGGCCGCGGCACCGCGACGCTCGACGGGCTGGCGATCGCCTGGGCGGTGCTGGAGGCGCTGCACGATCAGTTGCGCGCGCGCTGCATCTTCGCCACGCATTTCCATGAACTCGCCGCCCTCGCCGGCGAACTGCCGCATCTCGCGCCGCACACCATGCGGGTGAAGGAATGGCGCGGCGGCGTGGTGTTTTTGCACGAAGTGGCCCCAGGTGCCGCCGGGCGTAGCTGGGGCGTGCAGGTGGCGCGGCTCGCCGGCGTGCCGGAGCGGGTGGTGCGGCGGGCGGCGGCCGTGCTCGCCGCCCTCGAATCGCGCGCCGGCGGCCTGACCGAGGCGGCGACGCTGCCGCTGTTCGCGGCGAGCCCGCCGCCGCCGCCGGCCGATGCGCTACGCGCGGCCCTCGCGGACCTCGACCCCGACCAGCTCTCGCCGCGCGAGGCACTGGCCGCGCTCTACCGGCTGCGCGCGCTGCTCGAAGGGTAGGGCCGGTGCAGGCTAAAGCGATCATGCTCTAGCGCGCGTGGACCGCCGCGCTTTGTTATGGGCGGGTTTGTTGTAGACTGGCACGATGAATCAAATCCGCAAGCCGCACGCCAAGGCCGCCGCCCTCGCCACCCCGCCGATCGCGGCGGATAGTCCGGAGCGCTTCATCAACCGCGAGCTGTCCTGGCTCGATTTCAACCTGCGCGTGGTGGAGGAGGCGGCGAACCCGCAGCATCCGCTGCTGGAGCGGGTGCGCTTCCTCTCCATCAGCGCCGCCAATCTGGATGAATTCTACTCGGTGCGCGTCGCCGGGCTGATCGGGCAGGCGAAGGCGGGGCTTTCCGTCACCTCGCCGGACGGGCGCAGCCCGGCGCAGCAACTGGCCGCGATCTACACCCGCGCGCAGGCGCTGCTCGCCGAGCAGCAGCGCATCTGGCTCGATCTGCGCGGCCTGCTCGACGCCGCCGGGCTTTGCGTGATGACCGGGCATGAGCGGCTCGCCTCCCTCGGCGCCGCCGATCACACCTGGCTCGACGCCTGGTTCATGGAGCGGGTGTTCCCGGTGCTCACCCCGCTCGCCATCGACCCGGCGCATCCCTTCCCCTTCATCCCCAACATGGGGCTGGTGATGGTGCTGCGCCTGCTGCGCGATGCCGATGGCCATGCGATGCGCGCGCTCATCCCGCTGCCGGCGCAGATCGAGCGCTTCATCCGCCTGCCGCCGGCAGGCGGCGCCAACGAGGCGGATGGCCGCATTCGCATGGTGATGCTGGAGGATCTGGTCAGCCTGTTCATGGACCGGCTGTTTCCCGGCTTTCGCGTCGAGGGCGACGGGCTGTTCCGGCTGATCCGCGATACCGATGTGGAGTTCGAGGAGGAGGCCGAGGATCTCGTGCGCTCCTACGAGACGGCGCTGAAGCGGCGCCGGCGCGGCGTTGCCATCCACCTGATGGTGAATGCCGACATGCCCGAGGCGCTGCGCGATTTCGTCATCGACGAGCTGGGCGCGCCGCGCGACGAGGTGTTCATCCAGCAGGGCGTGCTCGGGGTTGCCGATCTGCGCCAGCTCATCGTCGATGACCGGGCGGATTTGCAGTTTCCGCCCTATACGCCGCGCTTTCCCGAGCGCATCCGCGATTTCGGCGGCGACTGCTTCGCCGCCATCCGCGCCAAGGATCTGATCGTGCATCACCCGTTCGAGAGTTTCGACGTGGTGGTGCAATTCCTCCGCCAGGCCGCCGGCGACCCCAACGTGGTCGCGGTGAAGCAGACGCTCTATCGCACCAGCCACGACAGCCCGATCGTCAAGGCGCTGATCGAGGCGGCGGAGGCCGGCAAATCGGTGACGGCCCTGATCGAACTGCGCGCGCGCTTCGACGAGGAGGCGAATATCCGCCTCGCCCGCACGCTGGAGGCGGTGGGGGTGCAGGTGGTGTTCGGCTTCGCGCAGTTGAAGACCCACGCCAAGCTCTCGCTGGTGGTGCGGCGCGAGGGGGGTGCGATGCGCGCCTATGCGCATTTCGGCACCGGCAATTACCACCCGATCACCGCGCGCATCTATACCGATCTGTCGTTCTTCACTTGCGATCCGGCGCTCACGCGCGATTCGGCGCGGCTGTTCAACTACCTCACCGGCTATGCCCGCCCGGCGCGGATGGAGGCGCTGGCGTTCAGCCCGCTGACCATCCGCCCGGTGCTGAACGAGCTGATCGAGCGCGAGATCGGCTTCGCCCGCGCCGGCCGGCCGGCGGGGATCTGGCTCAAGATGAATTCGCTGGTCGATGAGGCGCTGATCGACCATCTCTATCGCGCCTCGCAGGCGGGGGTGAAGATCATGGCCGTGGTGCGTGGCATCTGCTGCCTGCGCCCCGGCGTGCCTGGCCTCTCCGAGCGCATCCGGGTGAAATCGATCGTCGGGCGGTTTCTCGAACACTCGCGCATCTGCGCCTTCGGCAACGGCCACGCGCTGCCCAGCCGGCAGGCCAGGGTCTATATCAGCAGTGCCGACTGGATGACGCGCAACATGGAATGGCGGGTCGAGAGCCTGGTGCCGATCCACAACCCGACGGTGCATGCGCAGGTGCTCGACCAGATCATGGTGGTCAATCTGCGTGATTCGCTGCAATCGTGGGAGCTGCTGGCGAGTGGCGACTGGCGGCGCGTGCCGGCCGGCGGCAAGCCGGTTTCGGCGCATGATTATTTTATGACCAACCCCTCGCTCTCCGGGCGTGGTTCGGCGTTGCATGGCAAGCTGTTCGCCGCCGGCGCACCCGCGCGCCGGCCCGACCGGCTGAGCGAGGATTAGAGCATGATGCGTTCAAGTTCAGTCTGCACCGGCCCGCACCCCCACCCGGCCACCCAATCAGCATACTGTCGTGGGTGGCCGGGGGGGGGTGCGGGCCGGTGCCGGCTGCACGCATCGTGCTCTAGCGCCTGATGCCGTATTCCCCGCCGCCTGCCGCGCCGCGCTGCGCCGTGGTCGATCTCGGCTCCAACTCGGTGCGGCTGGTGGTGTTCGAGGGCCATGGCCGCAACCCGCTCGCCATCTTCAACGAAAAGGCGGTGTTGCGCCTCGGCCACGGCATGCAGGCGAGCGGGCGGCTGTATGAGGCGGCGGTGGCGCAGGCTTTTCCGGTGCTGCGCCGCTACCACGCGATCGCGCGTGCGATGGGCGCCGAGCCGTTCGAGATCCTCGCCACCGCCGCGGTGCGCGATGCCAGCAACGGGGCCGAATTCGTCGCCGCGATCGAGGCGGCGCTGCCCGGCGTTGCGGTGCATGTGCTCGCCGGCGAGAGCGAGGCGACGCTGTCGGCCGCCGGGCTGCTCTGCGGCATTCCGTTTGCCGACGGCATTCTGGCCGATATCGGCGGCGGCTCGCTCGAACTCGTCCGCCTCGCCGCCGGGCGGCAGAGCCAGGTCGCCTCGCTGCGCCTCGGTGTCATCCGCCTCGCCGAACGCGCCGGCGGCGAGGCGCTGCGCGCCCGCGCGGTGGCGGAGGAAGACCTCGCGACCCTGCCCTGGCTCGCCGAGGGCGCCGGGCGCGATCTCTATCTGGTCGGCGGCGCCTGGCGCGCGCTCGCCCGCATCCACATGGTGCAGACCGGCTATCCGCTCGCCATGGTGCATCACTACACGATCACCCGCGAGGCGGCGCGCGATCTGGCGGAGACGATCGGCGCCACCGGCCGGCGCGCGCTGGAGCGGCTGCCCGGCGTCTCGCGCCGGCGGCTCGACGATCTGCCCTACGCCGCCATCGTGCTGCGCCGGCTGCTGCGCGCGACCGGCACGCGGCGGGTGGTGTTCAGCGCCAACGGGCTGCGCGAGGGCTGGTTCCTGCAACGCATGCCGGATGAGATCCGCGCGCAGGATCCGCTGCTGGCGGCGGCCGAGGACTATGCGCGCCGCCTCGGGCGCGACCCCGCCCTGCCGCCGGCGCTCGCCGCCTGGACCGCGCCGCTGTTCGCCGCCGAGACCAGCGAGCAGCGCCGGCTGCGCATCACCGCCTGCTGGATGTCCGACGTCGGCAGCCACGACCATCCGGAATATCGCGCCGAGCAGGCGTTCCTGCGCATCCTGCGCCAGCCCGGCGTCGGGCTCGACCACCATGCCCGTGCCTTCCTCGCGCTCACCGTCGCGCTCCGCTACGATGCCGAACTGGACGCCGGCTTTCTCGCCGCCGGACGCCAACTGCTCGATGCGCAGGCGATCCAGCGGGCGGCAGCACTCGGGGTTGCCCTGCGCCTCGCCTTCACCCTCTCGGCCGGCACGCCCGATCTGCTGGCGGCGACGTCGCTCGCGCTTGAGAGTGCCGCCGGCGGCAAGACGGCGCCCCGCCTCGTGCTACGGCTCGACGAGGCGGATGGGGTGTTCGCCGGCGAGAGCGTGCTGCGCCGGCTCGACCGGCTGGCGCAAGCGCTCGGCGCCGAGGCGGCGATGGAGAGCATCAAGCCGGTCTTTACCCCCCGCTGACCACCACGGCGAGCACGCCGAGCAGCGCGAGCGGCAAGGGCGCGAGCGCCGGCATCGCCGGCAGCAGGCCGAGCAGCAGGGAGAGCCCCCAGGCGCTCAGCCCGGCGATCGGGACGGCCGGCAGCAGCGCTGGCAGCAGCACCAGACGCAGCAGCGCCACCCCGCCGATGCCGAGGCTCGCCGCCCCGCGCCGCGCCGCCGGGGTGATCGCGGCGAGCCGCGCGGCGAACAGCCCGGCGGTGAGCGGCAGGGCGAAGCCGGCGTGCAGCAGCAGCCGCGGTGTTGCCCCCGCCCCACGCGCGAGGCCAGCGAGCGCCACGCCGAGCACCCCACCGATCGCCAGCAGCAGCAGCAGGCGCAAGAGCCCGCCGCGCCACAATCCGGGGGCGACGAGGCCGCCGAGAATCAGCGCCAGCACCGCCGCCGCATCGGCGCGCAACAGCGGCGCGCGCCAGAGTGCGGGCAGATGGAGCCACACCGGCAGGGCGGCGAAACGCGGCGGCGACGCCAACAGTGGCAACGCCAGCAAAGCCAGACAGGCCAAAGCCATCAGCCAAAGCATGCCCGCACGCAGTATCTTTGCCATGCTAAAATATCATCGCTTCAGTCTGCACCGGCCCGCGCCCCCCCCCCCCCCCCCCCC
>DAHXNW010000151.1 GCA_027365195.1 Acetobacteraceae bacterium
GGGGGGGGGGCGCGGGCCGGTGCCGCTACTTTTTTAAACTGAGTCACTACCGACCACTCGACTAAAGCGCACCCACACGTCAATAATCCCGATCGGGCGTGAAACCGGGTGCGGGCATGGCGAACGGGTGGACTCCGGACGGGGCGGTGCAGGATCAGATCGACGACACGATCAAGGACGCGGTATTGAACGCGCGGGCGCGTCTGCCGACGGGTGAGGGCGAGGCGCAGTGCCTGGAATGCGGTGAGGCAATCCCCGCGGCGCGCCGGCGCGCGGTGCTTGGCGTGCGCACCTGCATCGCCTGCCAGACGGCGCTCGATCGGCGTCCGGCGAACACGGGATTCAACCGCCGGGGCAACAAGGACAGCCAGCTCAAATAATCACCCATCCCCGAGCGGCAGGCGCGCTTGCGCCGGGGCGGCGGGTTCGGCGCGGGCGGCGATCTCGCCATCGGCGAAACGGAGCCGCAGCCTCGCCCCCGGGCGGATCTGCGCCGCCCTGGCCAACGGCGCGCCGGCGGCATCGAGCACCAGCGCATAGCCGCGCGCCAGCACCGCCGGATGGGCGGCACCTTCCAGCCGGGCCGTAAATCCCTCCAGCCGCGCGCGCGCCTCGCGGAGCCGGGCGCGTAGCGGGGCTTCCGATAATCGTGCCAAGGTCGCCCCGGCCGCCGCGCGGCGGAGGGCGATGGCGTGGCGCAGCGCGCTCTGCAACTGCGCGCCGGGGAGTGCGAGCCGGGCGCGCCGGGTTGCGAGCGAGGCGGGCAGGGCGCGCGCCAGACGATCGGCGCGGTCGTCCAGCCGCTGCCGCGCCGCCCCGGTCAGCGCCGGCAGATCGGGCAGGCCGAGCGCGTGCTTCTCCAGTTGCAGCCGCGCGAGGCGCAGATGGCGGCTCAGCGCCGTGATCTGCGCGGCGGCGAACTGGCGCACCATCGCCAGCATCTCGCTGCGCACCGGCACCGCCATCTCGGCCGCCGCCGTGGGCGTCGGCGCCCGGCGGTCGGCGGCGAGATCGATCAGCGTGGTATCGGTCTCATGGCCGACGGCGGCGATCAGCGGAATCCGGCTCGCCCGCGCCGCCCGCACCACCGCCTCGTCGTTGAACGCCATCAAATCCTCGAGACTGCCGCCGCCGCGCGCGACGATGAGCACGTCGGGCGGCGCGATCGGCCCGTCATGCGTCAATGCATTGAAGCCGGCGATGGCGGCGGCGATGCGCAGCGCCGCACCATCGCCCTGCACCGGCACCGGCCAGAGCAGGATCGGGCGCGGAAAGCGGCGGGCGATGGTGGTGCGGATGTCCTGCAACACCGCGCCACGCTCCGACGTCACCACGCCGATCACCCGTGGCAGCAATGGGAGGGCGCGTTTGCGCGCCGCATCGAACAACCCCTCGGCGGCGAGGGTCTGGCGCAACTTCTCGATGCGCGCGAGCAACGCGCCGGCACCGGCATACTCCAGCCGCTCGATCAGCAATTGATAGGAGGAGCGATCGCCATAGGCCGAGACACGCCCGGTCGCGACCACCTCGACGCCGTTCTCCGGCGCCATGCCGAGTCGCGGCACGGCGGATTTCCAGATCACCCCGGCGAGCTTGCCGCCCTCGTCCTTCAGCGAGAGATAGATATGGCCGGAGGGATAGCGCTTCATCTCGGTGATCTCGCCGCGCACCCGCACCCGCGCGAAGGCGCCCTCCAGCGTGCGCTTCACCGCGCCGGAGATTTCCGAGACGCTGTATTCGGGAATATTCGAGACCGGCGGTTGCGCATCGTCCATCGTCGGCGATTTATGCTATGAAACGGCGGTAGAGCGAAAGGGTGGGGGATGCGGGTGCTGGTGGTCGGCGCGGGTGGCCGTGAACATGCGCTGTGCTGGGCGCTCGCCGGCAGCCCACTGCTCAGCCGGCTCTATTGCGCGCCCGGCAATCCCGGCATCGCGGCACTCGCCGAACCGGTGGCGATCGGCGTCACCGACATCGCGGGCCTCGTCGGCTTCGCGCGCGCCGAGCGGATCGATCTGGTGCTGCCCGGGCCGGAGGCGCCGCTGGTCGCGGGACTCGCCGATGCGCTGGCGGCGGCGGGCATCCGCTGCTGCGGGCCGACGGCGGCGGCGGCGCGGCTCGAGGGCAGCAAGCGCTTCACCAAGGAGATCGCCGACGCCGCCGGCATTCCCACCGCGCGCTGGGAGAGTTTCACCGATGCCACGGCGGCGCGCGATTTCGTGCGCCGGCGTGGCGCGCCGATCGTCGTCAAGGCCGACGGGCTGGCCGCCGGCAAGGGCGTGGTGGTGGCCGAGACGCTCGCCGAGGCGGAGGCGGCCATCGTTGCGATGCTCGAGCAGCGGAGCCTGGGCGAGGCCGGTGCCGCGATCGTCATCGAGGAATGCCTGCGTGGCGATGAGGTCTCGCTCTTCGCCCTGTGCGATGGCGAGCAGGCGCTCTGCCTCGGCGCCGCACAGGACCATAAACGCGTGGGCGAGGGCGATACCGGGCCGAACACCGGCGGCATGGGCGCCTGCGTGCCGCCGCCCGGCTTCACCGCCGCCGATGCCGAGGCGGCGATGCAGGGCATCATCCGTCCGGCGCTTGCGGCGATGGCGCGCGCCGGCACGCCGTTTCGCGGCATTCTCTTCGCCGGGCTGATGCGTACCGCGGAGGGGGTGAAGCTGATCGAGTTCAACGTCCGCCTCGGCGATCCGGAGGCGCAGGCGCTGCTCCTGCTGCTGCGGTCCGATCTGCTGGCCGCCCTGCTTGCGGCGTGCGATGGCGAATTGGCGAATTTCGATTTGCGCTGGGCCGATCGGTCCTCGATCGCGGTGGTGCTGGCGGCGCGCGGTTATCCCGGAGAGCCGGCGCGCGGCGGGACGATCGGCGGCATCGAAGCGGCGGCGGCGATGGCGGATGTGCAGGTGTTTCATGCCGCCACCGCCCTGCGCGACGGGCAGTTGGTGGCCGATGGCGGCCGGGTGCTCACCATCTGCGCCAGCGGCGCCGATCCGGCGACGGCGCGGGCGGCGGCCTATGCGGCGGTGCGCGCGATCGACTGGCCCGAGGGATTCTGCCGGCGTGACATCGGTGCGCGTGCCATGAGGGACGAAATCAACCAATAACAATATTATACCACTTTGCGGTGCAGGGGGACTTGCGGCAACAACCTGAAATGATAAGAATGATGACATGACAGCGCTTTTTTCGACACTCGCTCTGGCGCCGCCGCCGCAGCCCGTGGGGTTGATGCGGCTCCGTCTGATCGGCCAGATGCAGGTGTTCGAGCCGGACGGCGGCAGTCTGCTGCCGCATGGGCGCAAGACGCGGGCGATGCTCGCGATGCTGGCCCTGGCGACGCCGAGCCCGGTGCTGCGCAGCCGGCTCGCGGAAAGTTTATGGAGCCGGCGGCCGGATGATCTCGCCCGCGCCTCGTTGCGCCAGGAAATCCATCGGCTGCTCGATGCGCTCGGCAGCTTCGGTGAAACCCTGCTCTCGGTCTCGCGCGACCACATCCAGATCCGCGCCAGTGCCGCCTGGATCGATGTCGTCGAGGTGATGAAGGCGACGCCGGCCGAACCCGAGTCGCTCGGGCTGATGACCGGGCGGCTGCTGGAGGATCTCGACGGCTGCGATCCGGTGTTCGACGCCTGGCTCGCCGGTGAGCGCGAGCGACTCGCGGACCATGCCCGCGCGGTGGCGGAAGTGCGGCTCAGCGAGACGACCGAGCCGGAGGCGCTGATCGCGGCGGCGCAGCGATTGCTGCTGATCGACCGCGCGCATGAGGGCGGCTGGCGGGCCTTGATGCGCGCCTACGCCGCGCGCGGCGAGCGCGGCCGGGCGATCGAGGCGTATGAGCGTTGTCGCAGCGCGCTCGCCGATCGCCGTGGCGCCACTCCCTCGGCGGAGACGCAGCGCCTGCTCGCCGAATTGCGTCGGGGCAATGCCGGGGCGGCGGCGCTGGCACCGCCGGTCGCGCCCGTCGTGCGGCCTGCGGCCTCGCGCCAGGAGAGTCTGCCCGCC
>DAHXNW010000153.1 GCA_027365195.1 Acetobacteraceae bacterium
GGGGGGGGGCGCAGGCCGGTGCCGGCATTCAAATTGAGTCAATACCCAATCGCTCGAAGGGCGTAGCACTTATTCCTGAGCGTGAGCTGACCGCCGATTTGGCGGTCGCTATGAATCCGCGAGGTTTTCCCTCAGCGTGCGGCCGCGATAGGCGGTGCGCAGGCGGCCACGGCGTTGCAGTTCCGGCACCAAGAGCTCGACGATCGCCGCCAGATCGCCGGGCATCGAGACGATGTGGCCGAGCATGAAGCCGCCACGGCTGCCCGTCGCCTCGAACGCCTCCTCCAGATGGTCGGCGAGGCTGGCGGCGGTGCCGGCGATGGTGGTGTTCCAACTGGTGGCGACCCGGCGGCCGTGCTCGAAGAACTCCTCGCGCGTGATCTCGCTCTCGGCGCCGAGTTCGAGCGCCAGCTCATGCACGAAGCCGACCGGCGAGGCGTTCTGCGCGACGATCTCGGCATGCAGCTCGGCGAGGGTGAAGCGGGCGGGCAGGGTGGCGAAATCATAGCCGGAATTATACGAGAGATAGACCCCCACCGCTTCGTCCGGCACTGCGGTAAGCAGCCGGTCGCGCTGCGCCTCAGCCTCGCGTGCCGTTTCGGCGACGACGATCGGCGTCTGCCACAAGATGCCCACCCCCGAAGGGTCGCGCCCCTGCGCGCGCAACGCCTCATCGAGGGCGGCGCGCTGCTTGACCTGCAAAGGCAGCGCCATGTCGGCGCCGAAGACGTGGTCGGCGACATAGGCGGAGGCGCGCACGCCACGCGGCGAGCCGCCGGCCTGGATCAGCACCGGGCGGCCCTGCGGCGAGGGCGGCGTGTTCAGCGGCCCGGACACTTTGAAGAAGCGGCCCTGGTGGTGCACGTCGTGGATCTTCGCCGGATCGCCGACGCGCCCGCTCGCCGCATCCCACAGCATCGCGTCCGGCTCCGCGCTGTCCCACAGCAGGCGGCAGACATCGACGAATTCCTCCATCCGGTCATAGCGCGCGCCATGCTCCATCAGCTCGTCGAAGCCGAAATTGGCGGCGTCGGATTTGCGCGTGGAGGTCACCAGATTCATCGCAATGCGCCCGTTGGTGACATGGTCGAGCGAATTCATCAGCCGGGCGGTGTAATAGGGGTGCATGAAGGTGGAGGAATAGGTCAGCCCATAGCCGATGTGGCGCGTGACGCGCGACATCGCCACCATGATCGGGTTGAGATCCTGGCGCGGCCAGTTCATCCCCCATTCGATGGCGGCATCGCGCGAGCCGCGCCAGGTGTCTGGAACCCCGGTGCCGTCGCCGGAGAAGATCATGTCGAGGCAGCCGCGCTCGGCGAGGCGGGCGACGTCCTCGAACATCTCCACATCGGGAAACCGCCGCCCGGCCCAGGAGCCGGGCATGCGCCAGCGGCCGCCCATGTGAGTGTAGGAAAAATCGAACCCCAGATGCATCTTGGTCTTCGCCACGCGGCTGTCCTCATGGTTTGTTTAAAAATAAGCGCTGGACCGGCCGGCTCCCCCACCCGGCCACCCATTCAGTATACCGTCGTGAGTGGCCGGGTGGGGGAGTGGGCCGGTGCAGTGCTTATTTCTGGGCATAAAATTCGTTGGCTTGCTCAGCTCTGCAAATGCTCGCGCAGCGTCGTGCCGGCATAACCGCTGCGAAACACGCCGCGGCGCTGCAACAGCGGCACCACGCTGCGGCAGAATTGTTCGTACATGCCGGGAAAAGTCGTCGGCGTCAGCACGAAGCCGTCGCAGGCATGATCGGCGAACAGATCGCACAGATGGTCGGCCACCATCTCGGGCGTGCCGACCAGTTGCGGACACAACTCGCTGGTGGCGAAGCGGCGCGCCGCCTCGCCGAGGGTGAGGCCCTCCGCCTGGGTGGCCTGCAGGATGACGTCGAAGGAGCCGCGCGAGCCCTCCTCCAATGTCACGTCGGCGAGCGGCAGATCGGGGTCGAGGCGTGCCAGATCGATGCCGATATGGCCGGAGATCTGCGCCATGCCGAGTTGCGTATCCACCAGGCTATTGACATACGCCGCCCGCTCGCGCGCGATGCTTTCGGTCTCGCCGAGCACCACGTCGATCGAGGGCAGCACCACGCAGTGCTCCGGCGCGCGGCCGTGGCGTGCCATGCGGGATTTGAAATCGGCGTAAAACGCCTGCATGTCCGCCTTGCGGTGTTGCAGGGTGAAGATGATCTCCCCCCAGCGGGCGCCGAAATCCCGCCCGCGATCGGAACTGCCGGCCTGCATGATCACCGGGCGTCCCTGTGGGCAGCGCGGCGTGGTGAGCGGGCCGCGCGAGCGGATCCAGCGCCCCTCGTAATCGGCGTAATGCACCTTGGCCGGGTCGGCGAAGGCACCGTTTGCCTGATCGAGCAGCAGCGCGCCCGCCTCCCAACTGTCCCACAGCGCGCCGCAGGCCTCCAGCACCTCATCGGCGCGGTCATAGCGCGCGCTCCGCCCGGGCATCTCCTCCAGGCCGAAATTGCGCGCCTCCAAGGTCGAGGTGGAGGCAACGACATTCCACGCCGCCCGCCCGCCGCTCAGATGATCGAGCGTGCTCAGCATGCGGGCGATCTGATAGGGGTGGTTGAAGGTGGAGGAATAAGTGAGGCCGAGGCCGATCCGGCTCGTCACCCGCGCCATCATCGGCAGAACGACCGCAGGATCGAGCAGACACAATTGGCCGCCGCGACCCACCATGGTGTCGAAACTGCCGCCATAGATGTCATAGAGGCCGAGGATATCGGCGAAGAACAGCGCATCGAAGCAACCATCCTCGAGCACGCGCGCGATATGCTCATAGCGCGTCGGGCTCAGCAGATCGTCGATGCGCGATTCAGGGTGTCGCCAGCCGCCATGATGATGGCAGGTCGGCCCGGTCATCAGAAAAGCCACCAGGTGCATCTGCCGCATCCGCCATCCCCGCTTGTCGCCGAGCGGAGCTAAGCAAGATCGATGCCCGGGCGGCGGGGATCGTTCGCGTGCCGCCGGCCCGAAGATCGAACCGGCGGCGCGCGGCGTCTTACTTCACGTCGGCGCAGGCGTAGCAGTTGATTTCGGCGCCGAGCGCGATTTCGACGATTTTCGGGGATTTCCAGCTCATGGCAAACGCTCCTCTACTGTTGGATCCTGGTCGGCACGGTGGGATGCCGCGAATCAGTCGCAAAGCACCAGGACATCGATTATACGATCGGCGCCATCGGGTAAAGCCGATGATTTCGAACGCTCCGATCGGCAATGCCGCAACGAAGCCTCAGAACGCATCGCGCTGACGCCCGCCGATGGCACCGGCGACGCAGGCGATGAAGGCGCCGACCAGCATGGAGAAGAAGCTGTAGAGCGCGAAGGAGAGTGCGGCCTTGCGCGCCGCATTCGCCGCCTGCAGCGCCTTCGCGGCAGTCGCTTTCTCCGTCGCCACAGCCTGATCGACGCGCTTGTTCGCCTCGTCGGCGGAGATGCCGGCGCGGGCGGCGACGAGTTTCGCGAGATAGGCCTTATCGTCCGCGCTCACATCGCCCTTGACGCCGGTAAGCAGGATCCGGCCAGCCTCGGCCTTCGCATCCGCGCTGCTCCCGGAGGCGGAAGGCTGCGCCGGACGAAACAGCATATCGAGGTTATACGCGCTGCCCGCACTGCCGCTCATGCTGCTCGCGGCGGCTGAGGCGCCGCCGGCGGCCGAGGCCACCATCCGCCCGGCACCGCCGAGCAGCGAGGAGCCGCCCGAGAGCACGAGGCCGACGATGAACACCGTCGCCACCGCCCAAGCCACGAAGCCGGAGGCGGTATCACGGAACGTCACCTCGTCGGTATGCACCCCGCGCAACCCCGGCCGCAGCCTTCCGGCCAGATAGCCCCCGAAGCCGGAGGCGACCCATTGCACCACGATCAGCCAGATCGCCGCATAGACGGTAAATGTGGTCGCGGAGGGATTATCCCCACTGGTGGGCGAGGCGGCGGCGAGGCCCAGCCCGGAGCCGAGGGCGAGCAGCATCACGGTGATCGCGGTGGCGACGATGGCGCCCCCGAACACCGCGGCCCAGGAGAGCCCGGCGCGCGGGAGGCCAGTCGTCGGTTCGGCATGAGTGGCGGACATGGTGCGATCCTTCAGTGCCAGAACAACAACAGCAGAATGATGATCGGGATCGGGACACCGAGAAGCCAAAGAAGAATCGGCATGGAGCATTCCTTTCTGGGATGTGCGACATCGGTAACGTGACGGATGTGTGCCGGTTCCCCATGCGGCCGATACGCGGCCGATATCGACGGCTCTATTCATGCCGGCGTTTTCGCGCGATGATCATCGCTGAAAAAAATACAGAGAGCATCGCATGAACCCGCCATCCTGGCCGCTGCGCGCCATCCTCGGCTTCATCGCCGCCGTACTGGCGACGCTGATTTTCCATCAGGCGATGTGGGAGGCGCTGCATCTGCTGGGCAAGATGCCGCCACCCTTCCCGACGGCGCCGACGCAGCCCTTCGGCGTTCCGCGCATCGCCAGCCTCTGTTTCTGGGCCGGGCTCTATGGCGCCGTCTTCGGCCTCGCCATGCCGCAGTTGCCAAGGCCGCTGTGGCTCGATGGGCTGGTGCTCGGCGTCATCGCGGCGCTGGTGGGCTTGCTCGTCGTCACTGCCATCAAAGGCCAGCCGATCGGCGCCGGCTTCGTGCCGATCATCTGGGTGATCTCACTGCTCATCAACGGCTGCTGGGGCATCGGCGTCGGCCTCATCGCGCCGCTCCTGATGCCACGCGCTGTACGGCCGGTGTAATACTAGCGGCCGTTGATCTCGACTCTTCCGAGATCAACGGCCGCTGGTATGCGCGCCGGGTTGGCCGGCGGCGGCGCGCGAAACAGAGACAATACCAACGGTCATTCTTTATGGCCGTTGGTATAAGGTCGAGCAGTAAACCTCTAATTTTTCTGAAACTTGGCAAAGGCCTCGGCGAAATCCGGGTGCCAGCGCGACAGCGCCGGGCGGTTCTCGATGATGTCGCCCGCCGCCCAGGCAATGCGTTTCGCGTCGGTCTCGCGCGTCACGTCGTTGTCGGGACACAGGATATAGAAATCCCCCGCAGCGAGGGCGGGCAGCATGAAATCGATGACCTGCTCGGGCGACCAGGCGGCGGCCGGCTTCTCCTTGGTACGCACGCGGGTGAAGCCGGTAAAGACGAAGCCGGGGATCAGCAGATGCGCGCTCACCCGACAGCCAGGGATGTTGCGCAATTCATGCGCCAGCCCTTCGGTGAGGGTTTTGATTCCTGCCTTGCTCACGTTATAGGCGAAATCGCCCGGCGGACAGGTGATGCCCTGCTTCGAGCCGGTGTTGACGATCGCCGCCGGGCGGCCCGCGGCGATCATCGCCGGGGCAAAGCTCTGCACGCCGTTGAGCACCCCCCAGAGATTGACGCCGAGCACCTCCCGCCAGCGCGCCGGCCCGGCGAGAACACCGCCGCCGCCTTCGATGCCGGCGTTGTTCATCAGCAGGCCGACATCGCCGAACGTTTCGTAGACCCGCGCGCGCAATCGCTCCACCTGCGCCGCATCGCTCACGTCGGTTTCGATCGCGATCACATGGCCGGCCCGCCCGGCACGCTGCGCCACGCGCTCGGTGGCCCTCCCGAGGGCCTCGGCCTGGCGATCGGCGAGACACACGCGCAAGCCGAGGCCGGCGCAGCGCTCGGCGGCGGCAAGCCCGATGCCGCTCGCCGCACCGGTGATCACGGCGACGCGCCCGGCGGTGAGGGCAGGGTGCTGGGTCATGAAATCCTCCTCGCTGCGTTCAGCCAACGGCGAAGCTTGCCGTGGGTTCCCCCGCGTCCATCGCAGCCATGCTGCGCGCCACCGCCTCGGCAACCTTGATGCCATCCACCCCGGCGGAGAGGATGCCGCCGGCGTAGCCCGCGCCCTCGCCCGCCGGATACAATCCCGCGGTATTCACGCTCTGGAAATCGGCGCCGCGCGGTATGCGCAGCGGCGAGGATGTGCGGGTCTCGACCCCGGTCAGCACCGCATCCCCCATGGCGAAGCCGGGCAGTTGACGGTCGAAGGCGGCGAGCGCCTCGCGGATCGCAACGGTTGCATACTCGGGCAGGCAGCCGGCCAGATCGATGGGCAGCACGCCGGGCTGATAGGAGGGGAGGACGGCGCCGAGCGCGGTGGAGGGCCGGCCGGCGAGGAAATCCGCCACGCGCTGCGCCGGCGCCGCATAGGTGCCACCACCGGCGGCGAAGGCACGCGCCTCCCACGCCCGCTGGAAGGCGATGCCGGCGAGCGGGCCGCCGGGGTAATCGGCCGGCGTGATGCCGACGACGATGCCGGCATTGGCGTTGCGCTCGGCGCGCGAATACTGGCTCATGCCATTGGTCACCACGCGGCCCGCCTCGGAGGCGGCGGCGACCACGGTGCCGCCCGGACACATGCAGAAACTATAGACCGCCCGCCCGTTGCGCGCGTGATGCACCAGCCGGTAATCCGCCGCCCCCAGCGCCGGGTTGCCGGCATGCACGCCGAAGCGCGCGCGGTCGATCAGCGATTGCGGATGCTCGATGCGCAGGCCGATGGAAAACGGCTTCGCCTCCATCCGCACGCCCTGTTCGTGCAGCGTGTGGAACAGATCGCGCGCGCTATGGCCGATCGCCAGCACCACGTGATCGGCCTCGATCGCCGTGCCATCGGCGAGCTGCACGCCGTGCACCTGCCGCGCCTCGCCGCGCTGGCCGATCCGCAAACCGGCGACGCGGCTCGCGAAGCGGTATTCGCCGCCGAGCGCCTCGATCGTGGCGCGCAGCTTCTCGACCATGCTCACGAGCCGGAAGGTGCCGATATGCGGCCGCGCGGCGATCAGGATCTCCTCGGGCGCGCCGGCGGCGACGAATTCTTCCAGCACCACCCGGCCATAGTGGTGCGGGTCCTTGATCTGGCTGTAGAGCTTGCCGTCGGAAAAAGTGCCGGCGCCGCCCTCGCCGAACTGCACGTTCGATTCCGCGTCGAGCACCCGCTCGCGCCAGAAGCGGAAGGTATCGCGCGTGCGCTGGCGCACCGCCTGGCCGCGTTCGAGAATGATCGGGCGAAAGCCCATGCGTGCCAGCATCAGCGCGGCGAAGATGCCGCACGGCCCGGCGCCGATCACCAGCGGACGATGGCGCAGGCGTGCCGGCGCGTGGAGCGGTGGGCGATAGCCCGTCTCCGGCGTGCGGGCGAGGTCGGGCAAGCGCGTTTGCAGCGCCGCCTCATCGGCCACCGACACGTCGAGCGTATAGGTCAGCGCCACCGCGCCGCGTCGTCGCGCGTCGTGGCCGCGCCGGGCGATGCGCCAGCCGAGCAGCGCGTCCTCACCGATGCCGAGCCGGCGCAGCACTGCCGCCCGCAGCGTCGCCTCGTCATGGCCGAGCGGCAGGCGTACCCCGTGCAGGCGCAGCATCAGAGCATCAGTTCGATCAGAAACGGCCCGCTGCGGCGTAGCGAGGCGGCGAGCAGATCGGCCAGTTGTTCCATGCTCGCCGCCCGCGCCGCCTCGACACCCATGCCGCCGGCGAGACGCGGCCAATCGAGATCCGGCCGGCCGAGGTCGAGCATGTCGAGCGCTGTGCGCCCCGGATTGGCCCCGACATTGGCCAGTTCACCGAGCAAAATCGCGTATTGGCGGTTGGAGAGGATGATCGTCGTCACGTCGAGCCGCTCGCGCGCCTGGGTCCAGAGCGCCTGGAGGGTGTACATCGCCGAGCCATCGGCCTGCAGTCCGATCACCCGTCGCCCCGGCGCACCGATCGCCGCGCCGATCGCCAGCGGCATCCCGGCGCCGATCGCCCCGCCGGTGAGTTGCAGCCAGTCGTGCGGGGCAGCCCCCTGGCTGTTGGCGAACAGGCCGCGCCCGAAGCTCACGCTCTCATCCACCACGATCGCCCCATCGGGCAGCAGGGCGGCGAGGGTGCGCGCCACCGCCTCCGGCCCGATCGGGCCGCGCGCCGGCTCGGGGCGTGGCCCGGCGTCGGGGAGTGCGACCGCCGGGGCGCCAAGCTCGTCGGCCAGGGCGGCGAGGGCGGCGGCGCCATCCTGCTCCGGGCGGGAGAGCACATGCACCGCGCAATCAACGGGCTGCAACGCGCCCGGCTTGTCCGGATAGGCGAAAAAGGCGACCGGCGGCGGCGCACCGACCAGAATGAGGTGGCGCAGACCGGCCATCTGCGCCAGCGCCTGCTCCACCGGATAGGCCACCCGCTCGATCGGCAGCCGGCCGGCGCCGCGCGCGATCCGCGCATTCGACATCCGCGCCAGCAGCCGCGCGCCGGTCGCCATGGCGATGCGATGCGCCGCCAGCAGCGGGGCTTCGCGCAGCGCCGCCCCGCTCAGCAGCAGCAGCGCCGGCTCGCCACTGCGCAGCAGGCGCGCGATCTCGCGCAAGGTCTGCGGCGCGACCGGCGCGGGGGGCGTGACCGCAAGGGGCGCGCCGACCACGCCGCCTTCGCTCCAGGCGGTATCGGCGGGCAGGATCAGGCTCGCGATCTGCCCCGGCGCGCCGCGCGCTGCCGCCACCGCCTCGGCCGCATCGGCGCCGACGCGCGCGGCACTGCCGGCGGTGCGCACCCAGGCGGAGACGGGCCGCGCCCAGCCCTCGGTATCGGCGGTGAGCGGGGCATCGAGCGGCCGGTGATAGCTCGCCTGATCGCCGATGATATTGACCAGCGGCGACTCGGCGCGCCGGGCGTTGTGCAGATTGGCGAGCGCATTGGCGAGGCCGGGGCCGCAATGCAGCAGCGTCGCCGCCGGCCGACCGGTCATCCGCGCATAGCCGTCCGCCGCCCCACTGACCACCCCCTCGAACAGGCCGAGCACGCAGCGCATGCCGGGAATGCGGTCGAGGGCGGCGACGAAATGCATCTCCGAAGTGCCCGGATTGGCGAAACACGTCTCCACGCCGGAGGCCAGCAGGGTATGCACCAGGCTTTCCGCACCGTTCATCGTCCGTCCTCAGAAAAACTGTCGCGCAAGATTGCCCGAGCCGCCGCGCGCGCGCAAACTAGCAGAATGTTATGGCTTCAGCCTGCACCGGCCCGCACCCCCACCCGGCCACCCACGACAGTATGCTGAATGGGTGGCCGGGTGGGGGCGCGGGCCGGTGCAGGCTGAACAAAAAAGGAGGAAACCGATGACGCCGACCGTCCTCTATACCGAGGCGATGTATGCCGATGACAGCGTGGAGCGGGAGGTTTTCGCCGGCCAATTGCGCCACGTGGTGCGCAATGTCGCCGGGGTGGCCGATTTGTCGGCAGAGGATTGCGCCGATGTCGAGGGGCTGATGATTTTTCGCCATTTCCTCCCCGCCGCCCAGATTGCCCGCTTTCCCCGGCTGCGCGCTATCGTGCGCATGGGGGTCGGCTACGACCGGCTCGATCGTGCGGCCGCCGCGGCGCGTGGGATCATGGTCTGCAACGTGCCCGATTACGGCACCGCCGAGGTCGCCGACCACGCGATCGCCATGGTGCTGGCGCTGCGCCGTGGCCTTCTGCTGCATAACGACACCCAGCGGGCCAATCCGCCGGCCGGCTGGACCTATCTCGAAAGCCCGCTGATCCGCCGCGCCGAGGCGCTGCGCTTCGGCATCCTCGGCCTCGGCCGCATCGGCACCGCCGTCGCCCTGCGCGCCAAGGCGTTCGGCTACCGGGTGATCGCCTATGACCCGATGCAGCCGAACGGTGTGGAGCGCGCGCTCGGCATCGCCCGCGCCGGCTCGCTGGAGGCGCTGCTGCGGCAGAGCGACACGCTCTCGATCCACGCCCCGCTCACGCCACAGACGCGCGGCATGCTGGGGGCGGCGGAGCTCGCCATGCTGCCGGCAGAGGCGGTGGTGGTGAACACGGCGCGCGGCCCGATCCTCGATCTCGATGCGCTGGCGGAGGCACTGCGCCGCAGCCATCTCGCCGGCGCCGGGCTCGACGTGCTGCCGGTCGAGCCGCCGGAGGAGGCGCCGGCGCTGCTCGCCGCCTGGCGCGCCGGCGAGGCGTGGCTGCGCGGGCGGCTCATCATCACCCCGCATTCGGCGTTTCATACGCCGGAGGCGTGGCGCGACATTCGCATCAAATCGGCCGAGACGATCCGTGCCGCCTTGCTCGGCCCACGGCCGCAGAACGTGATCACCCCCGAGATGGCCTGACCTTACCACACACAAGGATGCCGATGATGACGCTCGATCCGACACTCGCCGCGACGCTCGCGCAGATCTCCACCGCGACGCTCACCACCGTGCTGCTCAAGAAGGGGCTGCGCAACGTCTGGCTGCGCGGGCCGCAGAGCCTGCGGCCGGATGCGCCGAGGCTCGTCGGGCGCGCCTTCACGCTGCGTTTCATCCCGGCGCGCGAGGATATGGCGACGCCGGAATCCTGGTCCTCGCCGCGTTCCACGCGGGCGGCGATCGAGGCGATGCCCGCCGGCTGCATCGCCGTGGTGGACGCGATGGGGGTGCGCGATGCCGGAATTTTCGGCGATATCCTCTGCGCGCGCATGCAGAAGCGCGGGGTTGCGGCCCTGCTCACCGACGGCGTGGTGCGCGATCTCGCCGGCGTGCTGGACACCGGGCTGCCGGTGTGGTGCCAGGGCGCCGCCGCGCCGCCCTCGGTCGCCGGCCTCACTTTCGTCAACTGGCAGGAGCCGATCGGCTGTGGCGGGGTCGCGATCTTCCCCGACGACGTGATGGTGCTCGACCGCGACGGCGCGGTGGTGCTGCCGGCGGCGATGGCCGAGGAGGTGGCGGCGCTCGCGGTGGAGCAGGAGCATCTGGAGAGCTGGATCATGGGTGAGGTCACCGGCGGCGCCGCACTGCCCGGCCTCTATCCGCCCAACGCCGAGGCCCGCGCCCGCTACGCCGCCACCCGCGCCGGGCGTTGATCTGGCATGTCTCTTGCTTCGTTTCCGCGCAGTTTGCGGAACACAGGAGAGACGACAGGTGAAGATCGCGAAATTCTTGGCGTTGATCGGTCTGGCCAGCGGCCTCGCCAGTGGCCCGCTCGCCGCGAAGGATTGGAAAACCATCCGCATCGGCATGGACGCGACCTATCCGCCGTTCGAGAGCGTCGATCCGAAGGGGCAGATCGTCGGCTTCGAGGTCGATTACGCCAACGCGCTCTGCGCCAAGATGCATGTCACCTGCACCTATCAGAACCAGGATTGGGACGGCATCATCCCGGCGCTGCTGGCGGGCAAGTTCGACGTGATCTTCTCCAGCATGAACATGTCGCCGGCGCGCGCCAAGAAAGTGCTGTTCTCGAATATGTATTACGCAACCGCCCCGGTCTGGGTGGCGCAGGCGTCCAACAAGAGCAACGATACCTCGCTCGCGGCGATGCAGGGCAAGCTGGTGGGCGCGCAATCCTCCACCGTGTTTTCCAACTATCTGGAGAAGAATTACAAAGGCGTCGAAGTCAAACTCTATCCGGGCGGCGATGAGCCGCTGGTCGATCTGGCCAACGGCCGGCTCGATTACGTGGTGAGCGACATTCTGGTGTCCGAGCGCTTCATCGAGAAAAACCCCGGCTGCTGCCGCGTGGTGAAGACGATTCCCCGCTCTGCCGATGTGTTCGGCCCCGGCGTCGGCGCCGCCTTCCGCCCCGACGACGTGCAGTTGAAACAGATGTTCGACAAGGCGATCGCCGAGGCCGACGCGGACGGCACCTTCAAGAAGCTCGAAGCGAAATACTTCAAGATCGATATTCGCGGGCAATAGCGCGCAGGGCCGGCGCGGGCGGCGATCATGGGGTGGTTCTCCCTGCTGTTCGGCCCCGATGGCTGGGCGCCACTGCTGCTGCGCGGCACGCTGATCACCGTCATGCTCTCCGCCGCCAGCGTGCCGTTCGGCTTCGGTGGCGGGTTGCTGCTGGCGCTATTGAAACTCTCGCCGCGTCGGGCGGTGCGCACCGCCTGCGAGGCCTACACCACGTTTTTTCGCGGCATCCCCGATCTGCTTTCGCTGTTCATCGTCTATTTCGGCCTGCAGGCGCTGCTCAATGCGCTGGGAAACGCGCTCGGCGATGGCTGGCGGCTGGAGATGAATGCTTTCGTCGCCGGCGTGCTCGCATTGTCCGTGGTCGTCGCGGCCTATTCGAGCGAGGTGTGGGTCGCCTCGCTGCGCGCGGTGCCGCCGGGGCAGGCGGAAGCGGCGCGCGCCCTCGGACTCGATCCCGGACAGGTGTTCCGTCTCGTGCAATTGCCGCAACTGCTGCGGCTGGCGCTGCCGGGTCTGGGGAATATCTGGACCATTCTGATCAAGGATACCTCGCTGATCTCCACCCTCGCGGTGATGGATCTGCTGCGCGCCGCCTCCGAGGCGAGCCGCTCGACGGCGCGGCCGCTGCTGTTCTACAGCGCGGCGTCGGCGCTCTATCTGGTGTTCAGCGTCAGTTCGGGCTTCGGTCAGGCCTATCTCGAGCGGCGCGCCAACCGGGGGTATTCGTGATGCTGCCATACCTGCTCGGCTGGGTTGGCTTCGTCTTCAACGTCGATCTGCTGAACGCCTGGGGGTGGCGGCTGCTGCTCGGGCTGCGCGTCACCGCCGAGGTGGTGCTGATCGCCTGCTCGCTCGGCTTTCTGCTCGCCTGGCCGTTGTCGCTCGCGCGCCGCTCGCGCAACCCGCTGCTCGCCTGGCCGGTGCTCGCCTATACGGCGTATTTCCGTGGCACGCCGCTGCTCTGCCAGCTCTATCTGGTCTATTACGGCGCCGGCGAACTGCGCCCGGCGCTCGCCTCGGCCGGGTTGTGGTGGTTCTTCCGCGATGCGTTCTATTGCTGCATCTTCGCCTTCACCCTGAATACGGCGGCCTATCAGAGCGAGATCCTGCGTGGCGCGGTGCTGGCGGTGCCGAAGGGGCAGCTCGAAGCCGCGCGCGCGCTCGGCCTGTCGCGCCTCGCCATCGCCCGCCATGTGATCTGGCCGCAGGCGATGCTGGTGGCGCTGCGCCCGCTCGGCAACGAATTGATCAGCATCGTCAAGGCGAGCGCCCTCGCCGCCATCGTGACGTTGATGGATCTGATGGGCGAGACGCGGCTGATCTTCGCCCGCACCTTCGATTTCTCGATCTATCTCTACGCCGCGATCCTCTATCTCGCGATCACCCAGGCGATCAGCCAGCTATGGAACTGGCTGGAGCGGCTGCTCTCGCGCCATCTGATCATCGCGCGGGCGGTCACGGCACCGGTGGCGCAGACGCGCGCGCGCGGGCCTGCGCTCGATCCAGTCAGCGCGGAGTTCTGAGGTTTCCCCTCAACCCATCCAGAATCATGTCCGTGTCCATCAGATCGGTGAAATTCAGATAGAGCGCGATCAGCGCAGCCTCGTGTTCCGCACGGGTCAGCGCGGCATTGGCATCGCTCACCATCACCACGCGAAAATTCTGCATCATCGCATCGCGCGCCGAGGAGTCGCAGCACACGTTGGTGAGCGTGCCGGCGATCAGGATGGTATCGAGGCCGCGTGCGCGCAGCCGTTCGGGCAGCTCGGAGGTGCCCGGGTAGAAGGCGCTGTAGCGCAGCTTGCGCACCACTTCGTCCTTTGGGTGGATGTCCATGCCGGGCCAGAATTGCTGGCCGAAGCTGCCGTCTTCGAGGGCTGCGATGCGGCTCGCGCGGGTGGCTGGCGCGGCCATCTCCTGCAGTACCGACCATGCGCTCATGCAGGAGGCATCATGCGCGTTCCGCACCCAGAACACGCCGCCGCCGGCGTCGCGCAGGGCGGCGGCGAGGCGGTTGATCGCCGGCACGATCGCCATCGCATCGGCGCAGGCGGTATAGCCGGCGTCAGGGTCCATATAGGCGTTCTGCATGTCGATCACGACCAGCGCGGTGCGCGCCGCATCGAGGCGCGCGAACGGATGCGCGCAGCCTCGCCGCGCCACCACCCGCGCGATCACCGCCTCCGGCAGGGTAACACCGTTCATGCCGCGCGCCGCGCGGCCGAGGCGAGGGCGGCGATCGCCATGTCGGTATCCATCAGATCGGTGAAGAACGAATAGAGCGCGATCAGCGAAGCCGCGTGCTCCTCGGGGGTCATCGCGGCGTTGGCATCGCTCACCATGATGACGCGGAAGTTCTGCATCATCGCATCGCGCGCCGAGGATTCGCAGCACACGTTGGTGACCGTGCCGGCGATCAGCACCGTATCGATGCCGCGCGCACGGAGCCGCTCCGGCAGCGCCGAGGCGCCGGGGAGGAAGGCGCTGTAGCGGTATTTCCGCACCCGCTCGTCCTCGGCGCGCACATCGAGGCCGGGCCAGAGCGCGTGGCCCGGTGTGCCCTCCGCCATCGCCTCGGCGCGGCGGCGACGGGCTTCGGGGGTTGCCATCTCCTGCATCACCGACCACTCCCGCGCGCTCCGCTCATTGAAGGTGTTCTGCACCCAGAATACGCTGCCCCCGGCGGTGCGCAGTGCCGCGGCGAGGCGGTTGACGGTGTCCACGATGTCGCGCGCCGCCGGGCAGACGGCGTGGCCCATCGCCGGGTCCATGAAAGCGTTCTGCATGTCGATCACCACCAGTGCGGTACGCGCCGCATCGAGCGCGGCGAAGGGATGCGCGCTGACGCGGCGGGCGGCGATGCGGTCGAGGATGGCGGGAGGCAGGGTGACGCCGTTCATCGGTAATCTCCTGTGGCGAGCGAGGCGAGGGGGGTGGCCAGCACGTCCGCGCTCCGCAGGCAGCGCACCATGCGCCCCGGCGCCGGATGGGTCGCCGGCGGCGGGCCGATGCGGCAGGCATCGCGGACGAGGGCGCAGCGCGGGGCGAAGCTGCAACCGGGCGGCAGGGCGCCGAGGTCGGGCGGGCTGCCGGGGATGGTGGGAATATCCTGGTCCGGTGCCTGGTCATGCACCGTCGAGGCCAGCAGAGCAGCGGTGTAGGGATGCGCCGGTGCCCGCAGCACGGCGGCGACCGGTCCCTCCTCGACGATCCGCCCGGCATACATCACCGCCACGCGATCGGCGATTTCGGCGGCGACGGCGAGATCGTGGGTGACGAACAGTGTGCCCATGCCGAATTCCTGCTGCAACCGGCGCAGCAGGATCAGCACCTGGATCTGCACCGTCGCATCGAGCGCCGTGGTTGGCTCGTCGGCGAGCAGCAGGCGCGGCGTGCAGGAGAGGGCGAGCGCGATCATCGCGCGCTGGCGCAGGCCGCCGGAGAGTTCATGCGGATAGGCATCGATGCGCCGCGCGGCGGCGGGGATTTTCACCAGTTCGAGCAGGCCGATGGCGCGCGCCCGCGCCGCCGCCCGGCTGCCGCCCCGATGCTGGCGGATCGCCTCGATCAGATGCTGGCCGATGGTATAGACCGGATCGAGGGCGCTCATCGGCTCCTGGAACACCATCGCGACACTGCCGCCACGGAACGCCTGCAAGGCCCGCCCGCGCAGCGCCAGCACGTCCTGCCCGGCAAGGCGCACCTGGCCGGCGACCTCTGTCCGTCCCGGCGGCAACAACTGCATCAGCGCGCGCAGCGTGACCGACTTGCCGGAGCCCGATTCGCCGAGCAGGCAGAGCACCTCGCCGGCGCGCAGGCTGAAACTCACCCCGGCGAGCGCCTGCACACGCGCCTCGTGGCCGACGAAGCGCACCGTGAGATCGGCGACCTCCAATAGCGGCGGGCCGCGATCCTGGCCGCCGTCCATCAGCCTGCACCGGCCAGCGTATGGCCCGAACCTTGGGTTGCCATATGGCAGGCGGCGATGTGCGAGGCGCGGTCTTCCCAATGGCCGAGCGGCGGCGCGCGGCTGGCGCAGACCGCCTCGGCGCAGGGGCAGCGGGTGCGAAAACGGCAGCCGGAGGGCGCATCGATCGGGCTCGGCGGGTCGCCCTGGAGCGGCGGCTCGAGCGTGCGCCGGTCCGCGTCCATCGACAGCCGCGAGGCGAGCAGCGCCCGCGTGTAGGGATGGCGCGGTGCGGCGAACACCGCCGTCGCCGGGCCGAGTTCGACCACTTGGCCGAGATACATCACCAGCACGCGCTCGCTGATGTAGCGCACCACGTTGAGGTCGTGGCTGATGAACAGATAGGTGAGATTGAGCCGGCGTTTGAGGTCGCGCAGCAGGTTGAGCACCTGCGCCTCGACCGATTTGTCGAGCGCGGAGACCGCCTCGTCGAGGATCACCATGCGCGGGCCGAGGGCGAGGGCGCGGGCGATGTTGACGCGCTGCTTCTGCCCGCCAGACAGTTCATGCGGATAGCGCGGGCCGAACAGATCGGGGCGCAGGCCGACTTGTTGCAGCAGCGCTTCCGCCGTCTGCCGCGCCGCCGCCCGGCTCTGCCCGGCCGCGAGCGGGCCGAAGGCGATGGAATCGCGCACCGGCATGCGCGGATTGAGCGAGGCGGCGCTGTCCTGGAACACCATCTGCACCTGTTGGCGCAGGGCAGCGATGCCGATGCCGCGCGCCGCGCCCACCAGATCGCCGTCGAACACCATCTCGCCGGCCTGCGGCACCAGCAGATGCAGCAGCAGCCGTGCCAGGGTGGATTTGCCGCAACCCGATTCGCCCACCACGCCGAGGGTTTCGCCCTTGAACACAGTGAACGACACATCGTCCACCGCGCGCACCGCCTGACCGCGTCCCTTGAGCCGGAAATACCGGCGCAGTCCGCGCGCGATCAGCATCGGCTGCGCCGGGCCACCGCGATCACGCGGGTCGGCCAGGGCTGTACTCATGGGGGTCGCGCTCATGCGCGCACGTCCATCGCCCTGCGCACGCCATCGCTCAGCAGATTGAAACAGACCGAGGTCGTGAAAATCGCGATGCCGGGCAGCGCGCAGCCCAGCGGATCGACATAGAGGGATTGCCGCAGCGTGCTCAGCATCAGCCCCCAGTCCGGCTCCGGCGGCTGCACGCCGAGGCCGAGGAAGCTCAGGCCGGAGGCCAGCAGGATGCTGACGCTGACCAGGCTGGAGGCATAGATGAGCACCGGGCCGAGCACGTTGCCGAGCACGTGATGGCGCAGGATGCGCGCCGCACTGGCGCCGCTCGCGCGCGCCGCTTCGATATAGTCGAGGTGCTTCACCTGCGCGCTCGCGGTCTCGGCGATGCGGCACATCGCCGGGGTGAACACCAGACTGAGCGAGAGGATGCCATTGCCGATGCCGCCGCCCATCGCCCCCGAGATCGCCACCGCCAGCAGGACCGAGGGGAAGGCGTAGAACACATCCATGGTGCGCATGATGGCGGTGTTGGCGAGGCGCCCGGCAAAGCCGCCGATCATGCCGAGCGTGCCGCCGATCAGGGTTGCGATCAGTACCGGCGCGAGCCCCATCAGCAGCGAGATGCGCCCGCCATAGAGCAGCCGGCTAAGCAGATCGCGGCCGAGCTCATCGGTGCCGAGCGGATGGCCGCGCCAGCCGGGCGGCTTCAGCCGGCCGATGATGCTCTGCTGATAGGGGTCGAACGGCGCGATCAGCGGGGCGGCGAGTGCTGCCAGCACGATCGCCAGCACCACCACGGCAAAACAGAGGGTGATCGGATCGCGCCCGAGCCGGGCAAACACCGAGCGCCAGTAGCCGCGCATCGGGCTGGCCGGCGGCGTCTCGGCCGCTGCCTGTATCGCCGTCTCGCTCATCGCCGGCGGATCCGCGGGTCGAGCGCTGCCTGCAGCAGATCGACCACCAGATTGGTCGCGACGAAGATCAGCGAGAGGGCGAGGATGGTACCCTGCAACACCGGAATGTCGCGGTTGATGATCGCCTTGTTCAGCAGGAACCCGCTGCCCGGCCAGGTGAACACGGTCTCCACCAGGATCGAGCCGCCGACCAGATAGCCGAATTGCAATCCCATCACCGCCAGCACCGGGGGTGCGGCGTTCTTCAGCACGTGGCGGAGCACGGCGCCCTCGCCGAGGCCGATGGCGCGCAGCGTGGTGACGAAGTCGAGCCCGCGCACCTCGGCCACCGCCGCCCGCGTGCTGCGCGCGATAATGCCGATCGGGATCATCGCGAGTGTGAGCACCGGCAGCACCAGAAATCGTGCATCCGACCAGCGCCACAGGCTGAACGCCGCCGAGCCGGATTGCCCCATGCCGCTCGCCGGCAGCACCATGAATTCCACCGCGAACAGAATCACCAGCACGATGCCGAGCCAGTAGTTCGGCAGGCTGACGCCGATCACCGCCGCCCCGGTCACCAGCCGGTCGATCGCCCGGCCGGGGTACCAGCCGGCGATCGCCCCCATCGCGGCGCCGAGGCCGAAGGAGAGCGGCGCGGCGAACAGGGCCAGCATCGCGGTGTTGGCGAGGGCGCCGGATACTTCGAGGCTCACCAGCCGGCGGGTGGCGATGGAGCGGCCGAAATCGCCCTGCAGCACATGCCACAGCCAGATCAGATACTGCACCGGGATCGGCCGGTCGAAGCCATAGGCGTGGCGGACGATGGCGATCGTCTCTGCCGTCGCATCCGGTGGCAGCACCGTCTGCAGCGGATCGCCGGGGGCCAGATAGACCAGGGAGAAACACACCACGCTGACGCCGAGCGCGATCGGGATGGCGAACAGGATGCGCCGGATCACGAAGCCGAGCATTTAGGCTCTGTATAAATGCGGCACCGGCCCGCGCCCCCACCCGGCCACCCACGTCAGTATACTGGCGTGGGTGGCCGGGTGGGGGCACGAGCTGGCACCGGCCTTGCTAAATGCCGCCAATCCCCCCTACCAACCGGCAGCACGACGCAGAGGAGAGCGCGGCCATCACGCTACCGGAAAATTCCACCCTCAGCGGCGTGGCGCTGGCGGCGTTTCGCGGCGAGCGGCTGGTGTTGCG
>DAHXNW010000158.1 GCA_027365195.1 Acetobacteraceae bacterium
CTGGTGATGCGCTCCTGCAACGCGCCCATGTCGGTCGCGAGCGTCGGCTGATAGCCCACCGCCGAGGGGATGCGCCCGAGCAGTGCGGAAACCTCGGCGCCGGCCTGGGTGAAGCGGAAGATGTTATCGACGAAGAACAGCACGTCCTGGCCTTCCTCGTCGCGGAAATACTCGGCGAGCGAGAGGCCGGAGAGGGCGACGCGGGCGCGGGCGCCCGGCGGCTCGTTCATCTGCCCATAGACCAGCGCCACTTTGGAACCCGGGCCGTCGAGCTTGATCACCCCGGCGTCCATCATCTCGTGATACAGATCGTTGCCCTCGCGGGTGCGCTCGCCGACGCCGGCGAACACCGACACACCGCCATGCGCCTTGGCGATGTTGTTGATCAGCTCCTGGATCAGCACCGTCTTGCCCACACCGGCGCCACCGAACAACCCGGTCTTGCCGCCCTTCAGATAGGGGGCGAGCAGATCGACCACCTTGATGCCGGTGACGAGAATTTCCGCCGACGTCGCCTGATCCTCGAAGCTCGGCGCGGTGCGATGGATCGGGTAGCGCATGGCGGCATTCACCGGGCCACGCTCATCCACCGGCTCACCGAGCACATTGAGGATACGCCCCAGCGTCTCCGGTCCGACCGGCACGCTGATCGGCGCGCCGGTGTCGGAGACGTCGCTGCCGCGCACCAGCCCGTCGGTCGAATCCATGGCGATGCAGCGCACGGTGTGCTCGCCGAGTTCCTGCGAGACCTCCAGCACCAGCGTGCGATCACCCACCTTGGTGACCAGCGCGTTGAGGATGAAGGGCAATTCGCCGTCGAACTGCACGTCCACCACCGCGCCCAGCACCTGCGTCACACGGCCGACTATGTTTTTTGCCATCCGGGGATTCCCTGTTTGCTGCGCGATCTCAGACGGCTTCGGCGCCGGAGATGATTTCGATCAGTTCCTTGGTGATATTGGCTTGCCGCGTGCGGTTGTAGATCAGCGACAGGCGATTGATCATATCGCCGGCGTTGCGCGTCGCGTTGTCCATCGCCGTCATCCGCGCGCCATGCTCGCCGGCCGCACTCTCCAAGAGCGCGCCATAGATCTGCACGGCCAGATTCTGCGGCAGCAGCCGCGCCAGCAGCGTCTCCTCGTCCGGCTCGAACTCATAGACGGCGTGCGGCCCGGCGGCCTCGGCTTCGGCCTCGGGCAGCGGCGTGGGGATCAGCCGGGTTTGCGTCGTCACCTGCGAGATCACAGAGACGAACCGGTTATAGATCAGCGTGCAGACATCGAACTCGCCGCGCTGGAACATCTCCGCGATCCGCTCGGCGACCGGCGCCGCATCGGCGAACTCGAGCGTGCGCTTGCCGGCGAAGCTGAAATCGCCGACCATCGCATGCGCCAGATCGCGGCGCAGATACTCGCGCCCCTTGCGGCCGACGGCGATGATCTTCACCGTCTTGCCCTCGGCGGCGAGCCGCAGCGCGAGCGCCCGCGTGGCGCGCCCGACGCTCGAATTGAACGCGCCGGCGAGGCCGCGATCGGCGGTGATGGCGACCAGCAGATGCGTCTGTTCTCGCCCGGTGCCGACCAGCATCGCCGGCGCCGTCGGGCTGCCGGCGACGTTGGCGGCAAGCGCCGCCAGCATCCGCTGCATACGCATGGCATAGGGCCGCGCCGCCTCCACCTGCGTCTGCGCCCGGCGCAGCTTGGAGGCGGCGACCATCTTCATCGCACTGGTGATCTTCTGCGTCGACTTCACGCTATTGATGCGCATCCGCAGGGATTTGAGGGTCGCCATGGCGCCGGCCCGCGCGCGTCAGCCGAAGGACTTGACGAAGCCGTCGAGAAAGCCGGCGAGCTGCTTCTCGGTCTCCGGCTTGATCTCGCGGTCACGCGCGATGGCGGCCAGCGTCTCGCCATGCGACAGCTTCAGATCACGCAGCATCTGCTGCTCGAAGGCGACCACCTTACCGACATCGATCTTGTCGAGATAGCCGCGTACGCCGGCGAAGATCGAGACCACCTGCTCCTCGACCGGCATCGGCTGATACTGCGCCTGTTTCAGCAACTCGGTGAGCCGCGCGCCGCGCGCCAGCAGCTTCTGCGTCGAGGCGTCGAGATCGGAGGAGAACTGCGCGAAGGCGGCCATTTCGCGATACTGCGCGAGTTCGAGCTTCACCCGCCCGGCAACCTGCTTCATCGCCTTGATCTGCGCCGCCGAGCCGACGCGCGAGACCGAGATGCCGACATTCACCGCCGGGCGGATGCCCTTGAAGAACAACTCGGTTTCCAGAAATATCTGGCCGTCGGTGATAGAGATCACGTTGGTCGGGATATAGGCCGAGACATCGCCCGCCTGCGTCTCGATCACTGGGAGTGCCGTGAGGCTGCCCGCCCCCATCGCGTCGGACATCTTCGCCGCCCGCTCCAGCAGGCGCGAATGCAGATAGAACACGTCGCCCGGATACGCCTCGCGGCCCGGCGGGCGGCGCAGCAAGAGCGACATCTGCCGGTAGGCGACCGCCTGCTTGGAGAGATCGTCGTAGAAAATCACCGCGTGCATGCCGTTGTCGCGGAAATATTCCCCCATCGCGCAGCCGGTATAGGGGGCGAGGAACTGCATCGGCGCCGGATCGGAGGCGGTGGCGGCGACGACGATGGAGTAATCCATCGCGCCGTTTTCCTCGAGCGTGCGCACCAACTGCGCCACGGTCGAGCGCTTCTGGCCGATCGCGACGTAGATGCAATAGAGCTTCTGCTTCTCGTCGTCGCCGGCATGGCCGGGTTTCTGGTTGATGATGGTGTCGATCACCACGGCGGTCTTGCCGGTCTGGCGGTCGCCGATGATCAGCTCGCGCTGGCCGCGGCCGACCGGGATCAGCGAGTCGATCGCCTTCAGCCCGGTCTGCATCGGCTCATGTACCGATTTGCGCGGAATGATGCCCGGCGCCTTGCTCTCGGCGCGGCGGCGCTCGTCGGTCACGATCGGCCCCTTGCCGTCGATCGGCTGGCCAAGGCCATCGACCACGCGGCCGAGCAGCGCCTTGCCCACCGGCACGTCGACGATATCGCCGGTACGGGTGACGGTGTCGCCCTCGCGGATCTGGCGGTCCTCGCCGAAGATCACCACACCGACGTTGTCGGTTTCGAGATTGAGCGCCATGCCCTTGAGGCCGGCGCCGGGGAACTCCACCAGCTCGCCCGCCATCACGTTCTGCAGCCCGAACACCCGCGCGATGCCATCGCCCACGCTCAGCACCTGGCCGGTCTCGGCGACATTCGCCTCGGTATCGAAGCTCGCGATCTGCTGCTTCAGGATGTCGGAGATCTCGGCGGGGCGGATGTCCATCAAATGGCTCCCTTCATGGCGTATTGCAGGCGCTGCAGGCGCGATTTCAGGCTGCTGTCATAGAGCCGCGCGCCGATGCGCACGACGAGGCCGCCGAGCAGGCTCGCATCCACCTCGGCACGGAGCGTGACGTTGCCGTACCCGGCCTCGATCAGCCGGGCGAGGAGCTGGCTCTGCTGCAGGTCGTTCAACGGCTGCGCCGAGGCGACATGGGCCACGACGACGCCGCGCTTTTGCGCCACCAGGGCGGCGAAGGCGGCGATGCAGCCGCGCAGCACGGCGAGCCTGCGGTTCAGCGCCACCACACCGACGAAATTGCGCACCAGCCCGCCGAAACCCTGGGCATCGAGCACGGCGAACATCGCATCGCGGGCCTGTTTGATGTCGAGCAGCGGCGAGGCGAGTAGCCGGCGCAGGTCGGCACTCTGATCGATCAGCCGGCCGAGCGCGTCCATCTGCTCGACCACCGCATCGAGCGCGCGCTGCTCGCCCGCGAGATCGTAAAGGGCGAGCGCATAGCGTCCGGCAAGGCCGGAGGCATGTGTCGCGCCGTGCTCAACCGCACCGTCCGTCGCCACGCTTTCGCTTCCATCGTTACAGACCGCACAAGAGACGATCACATCCTCGGGAGACCGGACTGGGTCCGGCGCGGCGCGTCTACCATGCGGGTCATCGGGGTGCAACATGCCGTTGCCGATCCGTGACGCGCGCCGGCACAGCGCACCGCATCCAGCATATCGCGTGACAGCGGCCGCCACTGGCGCTTGAATGGGGGGAATGGATGTCTCCCTGCCCGCCGAGTCCTCCCCCGACGATGCGCCGCTGGTGGTGTTCGCGCCCGTGCGACAGAGCGTGCCGCTGATTTTCACCTCCCCGCATTCCGGCAACCACTACCCGGCGGCGTTCGTGGCCGAGGCGCGGCTCGATCCGCTGCGGCTCCGGCGCAGCGAGGATTGCTTCGTCGATGAACTATTCGCCGCCGCCCCCACCCTCGGCGCCCCGCTGCTCGCCGCACGCTTCCCGCGTGCCTTCTGCGATGCCAACCGGGAACGCTGGGAACTCGATCCGCGCATGTTCGACGCCCCGCTGCCGGAATGGGTGAACGCCACCTCGGCGCGGGTGATGGCCGGCCTCGGCACCATCCCGCGCGTGGTCGCCTCGGGCGAGCCGATCTATCGCCGCAAGCTCAGCTTCGCCGAGGCCGAGGCCCGCATCGCGCGCTACTGGGCGCCATATCACGACCGGCTCGCAGCGCTGATCGAGGCAACGAAGCGCCGCTTCGGACGTTGCGTGGTGATCGACTGCCATTCGATGCCGAGCGGCGGGCCGCCGGCGCTGGCGGCCGACATCGTGCTCGGCGACGGACACGGCACGAGTTGCGCGCCCTCGGTGATCGCCGCCGCCGAGGCGAGCGCGCGGCGCCTCGGCTATCGCGTGCGACGCAACGAGCCTTATGCGGGCGGCTTCATCACCCGCCATTACGGCCGGCCGGAGGACGGGGTGCATACACTACAGATCGAACTGGCCCGCGCGCTCTATATGGATGAGGCGCTCTGCCGCAAGCTGCCCCGCTTCGCCGCCATCCAGCGCGACTGCACCGCCCTGATCGGCGCGTTGGTGGGCCTGTAGAGCCGGGTTGGCCGGTGCCTACCCGCCTCTAACGTATGACGTACTATGCTTTAGCTCATCTCCCGCAGGCTGATCCGCTGCGCCGGCGGGCGGGTCGCGGCGGCGGCGACGCGGTTGCGGCCTTGCTGTTTCGCCACGTAGAGGGCGGCATCGGCGCCGGCCAGCAGATCGTTCACCCGCACCGAGGTTTCCGGGATCGCCGCGACCCCGAGCGAGGCGCTGATCGGCGGGCGTTCGCTGCCGAGGCTCAATTCGGCGATCTTGCCGCGAATCTGCTCGGCTTTCGTCACCGCCATCTCCAATGCGCAATCCGGCAGCAGCACCAGCAACTCCTCGCCGCCATAGCGGCAGGCGAGATCGGTCGCGCGCAGGCAGCCGACGATCGCCGCAGCGGTATCGCGCAGCACACGGTCGCCCATCGCATGGCCATGCTGATCGTTGAGTTTCTTGAAATGATCGAGATCGATCATGATCGCCGCGAGCGGCACCTTGCGCCGCTGCGCATCGAGCGCCAGCCGCTCCAGCACCTCGTCGAGAAAGCGGCGGTTGTAGAGCCCGGTCAGCCCGTCGCGCAGCGCCTGATGATGCAGTTTCTCGCGCAGCGCCATGCTGGAAAGTGCGAGCGCCATGCTGTCGGCCAAGGCCGAGGCGAGCGCCTGCGCCTCGCGCAGCCGCCACTCTCCATCGGCATCGATGCTGACGATTTCGAGCAGACCGAATATTTCGCCGCCGACCAGCATCGGGATCTCGAGCGTGCTCGCGTCTTCGCCGATATGGGCGCAGCGCAGGCCGCCCATGCGCAGACCGTTGAGATAGGGCTTGCCGCTGCGCATCGCCCAGCAGCACGCCGCCGACACCCCCTCGCCCACCGGTGCTTCGATCTCGCCCCAGCCGACCGCTTCCTGCAAGCGTCCCTGCGCGCCGTCGAGCAAATGCATCCGCCCGGCGAGCCCGGGCAGCAGCCGCTCCGCCGTCGCCCGCAGGACGAGGCAGGCGTCTTCCCGTGTGGTGGCGCTTTGCAGCATCTCGGTCATGCGGAACAACTGCGCCAGTTGTTCATGCAGGCGAATGCTCGCCGTCATCGCCGCCTCGCGCGCCGCTGCCTCGCGCCGGCTGTGGCGGAAGGCGCGCAGCATCGCCGCGATCGCGAGCAGCGCGCCGAGCAGGTCGATCGCCATGACACCGGTTTGCAGCCGGACGATCAGCCGGGCAGCGGCGCTGGCATCGCGCGCGGCGGCGGCACGGTGCGCGGCGAGAGTGGCCCGGAGCGGTGCCATGGCCGCATCGTTCGCCGCCAGCAGAACCGTCGCCTCGCCGCCTTGCCGCGCCTGCGCGAGGGCCGCGACCCGCTCCCACAGCGCCAGCACATCGGCGATCCCCGGCGCCGCAGCGCTACCGGCGCGCACGATGTCGCTGGCGGCCAGATACTGGCGCAGATCGGTGAGATGTCCGGCGAGCAGATAGCCGCGCAGACCATCCTCCGCCTCGCTCAGCGCCGAGGCGAGCGTGCCGAGCCGGGCGGCGCGCGCTTGGGCGTGCTCGAGCAGCCCCTGTTCGCGCTGGCCATAGAGAAAGCCCAAGGTGGAACTCAGCCCCATCAGCCCGACCAGCAGCAGGATGGCCAGATGCAGCCGGCCGTATGACGGGTGCAGGAGAGCAGCGAACGTCGCGCGCAGGCGCCACCAGCGTGGGCCGGTGTCCAATCGCCCTGGCTCGACAAGCAGATGCTGCATCGACATATCACCCCACGACCCGGCCGAATCGGCCGGTCCGCGCAGTCTGTCCGACAGAGATTAACAAAGCCTGGACGATACGATGGCGGGCGAGAGTTTGTTACGCCGATGAATGAGTGCGGCGCCGCATGGTTGGGGCGGGAGGATTCGAACCTCCGCATGGCGGAATCAAAATCCGCTGCCTTGCCGCTTGGCTACGCCCCAGCGAGCGGGCGATGTGATAGGACGTAAGCCTTGGCAGGTCCAGAGGACAGGATGCAACAACGATTTCTGGTGACCGGCGGTGCCGGCTATGTCGGCAGCCATCTGGTGGCGGCGCTGATCGAACGCGGCGACGAGGTGGTGGTGGTCGATAATCTGCGCCAGGGCCATCGCGCCGCGGTGCTGGCGGGGGCACGGCTGATCGAGGCCGATCTGGCCGATGCGCCCCGGCTCGACGCCATCCTGGCCGACGGGCCGTGGCATGCGGTGTTCCATTTCGCCGCCCTCTCGCTGGTCGGCGAGAGCATGGCGCAGCCGTTCCGCTATCTGCTGGACAACGGTGCCACCGGCATCGCGCTGATCGCCGCCTGCGTACGCCATGGGGTGACGCGCTTCGTGCTCTCCTCCACCGCCAATCTGTTCGGCACGCCCGCGCGCATCCCGATCGACGAGGAGGCGGCGATCGACCCCTCCTCGCCCTATGGCGAGAGCAAGCTGATGATCGAGCGGGCGCTGTTCTGGGCCGGGCGGGTGCATGGGCTGCGCAGCGCCTGCCTGCGCTATTTCAACGCCGCCGGCGCCGACCCCGCCGGCCGGCTCGGCGAGGACCACGATCCGGAGACGCATCTGATCCCGATCGCGATCGATGCCGCCCTTGGCCGCCGCCCGCCGCTCACCGTCTTCGGCACCGATTATGCCACCCCCGACGGCACCTGCATCCGCGACTATATCCATGTCGCCGATCTCGCCGACGCCCATCTGCGCGCGCTGGCACGGCTGGAGGAAGGCTCGGTCATTTACAATCTCGGCAATGGCCGTGGCCACTCGGTGCGCGACGTGGTGCGTGCGGTCGAGGCAGTGACCGGGCGCCGCGTGCCGCTGCTGGAGGGGGCGCGGCGCGCCGGCGACCCGCCGGTGCTGGTCGCGGCTTCAGAGCGCATCAACCGCGAGACCGGCTGGCAGCCGCGCTATCCCGACCTCGCCGATATCTGCCGCACCGCCTACGCCTGGCGCCTCGCCCATCCGCAGGGTTATGGCGATCGTGGCGGCGGTGCGGGTGACGATATCACGCTTTAACCGGCCAATTCCCTCGATCGTGCGGTGGCCGCCGCGATCGCCTCTGGCAGGTTGGTGGGCCAGGCTTGCGGGGCCATCAGCACGGCCAGCGCGCGCTCCGTGGTGCCTTTCGGGCTGGTGACCGCGCGGCGCAGGTCGGCGGCCTCCTCCGACTCGCTCGCCGCCAGCAGCGCGCCGGCGCCGGAGATGGTGCGCCGTGCGAGCGCGCGCGCCAGCGGGGGCGGCAGCCCCTGCGCCAGCCCGGCCTGCTCCAGCAGTTCGACGAGTAAAAAGACATAGGCCGGCCCTCCACCGGAGATCGCCGTGACCGGATCGAGCAGAGCCTCCTCATCGACCCAGGCGACCTCGCCGGTGGCGGCGAGCAGCCGGTGGCAGAGCGCCTGCTGCGCCGCCGCGACCCCCGGGCCGGGGCAGGCGACGGTGATGCCCTGGCCGATCGCCGCCGGGGTGTTCGGCATCGCGCGCACCAGGGCCGCCGGCCCGAGCAGGCGTTGCAGGAAGCCGAGCGTCCGCCCGGCCATGATCGAGACGACGAGGGCGTGCGCGGCGAAGCGCGCATAGGCCGGCAGCACCGCCTCGGCCAACTGCGGCTTGACCGCCAGCACCACCGCCGCCGGGGCGAAGCCGTCGGGGATGGCCGCTGCTTCGGCCACCACGCGCACCCCTTCCGGCAAGGCCGGCAGACTCGGATCGACCACCACGATGCGGTCGAACCCCTCGGCCCGCCAGCCGGCGAGCAGCGCGCCGCCCATCCGGCCGCAACCGACCAGCAGGATCGGCGGCGCGGCGCTCACGCCTCGCCCACGCAGTCCAGCATCGCGGCCGCGAGTGCATCGGTCGGGCTCTTGCCGCCCCAGAGGACGAACTGGAAGGCGGGAAAGAAGCGTTCGCATTCGGTGATGGCGATATCGACCATGTCCTCCAGACTCTCGCTGGAAGCGCCGGCGGCGCCGCGCAGCAGCACGGCGTGGCGGAACACCGGCATGAAATCGTCGCTGTCCATGCCGAAATGGCCGATCCACAGCCGTTCATTGGCCAGCGCCAGCAGTTCGAAGATGGCGCCGCGGCCGCGCTCGGGCACTTTCAGGTCGAAGGTGCAGGTGAAATGCATGGCGCTGATTTCATGCGACCAACTGAAATACAGCCCGTAGTCGCACCATTTGCCCGGCGCCTCGGCGGCCATCTCCGATTCGCTGCGGCGGTCGAAACTCCAGTCGTTGGCGATGACGATCTGCTCCATGATGTCGAGCGGGTTGCTGACGCGATCCGGCGTGGCGGCGGCGAGAGCGGACATGCGGGGTCTCCCGGCAGAAGGAAGGCCATTGGGCAGGGCGCCGGCCACGCGACCGACCGCCCTGCTCGACAGCCTACCGAACCAGCCGCCCTGGCCGCAAGCCGCTCGTGTTGTTTCCAGTTGGCGGATCGGGCAGACATTGATAATGACCGGTCTGTAGCCACTCTGCAGGAGCCAAAACGATGAACGATGAGAAAAGCGAACTCGGCCGCAAAATCCTGCGCCTCAAGCAGCAGAAGGGCCTGACCTGGGCGGCGATCGCGGAGCGGCTGGGCTATTCGCCGACCTGGAGCTGCGCCGCCTGTCTCGGGCAGATGTCGATGACGCCGGAGGCCGCCGAGAAGACCGCCCTGCTGTTCGGCCTCGACGAGGCGGAGACGGCAGTACTGCAACAAATCCCCTATCGTGGCAGCCTGCCCAGCATGCCGCCGAGCGATCCGCTGATCTATCGCTTTTACGAGTTGTTGCAGGTCTATGGCACCACCTGGAAGGAGCTGATCCAGGAGGAGTTCGGCGACGGCATCATGAGCGCCATCGATTTCGACATGGGGCTGGAGCGCCAGCCGGACCAGAAGGGCGATCGGGTCAAGATCACCATGAGCGGCAAGTTCCTGGCCTATAAGCGGTATTGATGGCGATGGGTTGAGCCGGCACCGGCCCGCGCCCCCACCCGGCCACCCACGCCGGCTCAACTTCACATGCGCCACGCTTGACGGCGGCGGCATGGCGGTCTCCCATGGCACCAACATCAAGAGGGAGGCGATCATGCGCGCATGGGCGGTGGTGGAGAGCGGGGCGGCATTGCAAGAGATCGATATGCCCACCCCCGAACCGGTGGGCAGCCAGGTGCTGCTGCGCACGACGCATTGCGGCGTCTGCCATTCCGATCTGCATATCTGGGAAGGCTATTACGATCTCGGCGGCGGTCAGCGGATGTCGCTGAAGGACCGTGGCGTGTCGCTGCCCCTGGCGCTCGGCCATGAGATCGTCGGCCGGGTGGAGAAGCTCGGCCCGGAGGCCACGGGCGTGCGAGTGGGCGATCTGCGCATCGTCTACCCCTGGGTCGGCTGCGGCCACTGCGCTGCCTGCCGCTCGGAGAACGATAACATGTGCAATACCCCGCGCAGCCTCGGGGTGTTCCAGAACGGCGGCTTCGCCTCGCATGTGCTGGCGCCGCATCCGCGCCATCTGGTCGATCCCGGCACGCTCGACCCGGCGGTGGCGGCGACCTATGCGTGTTCCGGCATCACCGTGTTCTCGGCGATCAAAAAGGTGATGCCGCTGCCGGCGGACGAGCCAATCGTGCTGATCGGCGCCGGCGGATTGGGGCTGAACGCCATCGCCGTGCTGCGCGCCCTCGGCCATCGCGCCATCTGTTCGGTGGACATCAGCGACGCAAAACGCACGAACGCCACCGCGGCCGGCGCGAGCCTCACCGTCGATGGTGCGGGCGAGGGCGTCGCCAAGCGCATCATCGCCGCCTGCGGCGGCCCGGTGGCGGCGGTGATCGACATGGTGAACGGCACCGCGACGGCGCGCTTCGGCTTCGATGCGCTGCGCAAGGGCGGCCGGCTGGTGCAGGTCGGGCTGTTCGGCGGCGAGTTGACGCTGGCGTTGCCGATGATGCCGATCCGCGCGCTCACCGTGCAGGGCAGCTACGTCGGCTCGCCGGGGGAATTGCGCGAACTGGTGCGCCTCGCGCAGGAGGGCAAGCTCGCGCCCCTGCCGGTCAGCGTGCTGCCGAAGCGGGAGGCGAACGCGGCACTCCGCCGGCTGCATGCCGGCGAAGTGACCGGGCGACTGGTGCTCTCGGCCGACGCCGCCTGAGAGGGAGAACACTCATGACAGACCCCACAATGACCTCCATCGTGCTGCGCAAACGCCCGGTGGGCGAGCCGCGGGTCGACGATTTCGAGGTGCTGCAACGCCCGCTGGTGCATCCCGGCCCGGGCCAGGTGCTGGTGCGCGTCATTTTCCTCTCGATCGATCCCTATATGCGCGGGCGGCTGTCGGAGGCGAAATCCTATGCCGAGCCGATCCAGATCGGCGGGATCATGGGCGGCGAGGGGCTGGGCGAGGTGATCGCCTCGCGCTCGCCGGACCTCGTGGTGGGCGATGTGGTCGTGGGTACCCGGTTCTGGCAGAGCCATGTGGTGGCGGACCCGAAGCAGTTGGTGAAGCTCGACCGCCACGGGCCGCCGCTTGCGAGCTATCTCGGCGTGCTCGGCATGCCTGGTACCACGGCCTATTCCGGCATGACCGACATCGGCCAGCCGAAGGCGGGCGAGACGGTGCTGATCTCGGCCGCCTCGGGGGCTGTCGGCTCGGTCGCCGGGCAACTCGCCAAGCGGGCTGGCGCGCGTGTCGTCGGCATCGCGGGTGGCGCCGATAAATGCCTGTTCGTGCAGGAAACCCTGGGCTTCGATGCCTGCATCGACCATCGCGTGGTTGATCTGAAGGGGGCGCTGGATGAAGCCTGCCCGAACGGCATCGATGTCTATTTCGAGAATGTCGGCGGCGATCTGCAACGGTTGGTATTCGCCCGTCTCAACCCGTTCGCCCGCGTCATCATGTGCGGCATGGTGGCGGAATATAACGACACCAGCCCGCGTCCCGGCCCCAATCTGATGTTCGTCGTGCGCAACCGGGTGCGAATCGAGGGGCTGATCGTGTCGGACAAGATGCACCGCTTCGCCGAATGGCGCGCCCTCGCGGCACCCTGGGTGATGGAGGGCAGCCTGAAATATCGCGAGGATATCATCGACGGGCTGGAGAATGCGCCGTCGGCGCTGATCGGGCTGCTATCAGGGCGCAATTTCGGCAAGCTGTTGGTGCGCGTCGGGCCGGATCCGGCCTGAGACAGGGCAGACGGCACGGTTCTTGCTGCGAACGGTGGGCTTGCATGAACCCCGCGATCGTTGCGGGGCATGCTGCCCGGCACGGAGGGGATGATCGATGCGGCGTAGGGATTTGCTCAAGACGGCGGCAGCCACCTCGGTGGCGCTGGCGCTACCCAACATCGGCCGCGCCGCCAGCGCCAGCACGCTCAGTTTCGTCCCACAAGCCGATCTCGCCGTGCTCGACCCGGTCTGGACCTCGGCCTATGTCACGCGCAATCACGGCTTTCTGGTGTTCGACACGCTCTACGGTATCGATAGCTCCTATAAAGCGCAACCACAAATGGTTGCCGGCCATGTCGTCGATGCCGATGGGTTGAAATGGACGCTGACGCTGCGCGATGGCCTGACATTCCACGACGGTACGCCGGTGCTGGCACGGGACTGTGTGGCCAGCATCAAGCGCTGGGGGGCGCGCGATGCGTTCGGCCAGGCGCTGCTGGCGGCGAGCGACGAGATTGCCGCCCCCGATGACAAACACATCGTCTTTCGTCTCAAACGCCCCTTTCCGCTGCTGCCCGACGCGCTCGCCAAGGTGGCCAGCAACATGCTGCCGATCATGCCGGAGCGGCTGGCGAAGACCGATCCGTTCACCCAGGTGAGCGAGATGGTGGGCAGCGGGCCATACCGCTTCCGCGCCGATGAGCGGGTGCCGGGCGCGCGCGTGGTCTATGATCGGTTCGCCGGCTACGTACCGCGCGAAGGCGGCGAGGCGAGCTGGACCGCCGGGCCGAAGCGAGCGCATTTCGACCGGGTGGAGTGGAACGTGATCCCGGATGCCGCGACCGCCGCCGGCGCGGTGCAGAGCGGCGAGGTCGATTGGCTGGAGCAGCCGAGCTATGATCTGCTGCCGCTGATCCGGCGCAACGCCAAGCTGCATGTCGATCTGCTCGACCCCACCGGCTTTCCGTCCATGCTGCGCTTCAACCATCTCTATCCGCCATTCGATAATCCGGCGATCCGCCGCGCGCTGCTCGGCGCCGTCGATCAGACCGACGTGATGACGGCGATCGCCGGCGATGATAAATCGATGTGGCTCGCCGATGTCGGCATCTTCCCGCCCGCCTCGCCGATGGCGAGCCGCGCCGGCATGGCCGTGCTGGAGGGGCCGCGCGACTATGACAAGGTGAAGCGCGATCTCGCCGCCGCCGGCTACAAGGGTGAGCCGGTGGTGGCGATGCTGGCGACCGATTTTCCGACGCTTCAGGCGATGGGCAATGTCGGCATCGACATCCTCAAGCGCGCCGGGATGAACGTCGATGTGCAGGCGATGGACTGGGGCACCGTGGTGCAGCGCAGGGCGAAGCGCGAGCCACCGTCGAAGGGTGGCTGGAACGTGTTCTTCACCAGCTTCTCCGGCCTCGATCAGTTCACCCCGGCGGGTTATCTCGGCATTCGCGGCAATGGCGCGCAGGCGTGGTTCGGCTGGCCCACGGCGCCGAAGCTGGAAGCGCTGCGCGATCAGTGGTTCGCCGCCCCCGATCTGGCCAGCCAGAAGGCACTCTGCGCGCAGATCCAGCAGCAAGCCTTCATCGACGTGCCGTTCCTGCCGCTCGGCGCTTATTATCAGCCCACGGTCTATCGCAGCACGCTGACCGGTGTGCTTAAAGGCCTGCCGCTGTTCTGGAATGTGCAGCGCCAGGGCTGATGACCGCTGGCTCCTGACCAAGGATCAATCATGCTGCGACGTGATGTTTTGAAATCTGCGGCGGCGCTCGCCGCCTCCGGCGCCCTCGCCGCACCGGCGATCGGGCGGGCGGCAGAGGCGCGCGTGCTGCGCTTCGTGCCGCAATCGAACCTGCCCAATCTCGACCCGATCTGGGGCACGCAATATGTCGTGCGCAACGCGGCTCTCCTCGTGTGGGACACGCTCTATGGCGTGGACAGCCATCTGCAGCCGCAGCCGCAGATGTGCGAGGGCCATGAGGTGAGCGCCGATGGGCTGCTCTGGCGCTTCACCCTGCGCCCAGGGCTGAAATTCCACGACGACACGCAAGTGCTGCCGCGCGACGTGATCGCCAGCCTGCAACGCTGGATGCAGCGCGACACCATGGGCCAGTTGATCCACGCGAGGCTCGACGGCATGGACGCGCCCGACGATCGGAGCTTCCGCATCCGCCTCAGCCGCCCGTTCAGCAAGATGCTGTTCGCGCTCGGCAAGAGCAACGCGGCGCTGGCCTGCATCATGCCCGAGCGGATCGCCAAGACCGATGGCTTCACGCAGATCAACGAGTATATCGGCTCCGGCCCGATGCGATTTCGCAAGGATGAATGGGTGCCTGGTTCGAAGGCGGTGTTCGAGCGTTTCGAGGGCTACCTGCCGCGCCCGGAGCCGGCGAGCTGGATGGCGGGCGGCAAGCGGATGTATTTCGACCGCATCGAATGGCAGATCATCCCCGATGGCGGCACCGCCTCGGCGGCGCTGCAGAACGGCGAGATCGACTGGTGGGAGACGCCGCTGCCCGATCTGGTGCCGCTGCTGCGCCGCCAGCGCGGGGTGCAGGTGGATGTCGCCGATCCGCTCGGCAACATCGGCGTGTTCCGCATGAACCATCTCTGGCCGCCGTTCAACGACGAGCGGGCGCGCCGCGCCGTGCTGATGGCCGCCGATCAGGCCGATTTCATGCACGCGGTGGTGGGCGACGACGCGCAGATGTGGAAGCCGTTGCCGAGTTTCTTCACCCCCGGCACGCCGCTCTCGACCACCGAAGGTGGCGCGGCGTTGCAGGGCAAGCGCGACTATGCGGCGGCGAAGAAGCTGCTGGCGGACTCGGGCTATAATGGCGAGAAGGTGGTGATGCTGGTCGGCACCGATCTCAGCATCACCAAGGGCCAGGGCGATGTCGCCGCCGACATGCTCGGCCGCATCGGCATGAACGTCGATTACGTCGCGATCGACTGGGGCAGCGTCGGCGCGCGCCGGGCGCGCAAGGAGGCGCCGGACAAGGGTGGCTGGAACATCTTCCTCACCTGGCTCGCCGGCGCCGACTGCGCCAATCCGGCACCCTACACGGCGCTGCGCACCAATGGTGCGAAGGCGTGGTTCGGCTGGCCGGATTCGGCGCCGATCGAGCAGTTGATCGCCGATTGGTACGACGCGCCCGATCTGGCGGCGGAGCAGCAGCGTATCGCGGCACTCAACCGCGCCTCGATGGAGTTCGCGACCTTCCTGCCGACCGGGTTTTTCCTCGCCTATCAGGCTTGGCGGAGCAATGTGAGCGGCATCGTCAAGGCGCCGTTTCCGGTGTTCTGGGACGTGCGGAAAAGCTGAGCACGGCGCATGCTCGTCTATGCCCTGCGCCGCGTGCTGGCGACCATTCCGGTGATGGCGGTGGTGGCGCTGTTCGTGTTTTCGCTGCTCTATTTCGCCCCCGGCGATCCGGCGGCGATCATCGCCGGCGATCAGGCGACGCCGGAGCAGATCGCGCATATCCGCGCCTCCCTCGGCCTCGACCGGCCGTTCCTGGTGCGCTTCGGCGAGTGGAGCTGGCATATTCTGCATGGCGATCTCGGCACCTCGATCTTCACCAATTTGCCGGTCTCGCACATGATCGCGCAGCGGCTGGAGCCGACGTTCAGCCTGATGCTGCTCACCCTCATCCTTTCGCTGGTGGTGGCGATCCCGATGGGGGTGGTGGCGGCGTGGCGCCAGGGGAGCTGGATCGACCGGCTGATCATGGTGGTTGCGGTGTTCGGCTTTTCCACGCCGGTTTTTGTCATCGGCTATCTGCTGGCCTATGTGTTCGCGTTGCAGTTGGACTGGCTGCCGGTGCAGGGCTACACGCCGATCGCCGAGGGATTCTGGCCGTTCCTGCAGAGCCTGATCCTGCCGGCGGTCACGCTGGGCGGCATCTACATCGCGCTGATCGCGCGCATCACCCGCGCCTCGATGCTCGAAGTATTGTCGCAGGATTACGTGCGCACGGCGCGGGCGAAGGGGCTCGGCGAGCGCGCGGTATTATTCGTGCATGCGCTGAAAAACGCCGCAGTGCCGATCGTGACGGTCGCCGGTCTCGGCGTGGCCCTGCTGATCGGCGGCGCCGTGGTGACCGAGAGCGTGTTCGCCATCCCCGGCCTCGGCCGGCTGACGGTGGATGCGATTTTGCGGCGCGACTATCCGGTGATCCAGGGCGTGGTACTGCTGTTCAGCTTCGTCTACGTGCTGGTCAATCTGCTCGTCGATCTGCTGTATTCGCTGTTCGATCCGAGGATCCGCTATTGACCGTCGATGTGCCGCTCGAAGTGTTCGCCGCCCCGGTGTTGCCGGAGATCCTGCCGCCGCCGCGCCGGCGCGGCTGGCTGGGCGGCTTCCTGCTGCGCCATCCCGGCATGGCGGCGGGCATCGCGCTGTTGTCGATCATGCTGGTGATCGCGGTGTTCGCCCCGCTGCTCGCAACCGTCGACCCGACCGCGCTCGCCCCGGTGCGCCGGCTGCGCCCACCGTCCGCGCACTATTGGTTCGGCACCGACATGCTGGGGCGCGACATCTATTCACGCGTGATGTATGGCGCACGGGTCTCGCTCACCGTCGGCTTCGCGGTGGCCGCCCTCGCCTCGGCGACGGGCACGCTGATCGGGCTGCTCGCCGGCTTCGTGCGGTGGAGCGATGCGCTCATCATGCGGGTGATGGACGGGGTGATGTCGATCCCGCCCATTCTGCTCGCCATCGCGCTGATGGCGCTCACCCGTGGCTCGGTGCAGAACGTGATCATCGCCATCACCATCTCGGAAATTCCCCGCGTGGCGCGGCTGGTGCGCGGGGTGGTGCTGTCGTTGCGCGAGCAACCTTATGTGGAGGCGGCGATCGCCTGTGGCACGCGGCTGCCGACGATCATCTGGCGCCACATCCTGCCCAATACCCTCGCCCCCTTGACGGTGCAGGCGACCTATATCTGCGCCTCGGCGATGATCACCGAGGCGATCCTCTCCTTCATCGGCGCCGGCACGCCGCCGACGATCCCCTCCTGGGGCAACATCATGGCCGAGGGCCGCGCGCTGTGGCAGATCAAGCCGTTCATCGTGTTCTTCCCGGCGGTTTTCCTCTCGCTCACGGTGCTCGCCGTCAATCTGGTGGGTGATGGATTGCGCGATGCGCTCGATCCGCGCCTTGCGAAGCGATTGTAAGACATGGCGTTGCTCGAAGTCGAGAATCTCCAGACGCATTTCGCAACCGATGGTGGCGTGTTGCGCGCGGTGCAGGGGCTTTCGCTGCATATCGAGGCCGGCGAGACGCTCGCCGTGGTGGGCGAGAGCGGCTGCGGCAAATCGGTGACCTCGCTCTCCATCCTGCGTCTCCTGCCGCAGCCGCCGGCGCGGATCGCCGGACGGATCAGCTTCGACGGGCGCGATCTGCTGCGCCTGCCGGAGGCGCAGATGCGCCGGTTGCGTGGCAACGAGATCAGCATGGTGTTCCAGGAGCCGATGACCTCGCTCAACCCGGTGCTCAGCATCGGCCGGCAGATCGGCGAGACGCTACGGCTCCATCAGGGGCTGTCCGCCGCGCAAGCGATGGCGCAGGCGGTGGAGTTGCTGGCGCTGGTCGGCATTCCCAATCCGCAACAGCGGGTGGGCGAATATCCGCATCAGTTCTCCGGCGGCCAGCGGCAGCGGGTGATGATCGCGATGGCGCTCGCCTGCAAGCCGAAGCTGCTGATCGCCGATGAGCCGACGACGGCGCTCGATGTCACCATTCAGGCGCAGATCCTCGACCTGCTGCGCGATCTGCAGAGCCGGCTCGGCACCGCGATCATGCTGATCACGCATGATCTCGGCGTGGTCGCCGAAATGGCGCAGCGCGTGGTGGTGATGTACGCCGGGCGCAAGGTGGAGGAGGCGAGTGTGGCAGCCCTGTTCGCCGCGCCCTTGCATCCCTACACGCGTGGCCTGCTCGGCGCCGTGCCACGGCTCGGCGCCGGGCGCGGCGGGCGGCTCGCGGAAATTCCCGGCCAGGTGCCGAGCCTGCGCGCGCCCATCGTCGGCTGCGCCTTCGCCGGACGCTGCACGGAGGCGAGCGAGGTTTGCCGCCGTGTGGAGCCGGCCCTCGTCGCCCGCGCGCCGGCACACTGGGTCGCCTGCCACCACGCCGCCTCATCGGTGCGGGTGGCGGCATGAACGGAACAGCGCCGTTGCTCGAAGTGCATGGGCTGAAGAAGCATTTTCCGGTGCGGCGCGGCCTGTTCGGCGGCGCGCGCGGCGTGGTGCGCGCGGTCGATGGGGTGAGTTTCTCCATCGCGCCTGGCGAAACGCTCTCGCTGGTGGGCGAGAGCGGCTGCGGCAAATCGACCGTCGGGCGCAGCATTCTGCGCCTCGTCCCGCCGACCGCCGGCGAGGTGTGGCTCGGTGGCACGCGGATCGACCGGCTGCCAACGCCGCAACTGCGGCCGCTGCGCCGGCAGATGCAGGTGGTGTTCCAGGATCCGTTCAGCAGTCTCAATCCCAGGCTGCGGGTGCGTGACATCCTGGCCGAGCCGCTGCGCAATTTCGGCCTCGCGCGGCGCGGGCGCGGGCTCGATGAACAACTCGTCGAACTGCTGGAGACGGTGCGCCTGCCGGCCGACGCGCTCGGCCGCTATGCGCATGAATTCTCCGGCGGGCAACGCCAGCGCATCGGCATCGCCCGCGCCCTCGCCCCAGGGGCGGCGCTGCTGATCTGCGACGAGGCGGTCTCCGCGCTCGATGTGTCGGTGAAGGCGCAGATCGTCAATCTGCTCGCCGAGTTGCAGGCGAGGCTCGGTCTCGCGCTGCTGTTCATCAGCCACGATCTCGCGATCGTCGAGCATCTGACGCATCGCGTGGCGGTGATGTATCTCGGCCGCATCGTCGAACTCGCCGATCGGGATGCGCTGTTCGCCGCCCCGCGCCATCCCTACACGCGGGCGCTGCTCTCCGCCGTGCCGCTGCCCGATCCGGCGGCGGCGCGCAACCGCATCGTGCTGCGCGGCGACGTGCCAAGCCCGCTCAACCCGCCGCCGGGCTGCCATTTCCACACCCGCTGCCCGTACGCCTTCGACCGCTGCCGCAGCGAGCCGCCCGCGTTGCGCTCATTCGGGAACGACGAGCGTCCGCATCTTGTCGCTTGCCATCTGGATGCTTTGCCGGATAGGTCTGCGGCTTGATGGTGCAGGCTTCAGACCAGAACACCTCTGACTTGACCATTGCTGCGGCGGCTGCCCACACTACTTGAACGGTCGTCGGCGTGATAATGACCGATCTGTCCCCGATGGCGGGGCATTGAAAGAAAGGGGAGAAGGATGCCTCAGGTATCCCTGACGGTGAACGGCAAGGCGCATAAGGTCGAGGTCGAGGGGCGCACCCTGCTCGTTGAGCTGCTGCGCGAAAAACTCGGCCTCACCGGCACCCATGTCGGCTGCGACACCAGCCAGTGCGGCGCTTGCGTCGTGCATGTCGATGGCAATTCGACGAAATCCTGCTCGATGCTGGCGATCCAGGCCGAGGGGTGCAGCATCACCACGATCGAGGGGCTGGCGAAGGCCGACGGCACGCTGCACCCGATGCAGGAGATGTTTCGCGAGCATCACGCACTGCAATGCGGTTTCTGCACGCCCGGCATGGTGATGAGCGCCATCGACCTGGTGAAGATGCATCCGCAGGGGCTGAGCGAGGCGGAGATACGCGAGGGGCTGGAGGGCAATCTCTGCCGCTGCACCGGCTACCACAATATCGTCAAGGCGATCGCGGCGGCCTGGCCGCTGATGCATGGCCATGCCATGCCGGCCGCCGCCGAATAGGGCGTTTGGCTGAACAAACGAATACGGCGGCAGCACAAGACCGCCATCAAGGGAGTGTGCGATGGGGTTCGAGGGGATCGGGGCGTCGGTCAAGCGCAAGGAAGACGGGCGGTTTCTTGCCGGCCGGGGCAATTATGTCGATGACATGAGGCAAACCGGCCAGTTGCACGCGGTGATCAAGCGTTCCGACCGGCCGCATGCGAAAATCCTCTCGATCGACACCGCCGCCGCCGCTGCCGCCCCTGGCGTGGTCGCCGTCTATACTGGCGCGGACATGGCGGCCGAGGGCATCGGTGGCCTGCCCTGCGGCTGGCAGATCCACAACAAGGACGGCTCACCGATGGCCGAGCCGCCGCATCCGGTGCTCGCGGTCGGCAAGGTGCGCCATGTCGGTGATTCCGTCGCCGTGGTGATCGCCGAGACGCGCCAGCAGGCAAAGGACGCCGCCGAATTGCTGGTGATCGACTACGAGGATCTCCCGGCCATCGCCTCGGTGCGCGACGCGGTGGCACCGGGAGCCGCGCGCGTGCATGACGAGGTCGCCGATAATCAATGCTACGACTGGCACATCGGCGACAAGGCGATCGTCGATGCCGCCTTCGCCCGGGCAAAGCACGTGGTGAAGCTCGATCTGCTCAACAACCGGCTCATTCCCAACGCGATGGAGCCGCGCGCGGCGATCGGCGATTGCGATGTCGCCGGCAATTACACGCTCTACACCACGAGCCAGAACCCGCATGTGATCCGCCTGCTGATGGGCGCCTTCGTGCTGCACATCCCCGAGCATCAATTGCGCGTGGTGGCGCCCGACGTCGGCGGCGGGTTCGGCTCGAAAATCTATCATTACGCCGAAGAGGCGATCGTCACCTGGGCGGCCGGCAAGCTGCGCCGCCCGGTGCGCTGGACCGCCGAACGCAGCGAGAGCTTCATCACCGACGCGCATGGCCGCGACCATGACAGCACGGCCGAGATGGCGCTCGACGAGGCGGGCAATTTCCTCGCGCTCCGCGTGCGCAGCCTGTGCAACATGGGTGCCTATCTCTCCACCTTCGGCCCGGCGGTGCCGACCTATCTCTACGCCACCCTGCTCGCCGGGGTGTACAAGACGCCGGCGATCTATGCCGAGGTGCGTGCCGTATTCACCAACACCGTCCCCGTCGATGCCTATCGCGGCGCCGGCCGGCCGGAGGCGACCTATCTGCTGGAGCGGCTGGTGGACACCATCGCGCATGATACCGGGCTCGACCGGGTGGAACTGCGCCGGCGCAATTTCATCCCCGCCGATGCGTTTCCCTATCAGACGCCGGTCGCCCTGCAATATGACAGCGGCGATTACGTCGCCACTCTGGAATCCGCGCTGAAGGCGGCCGACTGGGCGGGCTTTCCCGCGCGCCGCCGCGCCGCCGCCGCGCGTGGCAAGCTGCGCGGGATCGGCATGTCGACCTATGTCGAGGCCTGCGGCATCGCGCCGAGCCATGTCGTGGGCTCGCTCGGCGCGCGGGCCGGGCTTTATGAGGTGGCGGAGATCCGCGTCCACCCGACCGGCAGCGTGAGCGTGTTCACCGGCACGCACAGCCACGGCCAGGGGCATGAGACCACCTTCGCCCAGTTGATCGCCGCCCAGCTCGGCGTGCCGATGAGCCAGGTGGACGTGGTGCATGGCGATACGGCGAAAATTCCCTTCGGCATGGGCACCTACGGCAGCCGCAGCTTGCCGGTGGGCGGCTCGGCGATCGTCAAGGCGGTGGACAAGATCATCGCCAAGGGCAAAAAAATCGCCGCCCATCTGATGGAAGCCTCGGTGGACGACATCGAGTTCAAGGACGGCAAATTCACCGTCATCGGCACCGATCGCTCGAAGGCGCTGGCGGAGATTTCGCTCGCCGCCTATGTGCCGCACAACTATCCGATCGACGAGCTGGAACCCGGCCTCGACGAGACCGCCTTCTACGACCCGAAGAACTTCACCTTCCCCGGCGGCTGCCACATCTGCGAGATCGAGATCGACGCCGATACCGGCGTGCCGCATGTCGTGAATTTCGTCGCCGTCGACGACGTCGGCCGCGTGATCAATCCGATGATCGTCGAGGGTCAGGTGCAGGGCGGCGTGGCGCAGGGCATCGGCCAGGCGCTGATCGAAAATGCCGTCTATGACAGCGCCGGGCAGTTGGTCACCGGCTCCTTCATGGATTACAATATGCCGCGCGCGGACAATGTCCCCAACATCCATGTCGGGACCGAGACGACTTTATGCACCCACAACCCGCTCGGCGTGAAGGGCTGCGGCGAGGTGGGGGCGATCGGCAGTCCGCCGGCGGTGATCAACGCCGTGGTGGACGCGCTTTCCGATTACGGCGTGCGGCATATCGACATGCCGGCCTCGCCGCAGAAAATCTGGTCGATCATCCAGGCCGGCCGGCCGGCCCTGGCAGCGGAATAGGAGCAGGACGATGTACGATTTCGCCTATCACAAACCCGCCAATGTCGCCGACGCCGCAAAGCTGCTCGCCGCCGATGGCGAGGCCAAGGCGCTCGCCGGCGGGCAGACCTTCATCCCGGTGTTGAAGCAGCGGCTCAACAAGCCTTCGGCGGTGATCGATCTCGGCGGCCTCGGCCTGTCGGGCATTACGCTTGCCGGCAATACGCTCACCATCCAGGCGATGGCGAAACACGGCGCCGTCGCCGCCTCGGCCGAGGTTAAAAAAGCGATCTCGGCGCTGGCGACGCTCGCCGGCTGGATCGGCGATACCCAGGTGCGCCATCGCGGCACCATCGGCGGCTCGCTCGCCAACAACGACCCTTCCGCCTGCTATCCGGCGGCGGTGCTGGCACTCGGCGCCACCATCAAGACCAACACGCGCAGCATCAAGGCCGATGACTTCTTCCAGGGCATGTTCACCACCGCGCTGGAGCCTGGCGAGTTGATCACCGCGGTGGAGTTTCCGCTGCCGGTGGAGAAATCCGCCTATGAGAAATTCCGCAATCCGGCCTCGCGCTATGCGATGGTCGGCGTGTTCGTCGCCAAAGGGCCGGCCGGCGTGCGCGTCGCGATCACCGGCGCCGGGCAGAATGGCGTGTTCCGCCATGCCGAGATGGAAGCGGCGCTGGCCAAAAATTGGTCGCCCGAAGCGATCGTCGGCATCAAGACGCCGGCCGACGATCTGAACAGCGACATCCACGGCAGCGCCGCCTATCGCGCCCATCTGATCGGCGTGATGGCCAAGCGCGCCGTCGTCGCGGCTGGCTGATCCGGCGGGCGATACCTCGACCTTGATCGTCTGCCATCATCTGAACAACTCCCGCTCGCAGCGCGTGCTCTGGCTGCTGGAGGAGCTTGGCCTCGACTATGAGGTGAAGCGCTACGAGCGGGACGCCGCCACCATGCGCGCGCCGGCCGCCCTGCGTGCCGTGCATCCGCTCGGCAAATCGCCGGTGATCACCGATGGTGATCGGGTGATCGCGGAATCCGGCGCGATCACCGCCTATCTCGTCGATACCTATGGCGAAGGCCGGCTGATCCCGCCGGCCGACAGCGAGGAGCGGCTGCGCTATACCTATTGGCTGCATTTCGCCGAAGGCTCGGCGATGCCGCCGCTGGTGATGACCTTGATCTTCGGGCGGCTGTCGAAGCCGCCGATGCCCTTCCTGCTGCGCCCGATCGCTGCACGCATCGCCGCCGGGGTGACGCAATCCTATCTACAGCCGCAGATCGCCGCGCAACTGGATTATTTCGAGGCCGAACTCGGCCGCTCCCGCTGGTTTGCCGGCGAGGATTTCACCGCCGCCGACATTCTGATGAGCTTCCCGCTGGAAGCCGCCGCCGCGCGTGGCGGCCTCGACGCGCGCCGGCCACGCCTCAGCGGGTTCCTCACCACCGTGCAGGC
>DAHXNW010000159.1 GCA_027365195.1 Acetobacteraceae bacterium
GCGCTGATCTGGCCGACCTGGATGCGCGCCCGGTCGGCGGCCAATGCTTCCTTGATGCGCCGTTCGACCATGAGGTTGTGCTTGCGGCTTTCCATGTCGATGAAATCGATCACGATCAGCCCGGCGAGATCGCGCAGGCGCAACTGCCGCGCCACCTCGTCGGCGGCTTCGAGATTGGTGCGCAGCGCGGTCTCCTCGATGCCCCGCTCGCGCGTCGAGCGGCCGGAATTGACGTCGATCGCCACCAGCGCTTCCGCCTGATTGATCACCAGATAGCCGCCGGATTTGAGCTGCGCCGTCGGGCTCAACATGGCGTCGAGCTGGGCTTCCACCTGATGGCGGGCGAACAGCGGCGGCGCACCGGCGCCGGCCGCCTCATGCCAGGCGATCACCTTGCGCACATGGGCAGGCATCAGCATGGCCATGAATTCGCGCGCGGCACGATAGCCGGCTTCGCCATCGACGACAATCTCGTCGATGTCGCGAGAATAGACATCGCGAATCGCCCGCTTGATCAGCGAGGCTTCCTCATAGATCAGCGCCGGCGCGACGGCACGCAGGGTGGTCTGGCGGATCTCGTCCCACAGGCGGAGCAGGTATTCGCAGTCGCGCTTGATCTCGGGTTTTGGCCGGTTCGCCCCGGCGGTGCGCACGATCAGCCCCATGCCCTCGGGGATGTCGAGCTCGACCATCACCTCCTTGAGCCGCCGGCGGTCGGCAGCCGAGGTGATCTTGCGCGAAATCCCGCCGCCACGCAGCGAATTCGGCATCAGCACGCAGAACCGGCCGGCCAGCGAGACATAGGTGGTCAGCGCCGCACCCTTGCCGCCACGCTCCTCCTTGACCACCTGGATCAGCAGGATCTGCCGCCGGTGGATCACCTCCTGGATCTTGTAGTTACGCAGGAATTGCGGCGGCACACGCCGCTCGCGTCCCTCATCGACGGACTCGGACTCGCCGCCGATCTGCTCGGGAGGGGCCGCCTCTTTTTCCTCAGCCGCCTCTTCCGCGATAGGCGTCGCTTCGGGCACCTCCGGCGCGGATGAGGCAAAGGCCGGGGTGTCCGCTCCCACTTCGTCTTCGGTCGGCGTTACCGTTTCGGCGATTTCCGCCGGCAGCGGCTCCGCCGCCTGCTCCGCCTCCTCGGCCGCCTCCTCGGCGCGCGCCTGCTCGGCCTGCCAGGCCAGCAGCTTCTGCCGGTCGGCGACGGGGATCTGGTAATAATCCGGATGGATTTCACCGAAGGCGAGGAAGCCATGGCGATTGCCGCCATATTCGACGAAGGCGGCCTGCAAACTCGGCTCTACCCGCACCACCTTGGCGAGGTAGATATTGCCCTTCAGTTGGCGGCGGGCGGCGGTCTCGACATCGAAATCCTCAAGCCGATTCCCATCCAGCACCACGACGCGGGTTTCCTCCGCGTGGGTGGCATCGATCAGCATACGTTTGGTCATCCAGGCGAAATCTCCGATAGGCCGCCGCGATCCGCGCGTGATCGGCGCTCCGCCGGCGGTTGAAAAGGCGTTGCATGGGGAGGGGAACCGTTCGCGCGGCCGATTTCGCGGCTGCCCGCAGCCGTCGCCGCGCTGCATCCCGGCAGGCGTCGGCAAGGCCGGGCGCGCAGCGACGGGGGGCGGCGGAGAGAGCGGCTGTTCCGCAGTGGAATGGCGCGGCGGCGGTCATTAATCCCTGACGTTAAAGGCGGGCATGGCGCGCTCCGGCGGAGGCACAAGCCCAAGGCGTGGTCGGGTCACCAGCAATACCGCCCGGCCGGGTGTGAACACCCAGTTCGACATCACGCTGGCGAAGGCGGCGCGCAGGGCGCGCCATCTCGATCGATCCCGTGCGGCACCTGGGCATCCGGCGCCTCGATCTGAAACGGATCGGCGGCGATGCCGGCGTCGTCACCGGTAAGACTCTCGGTCATCACGCGACCATGGCGCAAACTGTCCCGTTCCGCAAGCCGGGGTAGTGGATGGATGAGGGTGCGACATGATTGGCTGAATACTCTGGATCATGCTGGCTTTAGAGCATGATATGTTCAAGTTGAGTCTGCACCGGCCCGCACCCCCACCACTCATTTTCCCTTGGCACCCATTCAGCATACTGTCGTGGGTGCCAAGGGGAAATGAGCGGTAAGGGTGCGGGCCGGTGCAGGCTAAAGCTATCAAGCTCTAGCCTGTTCGAGCGCGCGGCCAGCGCCGGTGCAGCCACAGCCACGCGCCCGGATTAGCCAGCACCCAGTCGGAGATCTTGTCGTTCAGCATACGCGTCAGGGCTTCGACATCGCGCGTGCGATCGTTGCTCGGGCGCGGCACGATCGGCGGCTCGACGATCAGGCGGAGCCTTGCCGGCCCCTCGCGCACGATGCGCCCGAGAATGATGGGGCAGCGATAATGCAGGGCGAGGGTCGCGGCCGCGGCGCTCGTCATCGCCGGCTTGCCGAGGAACGGCAGTTCGAGGCCTTCGTTGAGTTTCTGATCGACGAGAATGCCCAAAGCCCCTCCCTTGGCGAGATGGCGCGCCGCAGCGTGCGCGCCGGCCGTGCCCTTGGCGAAAAGGGGAATGTCCTGGCGCACCGCGGCGCGGCGCAAGCGCAGAATGAGGGCATCGACCTGCCGGTTATTGGCTGCGCGATAGAACGAGGAAAACACGGCACCATACCGGGCGCAGATCGCTGGCAACGCCTCCCAATTGCCAAAATGAGCAGAGGCATAGATCGCCGGCCCCG
>DAHXNW010000172.1 GCA_027365195.1 Acetobacteraceae bacterium
CCGGCCGCCCCGCCGTTGCCGCCCAGCGCAGCGCCGCCGCCGTCTGCCGTGGCCCGGACGGCACCACGATGTCGAGATCGGAGATCGCGCGCATCAGCGCCAGATCCTCGATCGAGTGATGCGTCGGGCCAAGCTCGCCATAGGAGACGCCGGGGCTTTGGCCGCACAGCACGACGTGGTGCTGGCTGTAGGCGATATCGGCCTTGATCTGTTCGAGCGCGCGCGCGGTCAGGAAGGGTGAGGCGGCCGAGACGAAAGGCACCATGCCGCCGAGCGCGAGACCGGCGGCCACCCCCACCATATCCTGCTCGGCGATGCCGACGTTGATCAGCCGGTCGGGGAAGGCGCGCTGGAAGGCGCCGAGATTGCTCGACCCCACGGAATCGTTGCACACCGCGACGATGCGTGGATCGGCGGCGGCAAGCTCCAGCAGCGTGTCGCAGAACGCCTGCCGGCAGTCGAAGGTGGGTTCGGGGGTCATGCCGCGTCGATCTCCGCCAGCGCCAGGGCGATCTGCTCGGCCGATGGCACCTTGTGGTGCCACTCCACGCGGTCTTCCATGAAAGAGGCGCCACGGCCCTTCTTCGTATGCGCGATCACGCAGCGCGGCGGCCCCTCGGGGGGCGGCTCCGCGCGCAGCAGGGCGAGGAGTGCCGGGATGTCGTGGCCGTCCAGCTCGCTCACCGCCCAGCCGAAGGCGCGCCATTTATCCGCCAGCGGTTCCAGCCGGTTGGTGTCTTCGGTGCGCGCGCCCTGTTGCAGCCGGTTGCGATCGATGATGGCGGTGAGCGTGCCGAGACCACGATGGCCGGCGGCCATGGCGGCCTCCCAGTTGCTGCCCTCCTGCAATTCGCCATCGCCGAGCACCACGAAACTGCGCCAGGAGGCACCGGCGATCCGGGCGGCGATGGCGCTGCCGACGGCGATCGGCAGGCCGTGGCCGAGCGGGCCGGTGTTTGCCTCCACACCGGGGATTTTGCGGTTCGGATGGCCGTTGAGGCGCGCGAGCGGCGCCATGAAGCTGTCGAGTTCGGCGAGGTCGAAAAACCCGGCGGTCGCCATCACCGCATAGAGCGCGGCCGAGCAATGCCCCTTGCTCAAGATCATCCGGTCCCGCTCGGGCCAGTGCGGCTGCGATGGATCGAGGCGGAGCACACCCAGGAACAGCACGGTGAGGATATCGGCGACCGAGAAATCGCCGCCGACATGGCCGGCGCCGGCGCGCCCGATGGCGCGCAGGATCCGTCGGCGCACCTCGCGCGCCGCCTCGCGCAGCAGCCCGGCCTGCGCCGCCGGCGCCGCCGCCGCGATTCGCGCCCGCCAGGCGCCCGCCGGCTGTTCGCTCTGCAAAATGGATGGCAAGGCCGCTTCCTAGAATAATTATTCATATACGAATGACAATTCAGAGACTAAATCGATGCCCCGCCGGTGTCAAGCAGCCCGCCGCTCAGGTAGTGAGACCGCATGTTCGTGGCCCTTGGTGGCTCGTCCCTTGTCATGCTGGGTCGAGGGTTGGACCGATTGGCGGTCCAGAGCCTCAAGCATGGGGACGAGCCGTGATGGAGCATACGACG
>DAHXNW010000349.1 GCA_027365195.1 Acetobacteraceae bacterium
CATGGCGAGGAAGATTTCATCCTCGGTCAAAATAACGGCTTGGACGTGCCCGACACGGTCGGTGATGACGGTACGTTCAATGCCTGGGTGCCGCTGTTCGCCGGGCTGCATGTCTATAAAGCCGCAGATCGCGTCTGCGAGGAATTGCAAAAGGCGGGCGCGCTGCTCGGCCGCGAGGAATTCGTCCATTCCTACCCGCATTCCTGGCGCTCGAAGGCGCCGCTGATCTATCGCGCGACGCCGCAATGGTTCATCCGCATGGACGGCCCGGAGCGCATTCGCGAAAAAGCGCTGAGCGCCATTGCGCAAACCCATTTCGTGCCGCCGCAGGGGCAGGCGCGGCTCGCCAGCATGATCGCCGCGCGGCCGGACTGGTGCATCTCGCGCCAGCGCGCCTGGGGCGTGCCGATCGCGGTGTTCGTCCATCGCGAGAGCGGCGAGGTGCTGCGCGATGCGGCGGTGATGGCGCGCATCGTCGAAGCCTTCCGCACGGAGGGCGCCGATGCGTGGTATGCCTCGCCGCCGGCACGCTTCCTCGGGCCGGAGCGCAACCCGGACGATTACGAACAGGTGCGCGACATCGTCGATGTGTGGTTCGAGAGCGGCTCGACGCATGCCTTCGTGTTGCAGGCACGCGGCCTCTCATGGCCCGCGGATCTCTATCTGGAAGGATCGGATCAGCATCGCGGCTGGTTTCATTCCTCGCTGCTCGAAGCCATCGGCACGCGCGGCGCGGCGCCGTTCCGCGCCATCGTGACGGATGGCTTCGTGCTCGACGAGCAGGGCCGCAAGATGAGCAAGTCGCTCGGCAACGTCACCGCACCGCAGGAGGTGAGCGACAAGTTCGGCGCCGACATTCTCCGGCTCTGGGTGATGAACGCGGATACCAGCGCCGATCTGCGCATCGGCCCGGAAATCCTCAAGCAGCAGGCCGATCTTTACCGACGCCTGCGCAACACGTTGCGCTGGCTGCTCGGCTGCCTTGACGGTTTCACCGAGGCCGAGCGCATCGACCATGCGGCGATGCCGGAGCTGGAACGCTGGATACTGCACCGGCTCGCCGAGTTCGATGCCACCCTGCGCGCCGCCAGTGCGAGCCATGACTGGGCCGGCGTCTATCCGGCGCTGCATGCGTTCTGCAACAACGATCTCTCGGCGTTTTATTTCGATATTCGCAAGGACGCGCTCTATTGCGACCGGCCGGACAGTGAGCGCCGCCGCGCGGCACGCACCGTGCTCGATCATCTGCACCGCCATCTCTGCGCCTGGCTCGCGCCGGTGCTCTGCTTCACCGCCGAGGAAGCCTGGGGCGCGCGTTTCGGCGAAGACAGCAGCGTGCATCTGCAAACTTTCCCCGCCATTCCGCCCGCGTGGCATGATGCGGCACTCGCCGCGCGCTGGGCCGGCATCCGCGAATGGCGCCGCGCCGCCACCGGCGAGATCGAGCGGCTGCGCGCCGAGGGGGCGATCCGCTCCTCCTTGCAGGCGAGCGTGGTGCTCGCCTTTGCCGCCGGCGAGGATACGCTGCTCGACGCGCAGGGCTGGGCCGATGTGCTGATCGCCTCGCAGGTGGTGCTCGCGCAGTCGGACGCCGCGCCGCGCTGTCGGGTGAGCCCGGCGGTGGGCGGCAAATGCGCGCGCTGCTGGCGCGTGCTGGAGGAGGTCGGCAACGATCGCGCCCATCCGCTGCTCTGCGAACGCTGCGTCGATGCGGTGGAATCTGGTCTCGTCGGCGCGGCGGCAGCATGACGCGGCACGGGCGGATGGTGTTCGGCCTGCTCTGCGGCATCCTCGTCCTCGCCGCCGATCAGGCCAGCAAATACTGTGTGCTGCATGTGCTGCACCTGCCCGAGATCGGCCAGATCGTGCTGCTGCCGGTGCTCAATCTCACCATGGTGTGGAACCGGGGCGTCACCTTCGGCCTGCTCGGCGGCTTCGGCCGCTGGGGTGGGCCGCTGCTGGCGGCCGCCGCCCTCTTGATCGTCGCCGGGCTGATCGTCTGGCTGCGTCGCGCCGAGACGCTGCTGGTCGCCGCCGCCCTGGGCGCCATCGCCGGTGGCGCGATCGGCAATGTGATCGACCGGCTGCGCTATGGCGCGGTGGTGGATTTCATCCATGCGCACGCCTTCGGCTGGTCGTGGTATGTGTTCAACGTGGCGGATGCGGCGATCGTCTGCGGCGTCGCCGCCCTGGTGCTCGACAGCCTGCTGCCGCGCCATGTATTTTGAGCCGGCACCGGCCCGCTCCCCCACCCGGCCACCCATTCAGTATACTGCCGTGGGTGGCCGGGTGGGGGAGCGGGAAGGTGCCGGCTCGAGCGATCATGCTCTAAGGGAGGCAAGGATGCCGGACCATCTGAAGCCCGTGTTCCCCCTCGCCGCCCTGCTGCTGCTCGCGGCCTGCGGCGGGACGGATGGCAATGCGCAGCGCAGCTTCGGCCTGGTGCGCGACACGCCCGACGAATTCGAGATCACCACCGTCGCCCCGCTCTCGATCCCGCCGGGCGTTGCCCTTTCGCCACCGGCGCCGGGCGCGCCACGGCCGCAGGAGCAATCGGCGCGCCAGCAGGCGGAGGCCGCGCTGCTGCCGCAGATCGAACTCAACCCCGCCGCCGCCGACAGCAAGGGGCAGGATGCGCTGGTGCGCGCCGCCGGGCCGCCG
>DAHXNW010000179.1 GCA_027365195.1 Acetobacteraceae bacterium
CACCGGGCTGGACCCGATCATGGGGGCGGTGATCGACGGGCTGATCGTCGATTGCGTGCGCCGGCTGGGCAGCACGGCGATCGCCATCACGCACGACATGGCGAGCGCGCGACGGATCGGCGATGCGGCGGCGATGCTGCACCAGGGCCGCATCTGCTGGAGCGGGCCGGGGCCGGCTGCACTTGACTTCGTGCACGGGATTGACGCCGGGCGGGCAAAACCCCATCACCAACGGTCATGGAGTGGTTGTTCGCATGGATCATCCGCTGAAGACGCCATCCAGCTGGTCGCCGCCCGGCTGGACGCCATTGCCACCGCGCGCCTCTGGCCTGCCGCCGGTGCTCGATGCCCGCTCGTCCGCCATTTTACGCGAAATCGTCGAGCAATATGTCGAAACCGGCGACCCGGTGGGCAGCCGCACCCTCTCGCGCCGCCTGCCGCTCTCGCTCTCGCCCGCCACCATCCGCAACGTGATGGCCGATCTCACCGAGGCAGGGCTGCTGTTCGCCCCGCATACCTCCGCCGGCCGGCTGCCGACCGAGCACGGGTTGCGGCTGTTCGTCGATGGGTTGCTGCAATTCGGCGCACTCAGCGAGGAGGAGCGCGAGACCATCAGCGCCACGCTGGAGGCGCGCGGGCGCAGCCTGGAGGACACGCTGGCCGAGACCAGTTCGATGCTCGCCGGGCTGTCGGCGGCGGCGGGGCTTGTGCTGGCGCCGAAATCCGAGGGCGCGGTGCGGCATATCGAGTTCGTCCCCCTCGGCACCGGGCGTGCGCTGGTGATCCTGCTCAATGCCGAGGGGCAGGTGGAGAACCGGGTGATCGATATCCCCCCCGGTCTGCCGCCCTCGGCGCTGCAACAGGCGGCGAATTATCTCAACGCGCGGCTCTCCGGGCGTACGCTCGGCGAATTGCAGCGCATCGTCGCCGAGGAGATCGCCGCCAACCGCACCCAGCTCGACACCCTCTCGGCGCAGATCGTCGAGGCCGGTCTCGCCACCTGGACCGACGAGGGGCGCGGCGGCTCGCTGATCGTGCGTGGCCAGGCGCGGCTGCTCGCCGATGTGACGCAGATCGAGCGGCTGTCGGCGATCCGCACCCTGTTCGAGCGGCTGGAGACGCAGGAGACGATGCTGCGCCTGCTGGAGCTTGCCGAGCATTCCGAGGGGGTGCGGATTTTCATCGGCGCCGAGAGCGGACTGTTCGGCGCCTCCGGCGTCTCGATGGTGGTGGCACCGGCCCGCAACGAGGCGGATCGCATCGTCGGCGCCATCGGCGTGATCGGGCCGACGCGGATCAATTACGGCCGCATCATTCCGGTGGTCGATTACACGGCGCGCATCATCGGCAGGCTGCTTGGCTAGGCGTGATGATGGTTAGTCTGGACCGGCCCCACCTCACCCCTGCGGTTGCATCGCGCCAGTCGCGGCCCTAACCTCCGCCGCTACCGGCGGATGGGTTGGGGCAAGTGGAGAGAGACAACGGATGGATATGACAGGCGAGCGGCGCATCGAAGCGTCGCGCGAGGCGGTGTGGGAGGCGCTGAACGATCCAGCGGTGCTGCGGGCCTCGATCCCAGGCTGCGAGAGCCTGGAGAAGCTGTCGGATAACGTGCTGCAGGCGACGGCGGCGATCAAGATCGGGCCGATCGCGGCGCGCTTTACCGGACAGGTGCAACTCGCCGATCTCGACCCGCCGAATGGCTATACCATCAGTGGCGAGGGGCAGGGCGGCGTCGCCGGCTTCGCCAAGGGGGGGGCCGAGGTGCGTCTCGAAGCCGATGGGGCGGCGACCTTGCTGCGGTATGTCGTCAAGGCGCAGGTCGGTGGCAAGATCGCCCAACTCGGCGCACGGCTGATCGATGCGACGGCGAAGCAGATGGCGGACCAGTTTTTCACCCGTTTTGCCGCCCAGGTGACGGCGCCCGCCGTTGTGGAGACGGCACCCGACGCGCCGGCCGCCGCGCCGCGCGCCGCTCCGCCAGCCGCCATGCCGCAGGTCAGTCTGCTCGCGATGCTGCCGAAGGAACCGTTCGGCCTGCCGTTGGTCGCCTGGATCGGTGGCGTGATCTTTTTGGGCATCTTGCTGCTGCTCCTCGGCTCGCTACTTTAAGCAGCGATGGAAACTCCCCGCAGCGTCGCCGCGACGACGGCGCTTCTCGAGGCCGGCGGCTATGTCGCCGATGCCGATCTGGCGACCACGGTGCATCTGGCGCTGGCGATGCACCGGCCGCTGTTTCTCGAAGGCGAGCCGGGTACCGGCAAGACCGAGATCGCCAAGGTGCTTGCCGAGGGTCTCGGCCGGCGTCTGGTGCGGCTGCAATGCTATGACGGCATGGATCTCTCGGCCGCCGCCTATGAATGGGACCATGCCCGCCAGCTCATGGCGATCCGCCTCGCCGAAGCCTCCGGCAGCGGCAGCGGCGAGCGCCTCTCGCGCGATATCTACGCCCGCGAATTCCTCCAGGAGCGTCCGCTGCTCGCCGCTATCGACCCCGACATGCCGCCGGCGGTGCTGCTGATCGACGAGCTCGACCGTGCCGATGAGCCGTTCGAGGCATTCCTGCTCGAAATCCTCGCCGATTTCCAGATCACCATCCCCGAATACGGCACCATCCGCGCGCTCTCCCCGCCGCCGGTGGTGATCACCTCGAACCGCACCCGCGAGGTGCATGACGCAATCCGCCGGCGCTGCCTCTATCATTGGGTGGACTACCCGAGTGCGGCGCGCGAGCGGGAAATCCTCGCCCGCAAGGCGCCGCAGGTGCCGGCGCTGCTCTCTGCGCAGGTGGTCGCCTTCGTGCAGCGGCTGCGCGGCGAGGATATCTTCAAACTGCCCGGTGTCGCCGAGACGATCGACTGGGCGGCGGCGCTCACCTATCTCGACCAGCACGAGCTGGCCCCCGGCGCGGTGGACGAGACGCTCGGCGTGCTGCTGAAATACCAGGACGATATCGCCAAAATCCGTGGCGCCGAGGCGGCCCGGCTGGTCGCCGAGGCAAAGAGCACCGCGGCCGCGACATGAGCGGCGCGGGCGGCGGCACGCTCGCGGCTAATGTCATGCATTTCGCCCGCCTGCTGCGCCGTGCCGGCCTGCCGGTCGGGCCGGCGGCGCTGCTCGCCGCCGAGCAGGCGCTCAGTCTGATCGACATCGGCAACCGGGCGCAACTGCGCACCGCGCTGCGCACGACGATGATCCACCGCCATGAGCAGCGCGAGGTGTTCGACCAGGCTTTCGCGCTGTTCTGGCGCGATCCGGAGGCGGCGCGCCAGGCGGCGGCGATGGCGCTGCTGGAGGGGCAGAAGGAGCCCGATCCGGCGCGCAAGCGGAGCGGCAGCCGTCGCGTCGCCGAGGCTTTCGTCAGCCCGCGCGAGCGCCCGGCGCCGCGCGAGGACGCCGAGCCGCCCAGGCTCGATGCGGCGTTGACGGTGAGCGCGCGCGAGCGTCTGGCACAGCTCGATTTCGAGGCGATGAGTGCCGCCGAGATCGCCGCCGCCAAGGCCGAGATCCGCCGGCTGGCGATGCCGCTCGATGCGCGGCGCACGCGCCGGCTGCGCCCCGACCCCACCGGGCCGCAGAGCGATCTGCGCGCGACGCTGCGCGCGAGCCTGCGCCAGGGCGGCGAGATCCTCGGCCTCGCCCGCCGCCGCCGCGTGGTGCGCCCGCCGCCGCTCGTCGTGCTCTGTGACATCTCCGGCTCGATGGCGCGCTATGCGCAGATTTTGCTGCATTTTCTCCACGCCGTCGCAAACGAGCGCGAGCGCGTGCATGTGTTCCTGTTCGGCACGCGGCTCTCCAACATCAGCCGCCAACTGCGCCACCGCGACCCCGAGGCGGCGTTCCAACTGGTGGCGCATATCGTGCCGGACTGGTCCGGCGGCACCCGCATCGGCGAGTCGCTGGCGGCGTTCAACACCAAATGGTCGCGGCGCGTGCTCGCGCAGGGCGCGATCGTGCTGCTCGTCACCGACGGGCTCGACCGCGAGGGGGCGGTGGGGCTTGCCGAGAACATGGACCGGCTGCACCGCTCGGCGCGGCGGCTGATCTGGCTCAATCCGCTCTTGCGCTGGGATGGCTTCGAGCCGAAATCCCAGGGGGTGCGCGCGATGCTGCCGCATGTGGACGAATTCCGCCCGGTGCATAATCTCGCCAGCTTGCGCGGCCTGATCGATCTGCTCTCGCGCGCGCCACCGCCGATGAACGCCAGGATGAGGAGTGCGTGATGGACCAAGGTGAAGTGGAAGACGTATTGGCTCTCGCCGCCCAATGGCACGCGAGCGGCGAGGGCGTGGCGATTGCGACCGTGACCGAAACCTGGGGCAGTTCGCCGCGTCCGGCGGGCAGCCAGATGGCGGTGAGCACCACGGGGCGGATGGCCGGCTCGGTGAGCGGCGGCTGCATCGAGGGCGCGGTCGCCGAGGCGGCTCAGCGCAGCATCGCCGAGCGCCGGCCGCAATGGCTGGATTTCGGCGTTACCAACGAACGCGCCTGGGAGGTCGGCCTCGCCTGCGGCGGCAAGGTGAAGGTGTTCGTGGAGCCATTGGCATGACACCCGTCCTGCTGGCAGCACTCGCCGCCGCGCGGGCGGCCAAGCGCGCGGTGGTGCTGGCGACGCGCCTGCCCGATGGCGCGCAGCACCTGCTACCCGATCCCGCCGCACCGGATGCCCTCGCCACCGCCGCGCGTCAGGCACTGCGCGAGGATGCCAGCCGCACGGTGGCGCTCGGTGGGGAAAGCTGGTTCCTGCACGTGTTCAACCCGCCGGTGCGGCTGATGGTGGTGGGAGCGGTGCATATCGCGCAGGCGCTGGTGCCGCTCGCCGCCCCGCTCGGCCTTGGCGTCACGCTGATCGACCCGCGCCGTGCGTTTGCCACCGAGGATCGTTTCCCGCCCGCGCGCTTCCCGCATGTGCGCCTGTCGACCGCCTGGCCCGACGAGGCGATGGATGCCGCCCCACCGGACAGCCGCAGCGCGGTGATCACCCTCACCCACGATCCCAAGCTCGACGATCCGGCGCTCGACCGCGCGCTCAAATCGGAGGCGTTCTACATCGGCGCGCTCGGCTCGCGGAAAACCCACGCCGCCCGCCTCGCCCGGCTGCGCGAACTGGGCCATGACGAGGCGGCGTTGGCGCGCATTCGCGGGCCGGTCGGGCTGAATATCGAGGCGGTGACGGCGCCGGAGATCGCGCTCTCCATCCTCGCCGAAATCGTCGCGGTCTGGCGCGGCGCGGCGCTGGTACGACCCGCCGCCGCATGATCTTCGGCGAGACCGGGCTCGACGAGGCGGCCGGCGCGCTGCTCGCGCATACCCACCGCCTTCCGGGGCGGGTGCTGCGCAAGGGAGCGCTGCTCGATGATGCCGCCATTGCCGCCTTGCGCGCCGCCGGCCACACCCATGTCATCGCGGCACGGCTGGAGCCGGGCGA
>DAHXNW010000183.1 GCA_027365195.1 Acetobacteraceae bacterium
GCCCCCCTGCAACTGCGCCAAATTCCGGACCGCGCGCTGATGGACCAGAAACGCCTGTTCGTCGCGATCGCCCTCTCGCTGGCGATTCTGCTCGGCTTCCAGACCCTCTACAAGCGATTCGCGCCACCACCGCCGATGCCACGGCCGACGGCGGCCGCCGGCACAACCGCCGCAGCACCAGCGCCGGTGGCGAGCGCCGGCCTCTCGGACACGCTGCCACCGGCGCCACGGCTACAGATTTTCGCCCCCGGCGTGCAAGGCAGTCTCGATCTGCGCGGCGCGCGCCTCGACGACGTGGTACTGCGCGATTACCGCGAGACCACGGCGGCGAATTCCCCCCTGGTCCGCCTGCTCGAACCCCGCCGGCAGCCGCAGCCCTATTACGTGCAGTTCGGCTGGAGTGCCGCCGCCGGTGACGCGGTGAAGCTGCCCGACAACACGACGATCTGGAAACCATCCGCCGATACGCTGAGCCCGACCCGGCCGGTGACGCTGAGCTGGGACAACGGCGCCGGATTGCGCTTCGAGATCGTGCTCACGGTCGACGATCATTTCATGTTCTCCGCGCAGCAAATGGTGCACAACAGCGGCACGGCAGCAGTCTCGCTGTTCCCGTGGGCACGCATTCGGCGCGACTACACGCCGGTGGTCTCCGGCTATTATATCCTGCACGAGGGGCTGCTCGGCGTGTTCGACGGCCGCTTGCAGGAACTCACCTACGCCAAGACGCGCAGCGGGGGGAGCAAGACCGACGGCCTCGCCTATAGCGAGACGAGCGACGGCGGCTGGGCCGGGATCACCGATAAATACTGGCTCACCGCGCTGATCCCCGATCAGACGCTCAAGACCACGGCGAGCTTTCGCGCCGTGAAGGAACCGGTGGGCGATGGCTATCAGGTGGATTTCGCTTCCCAGGCGCCGCAGCAGATCGCCCCCGGCGGCAGTGCCAGCACCCTCACCCGGGTGTTCACCGGCGCCAAGGTGGTGCGGCTGCTCGACCGTTATGGCGCGGAGTATCACATCCCGAGCTTCGACAAGGCGGTGGATTTCGGCTGGTTCTATTTCCTCACCAAGCCGATGTTCTACGCGCTCGACTGGCTCTATCATCTGCTCGGCAATTTCGGCCTCGCCATCATGGCGTTCACCGTCTTCGTCAAGCTGCTGTTCTTTCCGCTGGCGAATAAATCCTACAAGTCGATGGGCAAGATGCGCCTGCTCGGCCCGAAGATGACCGCCATGCGCGCGCGCTTCAAGGACGACCCAACGCGCATGCAGCAGGAGATGATGGCGCTGTACAAGGCCGAGGGGGTGAACCCGGCCAGCGGCTGCCTGCCGATGCTGGTGCAGGTGCCGGTGTTCTTCTCGCTCTACAAAGTGATCTTCGTCACCATCGAGATGCGCCAGGCGCCGTTCTTCGGCTGGATTCGTGACCTCTCGGTGCCAGACCCGACCAATGTGTTCAATCTGTTCGGCCTTTTGCCGTTCGATCCGACGCAGATCTCGCCACTGCTGCATCTCGGCGCCTGGCCGCTGTTGATGGGGGTGACGATGTTCCTCCAGCAGCGCCTCAATCCGCCGCCGCCGGACCCGGTGCAGGCGCGCATGATGCAGTTCATGCCGCTGATCTTCACCTTCATGCTGGCGCGGTTTCCGGCCGGCCTGGTGATCTACTGGAGCTGGAACAATCTGCTGACGATCGGGCAACAATGGCTGATCATGCGCAACACGAAGCTCACGCGGCCGAAGATGGCGCGCACCTGAGCGAGGCCGAGATCGAGGCGGGGCGGCTGCTGTTCGCCCGTCCGTGCCGCTTCGTCCATGCCGCCCAGCGCCTCGAACAACTGCCGCCGGTCGCCGGCCTGGAGATCGCTTTCGCCGGACGCTCCAACGTCGGCAAATCCTCCCTGCTCAACGCGCTGACCGGGCAGCACGGGTTGGCGCGCGCCTCCAACCAGCCGGGGCGGACGCGCCAGCTCAATTTCTTCGACCTCGGCGAGCGCCTGCTGCTGGTGGATATGCCGGGCTATGGCTATGCCCAGGCGGCGAAGGCGGTCAAGGCGGACTGGCAGGGCATGATGTTCGACTATCTGCGCGGGCGACCGAGCCTGCGCCGCGTGCTGCTGCTGCTCGACGCACGCATCGAGATCAAACCCGCCGACATCGCGGTGATGGATCTGCTCGACCGCGCGGCGGTGACGTATCAGTTGGTGCTGACCAAGACGGATGGCTGCAAGCCCCCTGCCCTCGCCCGCAAGGAGGCGGCGGTCATCGCCCTGGCGCGCGCCCACCCGGCGGCGCACCCACAGATTCTGTCGACCAGCAGCAGCACCGGCGCCGGCATCGAGATTTTACGCGCGGCGATCGCGGCGCTGCTGGATGGTTTGGTGGCTTGATGGTTTGAGTCTGCACCGGCCCGCTCCCCCACCCGGCCACCCATTCAGTATACTGCCGTGGGTGGCCGGGTGGGGGTGCGGGCCGGTGCAGACTGACCTTTCAAGCAGATCACCCCGCCACCACCGAGGCGAGACGCAGAAAGCTGACCACCGCCGCCCCGGCCGAGAAACAGGCGGCGAGCGCCAGGGTGAGCGTGGTGCCGAGGCTGGGCGCGAGGCCAAATACCAGCGCCACCAGCGCCGCCCCGGTGGTCTGGCCGAGCAGTCGCGCGGTCGCCAGCATGCCGCTCGCCCCACCGCTGCGTTCGGGTGGGGCTGCGGTGATCATCGCGCGGTTATTGGGCGCATTGAAGAACCCGAACCCGGCGCCACACAGGGCGGTGCGCCAGATGATGTCGAGATTGCCCGGATGCGCCGGCAGCAGCGCCAATGCGGCCAACCCGGCCGCCATCGCCAGTAGGCCGATGCCGCCCAGCACGCCGGCCGGATAGCGGTCCGACAGCCGGCCCGCCACCGGTGCGATCACCGCGACGGTGAGCGGCCAGGGCGTCATCAGCAGGCCGGTCGCCACCTGGCTGCGCCCGAGCCCGTTCTGAAACAGGAACGGCAGCGACACATAGGCCAGCCCCTGCGCCGCGAAAGAGCAGATCGAGGTGGCGACCGAGAGGGCGAACAGCGGGATGCGCAGGAGATCGACCGGCAGCAACGGAAAGCTGCGCGACAACTGGCGCAATACCAGCAGCGTGCCGAACACCACCGCGCCGGTCAGTTCGCCCGCCACCACCAGATGGTCCTGCCCGTGGCCCAGCCCATCGATGCCGAAAATCAACAGCCCGAAGGCGAGCGCGTTGAGCCCGGCGCTGACGCTATCGAACGGGTGCGGGCTGCGCGTGGTGGCCGGCAGGGTACGAGCGGCGATGCTGAAGGCGAATAGGCCGATCGGCACGTTCACCGCGAACAGCCACTCCCAGGTGCCGAGGGAGAGGATCGCCGCGGCGACACTCGGCCCCACCGCCGAGGATACCGAGCCGACCATGGCATTCAGCCCGATGCCGGCGCCGACCAGCCGGCGCGGATAGATGAAGCGCACCAGCGCGGTGTTCACGCTCATCACGCCTGCGGCACCGAAGCCCTGCAGGATGCGCGCAAGGGTGAGGGCAGTGAGAGTATGCGAGAGGGCGCAGCCGAACGAGGCAAGGGTGAACACCAGCAGCCCGTATTGATACACCCGCCGGTAGCCGACGATCTCGCCGAGCGAAGCGAGCGGCAGGAGCGAGATGGTCACCGCCAACTGATAGGCATTCACCACCCAGATCGAGGCGGCGGCATCGACATGCAACTCGCGCGCGATGGTCGGCAGCGCCACATTGGCGATCGCCCCGTCGAGCACCGCCATGGTCAGGCCGAGGGCGATCGTCAGGATCGCGAAATACCGTTGCGGCAACGGTACCCCGTCGGCCGATTCCTGCCCCATGCGCAGTCCCCTCTAAGCGAGGAGAGACTGTCTCAGGCTTGGCAGCCTACGGCAAGGCTTCAGGCCATGATGTGATCAAGCTCGCTCTGCACCGGCCCGCACCCCCGCCCGGCCACCCATTCAGCATACTGTCGTGGGTGGCCGGGTGGGGGAGCGGGCCGGTGCAGGCCGAAGGCACCAGGCTTTACGCCATCGTCGCGTTGAAGGCGCCGCCGTCGAGCAACAGATTCTGCCCGACGATGAAGCCCGCCTGCGCGCCGCAGAGAAAGACGCAGGCGGCACCGAATTCCGCCGGGTCGCCCACCCGTCCGGTCGGGTTCTGGCTTGCGCGCGCGGCGATCTCCGCCTCCACGCTGTGGCCGGCGCGCGCCGCCGCGGCGGTGGAATTCGCCCGCAGCCGGTCGGTGAGGAACGGGCCGGGCAGCAGATTGTTGATCGTCACGTTATGGCGCGCCACCTGCCGCGCGAGGCCACCGACGAAGCCGGTGAGGCCGGCGCGCGCGCCGTTGCTCATGCCGAGGGTGGCGATCGGCGATTTGACCGATGCCGAGGTGATATTGACGATGCGCCCGAAGCCGCGCGCGCACATGCCATCGACGACGGCCTTCATCAGCGCGATCGGCGTCAGCATGTTGGCATCGAGGGCGGCGATCCAGTCCTCGCGCTCCCAGTTTCGGAAATCGCCGGCTGGCGGGCCGCCGGCGTTGTTGATCAGGATATCCGGCGCCGGACAGGCGGCAAGGGCTGCGGCGCGCCCTGCTTCGGTGGTGATATCGCCCGGCGCGATCCGCACCACGGCCGACGTGGCGGCGCGGATCTCCTCCGCCGTGCGCTCCAGCGTCTCGCGATTGCGCCCGGTGATCACCAGTTCCACCCCTTCGCCAGCCAGCGCCATCGCACAGCCACGCCCCAGCCCCTTGCTCGCCGCACAGACGATCGCGCGCTTGCCTCGCAAACCCATATCCATGGCCATCCTCCTCCGTTTGAGTCTCTGGCTCGTTATAGGAGCAGCAGGGCCAGCGATGAAATGCGCGCGGGTGGGGTGCCGGGCCGGCGCATTACTTGTTTTTTATACCGCGCTCAGCATTCACCCTCACAACCCCATCGCCTGGCGCATGAACAGCCGCTTCAGCCGGGGCATGCGGTGCACCGTGGCGATGCCGATGTCGCGCGCGAGGCGCAGCACCCGGCGATCGCTGCTGAACAGCCGGTCGAGCGCGTCGGTCGCGGCGAGCATCAGCAGCGTGTCGGGCCGGCGCTGACGCTGATAGCGCGCGAGCAGCGCCGGCGCACCAGGATCGGCGCCGGTGGAGACCGCTTCCTCCACCAGAGCGGCCAGGGAAGCGATATCGCGAAACCCGAGGTTGAGGCCCTGCCCGGCGATCGGGTGGATGCCATGCGCCGCATCACCGACCAGGGCGAGGCGGGTGTCGGTGTAGCGCGCGGCGTGCATCGCCGCCAACGGATAGCTCCAGCGGCGGCCGATCGGGCGGATCGCGCCCAGATGCGGGCCGAGACGGCGGGCGATCTCCTGCCCCCAGGCGGCATCGTCGAGGGCGAGCAGCCGCGCCGCCACCGCCTCCCGCTCGGTCCAGACGATGGCCGAGACATGCGGCGCCTGCTCGGTCGGACTCATCGGCAATTGCGCGAACGGCCCGGCGGGAAGGAAATGCTCCACCGCCGTGTTGTGGTGCGGGCGTTCATGGGCGATTGCGCCGACCAGCCCGGTCTGCCGGTAGGGCAGCCGGCCGACGGTGATGCCGGCCTGCTCGCGCAGCGGGCTCGCCCGGCCCTCCGCCGCCACCACCAGCCGGCAGTCGATGCGCGGGCCGTCGGCGATCCGCACGCTGGCGCCCTCGGCGTGGCGCACCACCTCGGCGATGGCCGGCGCGAACACCCGCACCTCGGGCAGCGCGTGTAGCCGCGCGTTCAGCGCCTGGCGCAGGCTGCGCGCCTCGACCATCCAGCCGAACGCCTCCGGCGCCGAAGGCCCGGCTTCGGCCGGGTCGAAATGCAGGAACAGCGGCGAGGCCGGGCGGCCCACGCGGCCGTCGGAGACGCGGATCTGCGCGATCGGACAGGGCGTTTGCGGCAAGGCGTCCCACAGCCCGGCGGCCTGCAACACGGCGCGCGAGCCGGCGGCGATCGCATAGGCCCGGCCGTCGAAATCCGGATGCTCCATCGGCGGCAGGCTGGCGCGGTCGATCACCGCCACCCGCACGCCAAGAACGGCGAGCCGGCACGCCAGCGTGCCGCCGACCGGCCCGGCGCCGACCACGCAGACATCCACCGTCAGGCTGGCGGGGGCAGCGGAAAGCGTGACGGACATCGGCAATATGCCTTTTCTTTAAGCAGGTTGAGGGAAGCTGACGCAACGCCGTTACCTGGGCACTGCCCAAATTTTGCCTAGTGGCCGATCACGCCGCCGCTCAGTATCACGAACCCGTGTTACTTTACCCAGGGAGCGATCGTCGCGCTGTGGCACGGATATTGAAAGTCCACATCATGGGACGCGCCGCAACCAAAGATATAGCGTACGCCGGAGAAACGGAAACAGGATGACACAATGAAAATGATCATGGCGATTATCAAGCCGTTCAAGCTCGACGATGTGCGCGAGGCGCTCACGCCGCTTGGCGTGCAGGGGCTGACCGTCACGGAGGTGAAAGGATTCGGGCGTCAGAAAGGCCAGACCGAAATCTACCGTGGCGCCGAGTACCACGTGAGCTTTCTACCCAAGGTCAAGATCGAGGTCGTCGTCCCGGCCGCCATGGTGGAGCAGGCGATGGAGGCGATCGCCAAGGCAGCGAACACCGGCAAGATCGGTGATGGCAAAATTTTCGTCTTCGACGTGGAGCGCGCGGTGCGCATCCGCACCGGCGAGACCGACGGCGACGCGATCTGACACGCACCCGTCATCGGCCCGGCGGGCCGGGGGGCCGCTTTATGAACTTTTTCGAGGGAACCAGATGATGAAGTGCTTTCGACGGATGACAGCGGCGGCGCCGCTCACCCTGCTCGGCGTGCTGCTCGCCGCCCACAACGCCTGGGCCGATACCGCGCCGCCAAAGCTCGACAGTGGCGATACCGCCTGGATGCTCACCAGCACCGCCCTGGTGCTGATGATGACCATACCCGGCCTCGCCCTGTTCTATGCCGGCATGGTGCGCAAGAAGAATCTGCTCGCCACCATGATGCAGTCCTTCGTCGTCTGCTGCCTCGTGACCATCGTCTGGGTGGTGGCGGGCTACAGCCTCGCCTTCACCAACGGCAATGCCTACATCGGCGATCTGTCGCGCTTCATGCTGCGTGGCATGGAAGTGAACTGGGACAAGGCGTTCACCCTCGGCGCCGGTGTGGATGGCGCGACGCCGCTCACCATCCCGGAATCCGTCTTCATGATGTTCCAGATGACCTTCGCCATCATCACTCCGGCGCTCATCGCCGGCGCCTTCGCCGATCGGATGAAGTTCAGCGCCATGTGCGTCTTCATGGTGCTGTGGTCGCTGCTGGTCTACAGCCCGATCGCGCATTGGGTGTGGAGTGCGACCGGCTGGGTGGGCGCGATGGGCGCGGCCGATTTCGCTGGTGGCACCGTCGTGCATATCAATGCCGGAATCGCCGGGCTGATGTGCGCGCTGGTGCTCGGCAAGCGCGTCGGCTACGGCCATGACAACATGGCGCCCTACAACCTCTCCTACGCGGTGATCGGTGCCTCGCTTCTCTGGGTCGGCTGGTTCGGCTTCAACGCTGGCTCCGCCGTCGCCTCCGGCGGCCGTGCCGGCATGGCGATGGCGGTGACGCAGATCGCCACCGCCGCGGCGGCGCTCGGCTGGATGTTTGCCGAATGGGCGGCGAAGGGCAAGCCGAGCGTGCTCGGCGTCGCCTCCGGCGCGGTTGCCGGGTTGGTTGCCATCACCCCGGCGTCGGGCTTCGTGCTGCCGGGTGCGTCCATCGTGATCGGCGTCGCGGCGGGGGTGATCTGCTTCTGGTCCGCCACCAGCCTCAAGCATCTGCTCGGCTATGACGATAGTCTGGACGCCTTCGGGGTGCATGGCGTGGGTGGCATCATCGGCGCGTTGCTCACCGGCGTGTTCGCCTACGGCCCGCTTTCTGCCTCGTCGGGTTCGCCGCAGGGCACCGTGGGCGGGGTGCATCAGTTGATCATTCAGGCCTATGCGGTGGTGACAACGTTGGTCTACAGCGGGCTGATGTCGCTGATCCTGCTGAAGATCATCGATTGGACGATCGGCCTGCGCGTGACCCGCGACGAGGAAGTCGAGGGGCTGGACGTGGTGCTGCACGGCGAACGGATGGGGTGAACGAATGGCTGTCCGGGGGCCACACCCCCGGACAGCCAAGCGCGATCACGGTCAATCGACGGTCTCGAAACCACCGATACGGCAGTCGCGCAGAATCTCCGCCTTGAACTGCAAACCATGGCCAGGGGTTTCCGGCGGCCGCAGCATGCCGCGCACCGGAATCGACGGGTTTATCCAGAGATCGTCGTTCCAGTCCATGTATTCCAGATAGTTGGCATTGGGGATCGACGCCAGCACGTGCACGGTAAGCTCGTGGAACAGATGCGGTGCGATCTGCATGCCCCAGGTGTCGGCGACCGCCGCGATCTTGCGCAGTTCGGTCAGCCCCCCACGCATCGGGTCCGGCTGCAGGATGGGGCTGCTCGGGCATTCGAAGAACGGACGCAGATCGAAACGGGTGAAATGGCTCTCCCCGCCGACCACCCGCGTGCGCAGGGCGGCGGCGATGCGGCGATAGCCCGCGACATCCTCACAGACGACCGGCTCCTCCAACCAGTAGATGTCCACCTCGTCGAGATGCCGGCCGGCCTGGATCGCGGTATCGGCAGTCCAGCCCATGTTCACATCCACCATGATCTCGATGTCGGGGCCGAGCGCCGCGCGCATCGCCTGCACGTTGCGCACGTCCTCGCGCCACGGCCGGATGTGGGCCGCCTGCATCTTGATGGCCTGCAACCCCATGCTGGTGAATTCGCGTGCGCGTGCGATCATGCCGTCACGCCCGAGACCGCGCCAGCAGCCGGAGCCATAGGCCGGCACCGCGTCGCGGCATTTGCCCCAGAGCCGATACAGCGGCAGGCCGGCCCGCTTGCCGACGATGTCCCACAAGGCGATATCGACGGCGGACAGACACCAGGTGGCGATGCCGCCCCGGCCGAGCCAGTATGTGCTGGTCCAGAGGGTCTGCCAGATCCCTTCGATCTCGGTTGCATCACGCCCCAACAGCTTCGGCACGATCATGGTGCGCAGGCAGGAGTCGAGCGTCTCGAGTCCGCCGGACAGCGGCTGCAGATAGCTCATGCCGACGATGCCGCCCCGCGTCGTGATCTCGAGCACGAGAAACTCGCGATGCGTGGGCGGCATGATCCCGTTGGGCGGCGGCTCGCCGGTCCAGGGGATGCGCAGCAGATTGGTGCTGACGGCGGTGATCGTGGTGTCCATCATTTGCCCTTTCACGATTGTCTATGATGTCGGCTCAGGATCGCAGCACGACGGGGGCCGCCATCGCATAGCGGCGCAGGATCTCCGGATCGGGATCCCGCCCGAGGCCGGGCGCGTCGGGGATCATGACGCGGCCGCCGGGGGCCAGCACGAGCTCATGGTAAGGATTGGCCTCCAGCGTCACGAACAGGCGCTCGAACGGTGCCGCGGGTGCCACGGCCGCCGCGAGATGCAGGGAGGCGAGGAAGCCCGGCCCGAAATAGGCGCAATGCGGCACCAGCCGCACGCCATGGGCCTCGGCGAGGGCGGCGATCTTCAACATCTCTGTGATCCCGCCGATCTTGGCGACGCTGGGCTGCGCGATGTCGAGCGCGCCGGCCGCGAACAGGGCGCGGAACTCATGCAGCCCGGCGGCATTCTCCCCCGCCGCGATCGGCACGTCGGCAGCGCGGCGCACGCGCGCAAGCCCCTCGCGGTCCTCCGGCGGCCAGACCGGCTCCTCCAGCCAGGCGAGGCGGCAGGGCCGCAGCCGCGCCGCCATCTCGCACGCCTCGGCGACGCTCCAGGGGCAGTTCACGTCGAGCATCAACGGCACGTCCGGCCCGATCGCCTCCCGCGCCGCCTGCGTCTGCGGCAGGTCGATTTCGTGTAGCTTCACCCCGGCATACCCTTCCGTGACGGCGCGCGCGGCGGCACGCGCCACCTCCACAGGCTCGCCGTAGCGCAGCAGGCTCGCATAGGCCGGCAGCGTGCCGACCGGCGCGCCGCCGAGCAGCCGCCAGAGCGGCAGACCCGCCGCCTTGCCGGCGATGTCCCATAATGCCGTGTCGAGTGCCGAGAGCGCATAGACATGCGGCCCATTGCGGCCGAACAGGTGCAGACGTTGCGCGAGCCGCGTCATCAGCCCACGGATGTCGCGCGCATCGGCGCCCAACACCGCCGGCGCCAGTTGCGTCTGCAACACCGCAAGCGTGGCGGGACAGGTGGCGTGGCCGAAGCCTTCGCCCCAACCCTCCAGCCCCTGATCGGTGACGACGCGCAGCAGCAGCGTATCCATATGCGACCAGCCGACGCCGCTGAACGCCGTGGGCGGCGCGCCGCTATCGCATGGCACGCGGATCAGGTGGAGTTCGAGCGCGGTGATTTTCATGATCGATTGCCTCATTCATGCAAAGCGGTTGGCGCGTCGGTGCCGAAATACGCATGCTCCAGCCGGTGCGGCAGATCGGCCTCGCCCGTTTCGGCGGCGAGCACGATGCGGCCCTGCGCCAACGCATACACCCGGTCGGCCAGCTTGAGGGCCTTCTCGATCAGTTGCTCGACCAGCAGCACCGCGACCCCTTCCGCGCGCAGCCGTGCCGCGACCGCGAGCACCCGGTCCACCAGCACCGGCGACAGGCCGGCCGAGGGTTCGTCGAGCATCAGCAGCCGGGGGCGGCGCACCAGCCCCTGCGCCACCGCGAGCATCTGCTGCTGGCCGCCGGAGAGGGCCCCTGCGCGGAGCGCGCGCTTTTCAGCGATTTCGGGAAAGCCGGCGAAGGCTTCCTCGATCCGCCGGGCGCGTTCGGCGCGCGGTATGTCATAGCCGGCGAGCAGCAGATTATCGGCGACGCTGAGCTGGGTGAACACGCGATGACCCTCGATCACATGCACCAGCCCGGCGCGCGCCGCCTCGCGCGGGCCGGCGCCGCGCAAATCCAGGCCAGCGAAGCGCGCCGCGCCCTCGAATGGCAGCAGGCCGGAGATCGCTCGCAACAAGGTCGTCTTGCCGGCGCCGTTGGGGCCGAGCAGGGCCACCGCCTCACCGGCGCCGATCGTGAGATCGATGCCGTGCAGCACACGGATTTTGCCATAGCCGGCGGTGAGTCCGGCAACCGCGAGCAGCGGCGCGGCGGCGGGATCAGGCGCCGAGATAGGCACTGACCACCTCCTGATGCGCGCGGATTTCCGCCGGTGTGCCGGCGGCCAGTTCGCGGCCGAGATTGAGCACGCTCACCCGGTCGCAGACATCGAAAATCAGGCTGGCATGATGCTCGACCAGCAGCACCCCGGTGCCGCAGCGCGCAATGCCGGTGACGAGCGCGCCGAGCCGGCGGATTTCCTCCGCCGACAATCCGGCCGCCGGCTCATCCAGCAGCAGGAAGCGCGGGCGCAGCAGTAAGGCGCGGGCGATTTCGAGAAAGCGCAACTCGCTGTGTTGCAACCGGTCGGCCCGCACCGCCGCGAGCGTCTCCAGCCCGACGCAGCGGAGAGCGCAGAGGGCGGCATCGCGCAGCATCGCTTCGTCGCGGCGATGGCGCGGCAAATGGAGCAACGATTCGACGAAGCTCGCGGTGCCGGCGATGGTGCCGCCGATCATCACGTTGTCCAGCACCGAGGCCGCGCCGATCAGCCGGGGCGTCTGGAAGGTGCGCGCGATGCCGCACGCCGCCCGCGCCCGCGCCCCGCCGGCGAGCGGTGCGCCATCCAGGCTCACGCCGCCGGATTGCGGCGCATAGAAGCCGCAGATCACGTTCAGCGTCGTCGTCTTGCCCGAGCCATTCGGACCGATCAGCCCATGCACCAGCCCCGCATCGAGCGTCAGATCGAGCCGGTCGATCGCCCGCACGCCGCCGAAGGCCAGCACCACCGCGCGCAAGGCGAGTGTACCCCCTCTCGCAGTCCGATCAAGCAGGCCGGGCAACAGATCCGGCCGTAGCGCGATCGTGCGATCGCGGCGCAGCGGCCGGCGGCTGTTGCGATCCAGCAGTGCGGCGATACCGCCCGGCACCGCCAGAACAATTACCAGCAGCAGGGCCGCGTAGAGAAACGTCGACCACGCGACCAGTGGCGAGGCGAATTCCGGCAGCGCCGTCAGCAGGATCGTCGCCAGCAGCGGGCCGAGGATGGAGCCACGGCCGCCGATCAGGATGGCGATGAAGAACAGCACCGAGAGATCGAAGGTGAAGGCGTCGGGCGTGATGTAGGATTGCAAGGTCGCGAACAACCCGCCCGCGATCGCCGCCAGCGCGCCGCTGAACAGGAATATCGTGACCAGCAATCGCCCCTTGGCGATGCCGCAGGCTTCCGCCGCCACTTCAGCGTCGCGCAACGCCACCAGCCCGCGGCCGAAGCGGCTGTGCGCCACATTCGCCGTCATCCAGGTGCAGAGCGCCGCAAGCCCCAGGCAGAACCAGTAAAACCCGCGCCCGGTCTGGAACGGCGCCGGCAGCACCGGCCCGCTGACGCCGATGCCGCCGCCGGTCACGCTCTGCCAGGCGAGGGCCACCTGCGTGACGATGGTGGCGAAGCCGAGCGTGGTCATGGCAAAATAGAAGGTGCGCAGCCGCAGCGCCGGCAGACCGATGACGACACCGAACACGGCGCCGACGCAGCCCGCCGCCACCAGCGCGAGATAGGGCGGCACGACCGGTGTCACCGTGCCGGCCACCAGCACGCTCGTCGTGTAGGCGCCGAGGGTGAGGAGGGCGACCCAGCCGATCGCCAGTTGTCCGGCGAAGCCCACCACCAGATTGAGGCCGGAGACCAGCACCCAGTAGATCGCCGCGCGCGAGGCGATCAGCGTCCAGTAGTCGTTGCTGACATAGGGCAACACCAGCGCCGCCGCCAGCACCAACAGATAGGGCAGCGCGCGCATGGGACGTGCCGGTTCAGACACGCCGCGCGGCCGTGCGGCTCAGCAGCCCCTGCGGCGCAGCCAGCAGCACGACGATGAACACCGCGAACACCGCAACCGCAGCGAACACGCCGCCGAACAGGAAATTCGCCGCCTGCTGAAACACGCCGAGCACGAGGCCGCCGACGATCGCGCCGCGATTGTTCCCCATCCCGCC
>DAHXNW010000185.1 GCA_027365195.1 Acetobacteraceae bacterium
GGGGGGCAACGAGAGGCGTGGCTCCAGCAGTTCGGCCTTGCGCGGCGTCTGGCTCAGCGGGACGATCTTGGTGGCGAGCAGATCGGCCTCGCTCGCGCGGAAGCGGTTGAACAGCACGCCCCAGTCGCCGCAGTATTCGACGTCGTATTCGATGAACCAGTATTGCACGAAATCCGGGTGGGTCTGCCAGAACAGCAGTTGTAGCAGATCGGCCGCCTCCGCCGGCGTGGTCTGGCGCTGCGCACAGCGGGTGGCATAGGGCATGGCGTGCAGGGCGGCATCGGTCACGGCGAAGACGCCGTCAATGCCGGGGATCGCCACCGGCAGGCTTTCTGGTCCGTCGCTGGAGGCGAGGAAAATCGCGTGATCGGCCGGCGCCTCGGCGGCGAGCTTCGCGAGCTTGGCGGCGAGCCAATCATCGTAGAAATGCGCGAGTATCACCACGCAGATGCGAGCCATGCCAAGCCTACTCTGGTCTGGGAGGAGGTCGGCCTCGAACCCTGTCCGTTGATCCGACACTCAACGCACTCCGCTGCTCCAGCACCGATTGTGGCGATGGTACCCGACAGTCATGAACAATACGCTACGTCGGGAAGCGCAGATGCAGCGTGCTGCCCACGCCTTCGGCGCTCTCGATCACGAGGCGGCCGCCGGTGCGGCGCATGAAGCCGGCAACCAAGGTGAGGCCCAGGCCCTGATGGCCCGGCTTGGTGGAAAAAAATGCGCGCCGCGCCGCTGCCTGTGTCTCGGCACTCATGCCATGACCGGGGTCGGTGAGCGAGAGCACCACCTCGACTCGTCCGGCCGCGTCCGCGAGGCGCTCGCAACGCAGCACCGCGCAGTCGCCGGGCGCCATCGCCTCGCCGGCATTGGCGAGCAGCGCGTGCAGCGCCGGCGCGAGTGCTGCCGATGGTAAGGCGACGTGACAAGGCGGTCCGGCGAGATCAAGGCGTAGGTGCATGGCTGGCGCGAGCGTGGCGGCGAGGTTTGCTGCTTCCGCGCGCAGCCAGCGGTGCAATTCCACCGGCTCGCCCGGCGCGCGACGCAGGCCGTCGAGCGCCATGCTCGCCCGCGTCAGCGCCGCCGCCCGCTCGACCGCCCCAGCGAGCCGCCGCAGCCGCGCCGCATCGGCCGGATCGACGAGCGTCGGGGCCAGCAGATCGTAGCTGCCTTGCATCACGGCGAGCAGATTGTTCATCTCATGCGCCATCTCCTCGGCGAGGCAGGCGAGGCAGGCGAGGCGGACGGCCGGCATCTCCGGCATCGCCGCTACCAGTGGTGCGTGGTAAACAGGCTCCAGCGCACCGTCGCCAGCAGGCCATAATTATAGTGGCTGCCATAGGGAGTGACGGTCTGCTGCACCGGCAAAAGGGCGGTGAGGGCAAAGCCCCAGACCGCCTCGCCATAGATGATCCCAGGGTCGAGCAGCCAGAGCTGCCCGCCGGTGCCGGTCACGTTGCGGCCGTATTGGCGATTATAGCCGGTGTCGGAGTAGTTCGACTCCAGCGAGGCGTACCATTCGCCCGGCACGTCGTTACCAAGATCGCGCGGCCAGAGCAGATAATGGTAGGCGGCATCGGCGACGAAGCTGTTGCCATACAGATAGCCGGCGCCGGGCGCATGCGCGTGATAGCCGACCTCCGCCTCCGCATTCCAGTAGAGCGTCTGCCAGGACGCGGTGAGCGCCGCCCGTGCGCCCCAGTTGCCAGTACCGGGCTGGACATCGCGTGGTAATTGCCCGTTCGCATTGTCCATGCCGGTCGGCACGGTGACACCCACGAGCGGCGCCAAGCGGATCGTGGAGCCGATGCCGTCGATCTGCAGCACCGTGTAGCGCGCTTCCTGGATGGTATCTCCGATGCCGGTGGCGGCGAGGCGTACGGTTTTGCCGTTGCTCACCACATTGGCCATGTTGGAGGCGATGAGATCGCCCTCGGTGATCAGCGCCAGATTGGGCGAGGCGCCATAGAGCACGATGGTCTGCCCATTAAATCCCTGAAATCCGCCGGACTCCGACGTCAGCACCGGCTGTTCGCGCAGCACGATGTTACCGGCCGAGACCGGCGAAGCGCCGGGGAAGGTGAGTTGCGCGCGCGCCGGGCTCGCGGCCAGCGCGGCGATCCAGACGAATGCCAGCAGCCAGAGAGCAACCAGGCAGCGGCGCGGCGGCCGCCGGATCAAGGCAGCGCCGCGGCGGGCAGCGGGGTTTTCCAGCGAATATCGCCCGGCGTATAGCTCGCGGTGCGCACGACGCGGCGGATTTCCTCGTCGGAGAGATGCGCGCCCGGTTTGAGTATGATATCGGCCAGACCGCGCTGTAGGTTAAAACTGACATGCGCGGCCCCGGGCATCTTGCTCAACCCCTTGACGATGCCGAAGACGGCAAAGGGTGTGGCGACACCCTTGACGATCACCAGCACCTCCCCGGCGGGCGCCAGTGTGTTGGGCGTTGCCGGGTTGGCCATCGGCTGGTTGGAGGCGACCGCGTCTGCGGCGCGGGCGATGGCGGGATGCAAGAGCAGGAAGAGGAGGGGAAGCAGGCGGCGGGCGGGCGGCAGCGTCATCGTCTCATTATCTCTAATATCACGATGTTAAGGTAGCACCGAGTGGCCGTGACACAAAACACTTTATGGCGTGGCCGGCTTGCACCGCCCCCGCACCGATTGACACGCCAGCCGCCGGCGCTGTAGAGAATGCGGCATTGGGACGTCGGCAAATGCCGTTCATTTGTCTTGCCCCGCGCCTGAATTAGGAATGTGAGCATGTTCGCAGTCATCCGCACCGGCGGGAAACAATATCGCGTGACGCCGAATGCGGTGCTCAAGGTGGAGAAGCTGGAGGCCGAGCCTGGCTCGGTGTTCACCTTCACCGATGTGCTGGCGATCGGCGGCGAGGGTGAGCTGGTGGTCGGCGCGCCGGTGGTCGAGGGTGCCAGCGTGACGGCAACGGTGATCGCGCAGGATCGGCTCGACAAGGTGATCATCTTCAAGAAGCGCCGCCGGCAGAACAGCCGCCGCAAAAACGGCCATCGCCAGCACGTCACCGTGCTGCGCGTCGCCGCGATCAACGCCGCTTGATTTCTAATATTTAAGGACGCTTCCCCATGGCCCATAAGAAAGCCGGCGGCTCTTCGCGCAATGGGCGCGATACCGAAGGCCGCCGTCTCGGCGTGAAGAAGTTCGGCGGCGAAGCGGTCGCGCCGGGCAATATCATCATCCGCCAGCGCGGCACAAAGGTGCAACCCGGACGCCATGTCGGCATCGGACGCGATCACACCATTTTCGCCCTCACCGAAGGCCGCGTGCAGTTCGAGCACACCGCCGGTGGGCGGGTGCGCGTCTCGGTCAACCTGCCACTGCCGGCTGCCGCCGAATAGGTGCCGCTCCCGGTCTCGTTTCACTCCCGGGGTCGGCGCGAGCCGGCCCTTTTCGTTCCAACCCCCGCGTGTCATGAAATTTCTCGACCAGGCCAAGATCTACGTGCGCTCCGGCGATGGCGGCAACGGTGTCGCTGCCTTCCGGCGTGAGCGTTATGTGGAGTTTGGCGGACCGGATGGCGGCGATGGCGGGCGCGGTGGCGACATCGTCTTCGTCGCCGAGCCCAACCTCAACACGCTGATCGATTTCCGCTACACACAGCATTTCCGCGCCGCCAAGGGCGGCAACGGCAGTGGTTCCGACCGCACCGGCGCCGGTGCCTCGCCGGTGGTGATCACCGTGCCGGTCGGCACGCAATTGTTCGACGAGGATCGCGAAACGCTGCTGGTCGATCTCGACACGCCGGGCAAGCGGGTGGTGCTGCTGCGCGGCGGCGATGGTGGTTTCGGCAACGCGCATTTCAAATCGAGCACCAACCGCGCGCCGCGTCGATTCGACAAGGGCTGGCCGGGCGAGGAACGCTGGCTCTGGCTGCGGCTGAAGCTGATCGCCGATGCTGGCTTGGTCGGGCTGCCGAATGCCGGCAAATCCACCTTCCTCGCCGCCTGCTCGGCAGCCCGGCCCAAGATCGCCGATTACCCCTTCACCACCCTGGTGCCACAGCTCGGCGTGGTGCGGCCCTCGCCGACGGAGGAGTTCGTGCTCGCCGACATCCCCGGGCTGATCGAGGGTGCGCATGCGGGCGCCGGGCTGGGCGACCGGTTTCTCGGCCATGTCGAGCGCTGCGCGGTGTTGCTGCATCTCATCGACGGCGCGGCGGGGGACGTGGTGCAGGCCTGGCGCACGCTGCGCGGCGAATTGGCCGCCTATGGCGCCGGGCTTGCCGAAAAGCCCGAGGTGCTGGCGCTGAACAAAGCCGACGCCATGAGCCCGCGCGAGGCCTCGGCCCGGCGGGCGGCGCTGGCGCGCGCCTCCGGCCGGCCGGTGCTGCTGCTCTCGGGCGTGAGTGGCGCCGGCGTGCCAGCGGCGCTGCGGCTGTTGATGCAGCAGATCCAGCACCAACGCACCACCCGCGCGGCATGACGCCCGCGCTCGCCAACGCCCGCCGGCTGGTGGTGAAAATCGGCAGCGCGTTGCTGGTCGACCCCGATGCCGCAGCCCCACGCGCCGATTGGCTCGCCGGGCTCGCCGCCGACATCGCCGCCTTGCGCGCGCGCCGCGTGGAGGTGCTGGTGGTCTCCTCCGGCGCCATCGCGCTGGCGCGGCGCGCGCTCGGCCTCACCGCCGCGCGGCTGCGGCTCGAGGAAAAACAGGCGGCCGCCGCGGTCGGCCAGATCCGCCTCGCCCAGGCTTGGAGCGAGGCGCTCTCGGCGCAGGGGCTGCTCGCCGCGCAATTGCTGCTAACGCTCGATGACACCGAGGATCGCCGGCGCTATCTGAACGCGCGCGAGACGCTCACCACCCTGCTCGGCTTCGGCTGCGTGCCGGTGATCAACGAGAACGATAGCGTCGCCACCGCCGAAATCCGCTTCGGCGACAACGACCGCCTCGCCGCGCGGGTCGCTGCCATGGTGCAGGCCGACGTTCTGGTGCTGCTCTCCGACATCGACGGCCTCTACACCGCCGATCCGCGCCGCGATCCCACCGCGCGGCATCTGCCGGAAGTGGCGCGGCTCACGCCGGCCATCGAGGCGATGGGAGGGGAGCCGCCGCCGGGCTATTCGAGCGGGGGGATGCGCACCAAGCTCGCCGCCGCGCGCATCGCGACCGGTGCGGGCTGCGCGATGGCGATCGCACTCGGCCATGTCGAGCATCCGCTGCGCGCGCTCGAGGCGGGCGCGCGCTGCACCTGGTTCCTGCCCGCCGAGGGGCGGCCGGCGCGGCAGCAATGGATTCTCGGCAGTCTTGCCCCGCTCGGGGTGCTCAGCGTCGATGCCGGCGCGGCGGCGGCGCTGGCGAGAGGGCGCTCGCTGCTGCCTGCCGGGGTGCGCGGCGTCACCGGGCAGTTCGAGCGCGGCGATCCGGTGGAAATTCGCGGCCCCGCCGGGCAGGGGCTGGCGCGCGGCCTCTCGGCCTATGCCAGCGCCGATGCGAGCCGCATCATCGGCCATCGCTCGGAGGAGATCGAGGCGATCCTTGGCTGGCGCGGGCGCGACGAATTGGTGCATCGCGACGATCTGGTGCTGTTGTGAGCTGGCTGCCCGAAGCCGCCGCCGCCGCGCGCGCCGCTCTCCCCGGCGCCTCGGCCGCGCGTGATGCCGCCTTGCGCGCGGCGGCCGACGCGATTCGGCGGGACGCAAACAAAATTCTCGCCGCCAATGCGGCCGATCTGGCCGCCACCGAGGGGAATGCCGCCTTTCGCGACCGGCTGGCGCTCACCCCCACCCGCCTCGCCGGAATCGCCGAGGGGCTGGAGGCGATGGCCGCCCTGCCCGATCCGCTGGCGCGCACGCTCGCCGCCTGGACGCGGCCGAACGGCCTCGCGTTTCGCCGCATCCCCTGCCCGCTCGGCGTCATCGGCATGATCTACGAGAGCCGGCCGAACGTCGGCGCCGAGGCGGCCGGCATTGCGCTGAAAGCCGGCAATGCGGTGATCCTGCGCGGCGGCTCGGAGAGCCTGCAGAGCGCGCGGGCGATCCACGCCGCGATGCAGGCCGGGCTGCGCGAGGCCGGACTTTCACCCGCCGCGGTGCAGATCGCACCCGATGCCGATCGCGCTCACGTGGCCGCCATGCTGGCCGGCGCCGGGCTGCTCGATCTGCTGATCCCGCGCGGCGGGCGGGCGTTGGTGGAGCGGGTGCAGGCGGAGGCGCGGGTGCCGGTGCTCGCCCATGCCGAGGGGCTGTGCCATACTTATGTGCATGCGGCGGCCCAACCGGCGATGGCGCGCGCGGTCGTCGCGAATGCCAAGATGCGTCGCCCCGGCGTCTGCGGCGCCACGGAAACCCTGCTGATCGACGCCGCCGTGGCGCCCGCCTTGCTGCCGCCGATCGTCGCCGATCTCACCGCCCTGGGCTGCGCCTTTCGCGCCGATCCGCGCGCGCGCGAAATCCTGCCGACGCTGCCGGCCGCGGGGCCGGCCGATTTCGACACCGAATGGCTCGATGCGGTGCTGTCGGTGAAGGTGGTGGACGGGCTGGAGGCGGCGCTGGCTCATATCGCCGTCCATGGCAGCTTGCATACCGAGGCGATCATTACCGAGGATGCCGATGTGGCGGAGGATTTCCTCGCCCGTATCGACGCCGCCGTGGGGATCTGGAACGCCTCGACGCAGTTCTGCGACGGCGGCGAATTTGGCTTCGGCGGCGAGATCGGCATCGCCACCGGGCGGCTGCACGCGCGCGGCCCGGTGGGGCCGGAGCAACTCACCAGCTTCCGCTACCTCATCGCCGGCAGCGGCCAGGTGCGGCCCTGACGGATCCCCTGCCCCGCTTCGGCGACCGCCGCCGCATCCGTGTGGGGCTGCTCGGCGGCTCGTTCAACCCGGCGCACGAAGGGCATCGGCAGGTAGCGGCGCAGGCGCGCCGGCATCTGCGGCTCGATCAGGTGTGGCTGCTGGTCTCGCCGGGCAATCCGCTAAAGCCGCAGGCCGGCATGGCGCCGCTGACGCAGCGGCTCGCTTCGGCGCGGGCGATCGCCGACGGGCGGCGGGTGGTGGCGAGCGCGATCGAGACGCAACTCGGCACGCGCTATACGCTCGATACCCTGCGCCTGCTGCGGCGGCGCTTTCCGCGCGTGCGCTTCGTCTGGCTGATGGGGGCGGATAATCTGCTCGGCCTACCACGGTGGCGCGGCTGGCGGCGGATGGCGCGGCTGCTGCCGTTTGCCGTGCATCCGCGCCCGGCCTACAATCATCGTGCCCTTGCCGGGTTGGCGGCGCGGCGGCTACGCTCCGCCCGGGTGGCCGCCGCCGCCGCCCCGGTGCTCGCCACGATGCCACCACCGGCCTGGGTTTTCCTGCCGGTCGCGCAGCATGCTCTCTCGGCGAGTGCCCTGCGTGCCGCCGCCCCGCAACCGAGACCGCTTTCTCCGGAGCATCCTGCCATCACCATCCGCCACGAGACCATCGCCCCGCCCAGCGCCCCCAGCCGTAAGCGCGCACGCGCCCGGCCCCGGGCGGCGCCGGCGCTGCTCGATCAGTTGCAGAGCCTGATCGTCGCCAGCCTCGACGAAGACAAGGCAGAGGCGATCGTCAGCCTCGATCTCAACGGCCGCGCCGTGTTCGCCGACCGCATGATCATCGCGACCGGCCTCGCCGATCGCCAGATCAGCGCGATGGCCGCGCATCTGGAGGAGAAGCTGCACGCCGCCGGGGTGAAACGGGTGCAGATCGAGGGCGCCGGCGGCTCCGACTGGGTGCTGATCGATGCCGGTGACATCATCGTGCATCTGTTCAAACCGGATGCGCGGCTGCTCTACGGGCTGGAAAAAATGTGGGGGCCGGATCTGGATGAGCCATCGCTGGATGAGCCGGACTCTGGCGCCGGCGAGGCGCGCTGAAGCTCATCGCGATCGGCCGGCTGCGTGCCGGCGAACCGGAGGCGGCGTTGCTGGCACGCTATCAGGCGCGGCTACGCCCGGCGCTGCAGGTGATCGAAATCGCCGAGGCGCAGCCGGCGGATGGCAAACGGGCGGAGGCTCGGGCACTGCTCGCCGCTTTACCGCCGCGCGCCTTCGCCGTGGCACTCGACAGTGGCGGCACGGCGCCGGACAGCCTCGCGCTCGCCGCTCTGCTGGAACGCTGGCTCGGCCTCGGCCAGCCGCTCTGTTTCCTGATCGGCGGTGCGGCTGGTTTGGATCGGAGCGTGCTGACGCGGGCCGATTTCACCCTCTCGCTCGGGCCGCCGACCTGGCCGCATCTGCTGGTGCGCGCACTACTCGTCGAACAGTTATACCGCGCCCGCTGCATCGCCACCGGGCATCCTTATCATCGCGCCGGCCGGCCTTGAGCAGACCGCAGCTTCATACCCCGCTGCGAATATCGATCGTTGCACGACGGTGCAGATTTTCCTGCAACTGGCGTGAGGCGAGTTCGATGCGGTCGGATAGGAGCTTCTGCACGATTTCCTGCTTGCTCGGCAGTCCCAGATTGCGTTGCTCGCGTGAGCAGATCACCACCACGGCAATGCCATCGCGCGAGACCAGCGGCTGGCTCGGCTTGTTGTCGGGCAGACTTGCCAACATGCTACGAAATTGCGGCGGATTGACATTCTCGAGCCGCACCTGCGCCTCCGGCAGCGGCGGTGCATTGCCACCCGTGAGGGTCTGCGCGACATGGGCCATCTGGGTGCAGTCATGCACCGAGGCGATGATTTTTTTTGCCTGTTCGAGCTGCTGTCGCTGCTGATCGGTCGGGTTCGCCGGGTCGAGCGGGGTGGTAAACGGCAGGCTGATTTCGCGCAGATGCAGCATGGTGGCGGGATCGTTGCCGATCTGCCGCTTCGCCCGCAGGGTCACGATGGAATAGCCGCCGGCGACGCGAATCGGATTGCTGACGGCACCGACCGGCATCTGCGCTATGACATGCGCGACTTCGGGATCGACCTGATTGGGTTCCACCCAACCGAGATCGCCACCCTGTAGCGCGGTTTGGCTCTGGCTGAACTGTGCGGCCACCACCGGGAAGGGCGCGCCCTTGCGCAACTGCTCGATGACGGTGTTGGCAAAGCGCCTGGCCTCGTCCTCGCGTGCCGGATCCTCCACCGGGACGAAAATTTCGGCCACATTGTATTCCGGCTTACCGGTTTGCGCTTTCACCAGCCGCAGTTGTTCGTCCACTTCGGCCGGCGTGATCTGCGCCTCGGTGCCGAGTTGGTCGCGCAGCACGCGCGTCCAGCCCAATTGAACGCGCAACTGATCGATCAAGGTAAGAATGCTGACGCCGTCGGAGGCGAGTTGCTTGCGCAGGCCGCCCGGCTGCATATGGTTTTGTTTCTCGATATCGCCGATCGAATCGGCGATCTCTTTGTCTTTGATGATGATCTTGCGCCGCTGCACTTCCTGCAACCGCAGGCGTTCATCCACCAACTGTCGCACCACCTGCGGCGTCAGCCGGTCGAGCACGTCCTGGCTCACCGGCAGGCCGGTCGAGAGAGCGAACAGCCGCCGTCGATCGTTGACATCGGCGGCGGTGATGACGTCGCCATTCACCACCGCGACGATCCGGCTCTTGTCGGTATTCGCGCTCGACGGGCTGTTGCTCGCGGCACTCGGCTTGGCGTGCTTGGCGGCATGCGCGGCGGGAGCCGGCGGGCTCTGCTGAGCCAGCGCCGTCAGCGGGACGACGAGGAGGCACAGCGCGGCTGCGAAGCGGCGCGGCGCGGCAGACAGCGTGATGGGGCGTGGCATCATGAAAACCGCTCTGTTTGCGTCTCTAGAGCATGATAGCTTTAGTCTGCACCGGCCCGCACCCCCACCCGGCCACCCATGACAGTATGCTGATTGAGTGGCCGAGTAGGGATGCGGGCCGGTGCAGACTCAACTTGATCATATCATGCTCTATAGCAGAGGAAAGCCGAATTGCCCAAGCGTCTTGAAGGTAATCTGGATCGTCAGCGCCTGAACGTTGCTGATACCGTTGTAACTCGTCACTAGATCAAAATAATTTGCCGTGATCGCGAAGCACTCGTTCTGGTAGCCGAAATTGCCGCCGAAGATGACCAATTGGCCGGCGGTGAGGTTCTGCTGAGCGTACGCGCCGAGCGTCCATCCTTTATATTTCGAGGTGAAGCCGACGATCGATTCGTTACGTGGAAG
>DAHXNW010000186.1 GCA_027365195.1 Acetobacteraceae bacterium
GCCACAGGCAAAGCCGCCGAGCGCCAATTCCGTCGCGGTGAAGCTCTCGTCGTTCGGCCAGAGTGCCGCATCGGCGCCGGCGGCGAAGTGCCGGGTGAGCGCCTGGCGGCGTTCGAGCAGGAAATCCACCGCCGGGCCGGAGATGCGCAGCAGGGCGAACAGGCAGCCATACACCCGCGCCGCATGCGGGGCCATCAGCCGATGCCAGGGCCAGGAGGCGGCATAGGGGCCAAAATAGCCGACGATGAAATCGCGCGGCGGGGCGGTTTCGTAGCGCGCGAAAAACGCCCGCGGCGAGGCGCCGCCGATCTCCACATCGGGCTCGATCAGCCAGAAAAACGGCGCCGTCGGATACTGCCTGCGCGCGGCATAGAGGCAGTAGTCGCCGCAGCGCCAGAGCATGTCGGCGCTCACCAGCACGCCGAGGTCGGCGATGCTCTCTCGTGTGAGCGCGATCTTGGGAAAGGGGGCGCAATCGATGGCGCCACCGGTCTCGTCGGCGGCGAAACAGACACGATAGCCGCTTTCGGCGTCGAGGCGTTCGGCCGTGCGGCGCAGTGTGGCGTCGATATGATTGGTACGGATGACGATCACCGGCGCATCCCCGGCGGGTTCAGGCTGCATCGGCTCGGCTGCTCCCCACTCCCCGCTCGCGCTCGCCCCGCTTGATCGCGATCGGCGCACCATCGCACCGGCGGCGTCGCGGGAAAAGGGGGCACCCTCGCATCCTTGCCCTAACTTCGCCGCGTTCGCGGCGTTACATCCGCGAACACCGCCAACGGACCGGCGGCTTGCCAAGGATGATGACCATGCGGATTGCCCAGATTGCCCCTCTCTACGAGGCCGTGCCGCCGAAACTCTATGGCGGCACCGAGCGCGTCGTTTCGTTCCTGACCGAGGAACTGGTCGCCCTCGGCCATGAGGTGACGCTGTTCGCCAGCGGCGACTCGCTCACCAGCGCGACCTTGGACCCGATGTGGCCGCGTGCGCTGCGCCTTGATCCTGCGATGCGAGACCCGATCGCACCGCACATTCTGATGATGGAGCGGGTGATGCAGCGCGCCGAGGAGTTCGACGTGCTGCATTTCCACAACGATTACTTCCCCTTCAGCCTGTTCAGCCGGCAGCGCACGCCCTGGCTCAACACCATGCACGGTCGGCTCGACCTGCTCGAACTGCAGGGGATTTTCGACAGCTTCAACCAGGTGCCGCTGGTCTCGATCTCCGATTCGCAGCGCCGGCCGCTGCCGCGCGCGAATTTCATCGGCACCGTGCTGCATGGCCTGCCCGAGCATCTGCTCACGCCGCAGCCGGCGCGGCCGGGCTATCTCGCCTTCCTCGGGCGCATCTCGCCGGAAAAAGGCCCCGACCGGGCGATCCAGATCGCGCGCGCCGCCGGCATTCCGCTCAAGATCGCGGCCAAGGTGGACAAGGCCGATCAGCTCTATTTCGATACCGTGATCCGCCCGCTGCTCGATGGCCCCGGCGTCGAGATGATCGGCGAGATCAACGAGGCGCAGAAGCCGGGCTTTCTCTCCGGCGCGCTCGCGCTGCTGATGCCGATCGACTGGCCGGAGCCGTTCGGTCTGGTGATGATCGAGGCGATGGCCTGCGGCACGCCGGTGATCGCGATCAATCGCGGCTCGGTGCCGGAGGTGATCGACGACGGGATCTCCGGCTTC
>DAHXNW010000193.1 GCA_027365195.1 Acetobacteraceae bacterium
TGGAGCCGCCGGCCGACATGAGCTGGGCGGTGTTCACCCGCATCATCGACCAGGTGCCGGGGATCGCGCGGGTGGTGCTGCATGGCGTCGGCGAGCCGATGCTGGTGGCCGATTTGCCGCGCATGATCGCCGAGTTGAAGCGGCGCGGCGCCTATGTACTGTTCAACACCAACGGCACCCTGCTCACCCCGCGCAAGAGCCAGGCGCTGATCGCGAGCGGCGTCGATGAAATCCGCGTCTCGCTCGATGCCGCCGAGGCCGCCACCTATAAGAAAGTGCGCGGGCGCGACATGTTCGCGCGCATCGTGCGCAATCTGCGCGGCTTTACGGCACTCCAGGCCTCGCTCGCCGCGCCGGGGCCGCGCGTGTCGCTCTGGCTCACCGGCTTGCGCGAGACGATCGAGCAACTGCCAGCCTTCGTCCGCCTCGCCGGCGAGATGGGCATCGCCGAGGTCTATCTGCAACGGCTAGTGTATGACGAGACCGGTCGCGGCCTCGCACGGCCGGAATCCTCGCTGTTCGAGCAGATGCAGGCCGAGGAGGAGCGGCTGATCGCGGCGGCGCAGATCGTCGCGGCCGAGGTCGGCGTCACGCTCGCGGCCTCCGGCGCCAGCGACCCCGACACCAGCCTACACCGCGACGCGGCGCCGCAGCCCTGGTCGGTCTGCCGGCGGCCGTGGTCGCTGATGTATTTCACCGCGCATGGCCGCGCACTCCCCTGCTGCATCGCGCCATTCTCGGCGCGCGGCTATGAAAACTACACGCTGGGCGATGCCACGCGGCAGGATTTGGCGGAGATCTGGAACGGGCCGGCCTATCGCGCCTTCCGCGAATCGCTGCTCGGCGAGACACCGCCCACGCCATGCCAGAACTGCGGCCTGCGCTGGAGCTTGTGAAGCACGGTGCGTTCATCAAGGTGAGTCCGCCCCTTCCCGCACCCCCACCCGGCCACCCATGCGCGTATACTGCCGTGGGTGGCCGGGTGGGGGTGCGCGAAGGGGCAGACTAAGCGATTCGAGATCACTCCCCGAAATCCTCCACCCCCCCGCTCGCGCCGGGTGACCATTGCAGGTGTTGGCCGCCGTCGAGGGCGAGCATCTGGCCGGTGAAGCTCGGCAGCGCCAGGATCGCGAGCGCCGCGCGGCCCACTTCCGCCGGCGTGGTGCCGTGGCCGAGCGGCACGGCGGCCTGCTGACGGTCGAACTGCGCCTGGCTCTGCCGTGGCCCGGGCAGCGCCGGCCCCGGCCCGATGGCGGCGACGCGAATGCGCGGGGCGAGCGCCAGCGCCATGCTCTGCGTGAGCGTCCATAGCCCCGCCTTCGAGAGGCTGTAGGAGATGAAATGCGGCGTCAGCGACCACACACGCTGATCCAGCAGATTGATCACCACCCCCTCCGCCGAGCCCGGGAGAGCGGCGGCGAAGCGCTGCATCAGCACGAAGGGCGCGCGCAGATTGGTCTCCATATGCAGTGCCCAGCTTTCGCGCGTCGCATCGTGCCATTCGTCCCGCTCGAACACGCTCGCGTTATTGACCAGCACACCGACCGGGCCGAGTGCCGCCTCGGCGCCGGCAATCAGCGCCGCAGCCTGCGTCTCCTCGGCGAGATCGGCGCGCAGCGTCACCGCCGCCACGCCGAGCGCGCGCGCCGCCGCCGCCGTCGCCTCCGCCGCCGGCTCGCTCGCGCGATGATGCACGGCGACGGCGAAGCCGGCCTCGGCGAGTGCGAGGGTGATCGCCCGGCCGAGCCGCGCCGCCCCGCCGGTGATCAGGGCCACGCGCGGCAGGCGCGGCGAGAGTGCATCGGCGGGATTGAGGGTCATGCGGGCCTCTCGCGACACAGGGTTTTCATCCCTGCGATGCGCCTCGGCCGCGCCGTTGGCAACCGGGTAAACACGTTAGCTGGACATTGTGCATATCAACCTTTAATTAACTTTCTCATGCAAGTCGGAGCCGACCCCTCGGCGGCGGGTGACAAAAAACCCTTCGCCAGCACCGGGCCGCATGGCCATCGTGGCCGCATGCGCACGCGCCTGCTCGCCGGCGGGGCCGATGCGCTGGCGGATTACGAAATTCTCGAAATGCTGCTGTTCCTCGGCATTCCGCGCCGCGATACCAAGCCGCTGGCGAAGGCGGCGATCAACCAGATCGGCGATCTCGGCGGCGTGCTCGCGGCCCCGGCCTCGGTGCTGCGCGATCTGCCCGGCTTCACCCCGCAGAGTGCGCGGGTGATCCGCCTCGTCGAGGTGGCGGCGGCGCGGCTGGAGCGGGCGGAGTTGCGCCAGCAGCCGATCCTGAACAACTGGGACCGGCTCGATGCCTATCTGCAGGCCAATCCGCCGCCGGAGGCCCTGCGTTCGGACGGTTTGCGCGTGCTCTATCTCGACAACCGCAACCGCCTGCTCGGCGACGAGCGCCAGGCGGAGGCGGAAGATGTCGCCGAGGTGGTGCGCCGGGCGCTCGCGCTGCACGCGACGGCGCTCCTGCTGCTGCGCGAGGCGGCCGGCGTGCCGCGCGCGGCGGAGGCGGATGTCGCGCGCACGGCCCGGTTGCGGGCGGCGGCGGCGGTGCTCTCGATCGCGGTGCACGATCATCTCGTCCTCGGCGAGGGCGGCTCGGTCAGCCTGCGCCGGCTCGGGCTGATCTAGAGCATGATCGTTTCAGTCTGCACCGGCCCGCTCCCCCACCCGGCCACCCATACAAATATGCTGTCGTGGGTGGCCGGCTGGGGGTGCGGGCCGGTGCAGACTGACCCTAAACGGATCAGACTCTAGATGCGGCTGCCCGGCTGGCGGCTGCCACGCCTCTGGCGACGCGCCGAGACACCGGCGCTGCCGGTCGGCGGCCCGACCATCGCCGGCGGCTTCGCCGAGCGCGGCGGCGACCTTGCGTTGTTCGCCCCCGATACGGCTGAACAGACGGCGCCCGAAGCGCTCGCCGAGCCGGATGCCAGCCTCTCCGACGAAGCTTTGCTCATCATGCTGCTCGGCTTCGTCTGGCCGCATGACCCTACGCCGGCGGCGCGCGCGGCGCTGGCCCGCTTCGGCAGTTTCGCCGCCGTGCTCGCCGCCAGCGAGCGCGACCTGCGCGCGCTGCCCGGCCTCGGCACGCACAGCATCGCCGCCATCAAGCTGGTGCATGGCGCCGCACTGCGGCTCTGCCTCGCGCGGGTGATGCATCGCCCGGTTTTGGAGAATTGGGCGCAGCTCACCGCCTATCTCGGCGCCGTGCTGGCGCGCGAGAAAATCGAGCAGTTCCGCATTCTGTTCCTCGACGCCGACCGCCAGTTGATGGCCGACGAGGCGCAGGCCCGTGGCACGGTGAACCACACCCCGGTCTATCCGCGCGAGGTGGTGCGCCGGGCGCTGGAGTTGCAGGCGAAAGCGCTGATCCTCGTGCATAACCACCCGAGCGGCGACCCCACCCCCTCGCCGGAAGACCGCGCGATGACCGAGCAGATCCGCGAGGCGGCGGCGCTGCTCGCGATCGAGGTGCAGGACCACATCATCGTCGGCAACGGCCGCTGGCTGAGCTTTCGCGCCCAAGGGTTGCTGGTGTGAATGTCTCAGTCTGCACCGGCCCGCACCCCCACCCGGCCACCCACGACAGTATGCTGAATGGGTGCCAAGGGGAGATGAGTGGTGGGGGTGCGGGCCGGTGCAGACTGGAACACGTCAACGATGAATCGGGTCGATCCAGGCGACCGCCTCGGGCGGCTCGGCGGGGGCGATGTCGAGATTGACCACCACCGCCTCGCTGTCGCTGCGCACCAGCAGGCATTCGAGCGTCTCCTCGGTGCTGGCGTTGATCTCCTGATGCGGCACATAGGGGGGCACGAAGATGAAATCGCCCGGCCCGGCCTCGGCGGTGAATTCCAGCCGTTCGCCCCAGCGCATGCGGGCACGGCCGCGTAGCACATAGATCACGCTTTCGAGCGCGCCATGGTGATGCGCGCCGGTCTTGGCGTTGGGATGGATTTTCACCGTGCCGGCCCAGATTTTTTGTGCGCCCACGCGCGCGCGGTTGATCGCCGCCGCGCGCTCCATCCCCGGCGTCTGCGCGGTGTTGGGGTCGAGTTGGTCGCCGGGGATCACCCGCACCCCATGCAGGCGCCAGTCGATCGGGCCGGTTTCCGTCTTCTCGTTCATGCGATGCGCTCCTGCGGGGATGGCCGCTTCCTTGCGGCGGGTTCGGCGGTTTCAGGCATGAAGAGAGCAAAGAACACCAGCGCCGCCACCGCAATAGCCGCCAGCGTCAGAAACCCCACCCGATAGCCGAACCATTGCACGATATAGCCGGCGAGCAGGTTCGAGGCCGCCCCGCCCAGCCCGACCGCCAGCGCCATCAGCCCCTGCGCCAGGTTGAACCGGCCGGTGCCACGCATCAGATCGGCGGCGATCACCACCGAGATCACGCCGAAAATCCCCGCCGCCACGCCGTCGAGCGCCTGGATCGCCACCACGCCCATGGGGCTGTCGATCATGCTGAACAACACGCCGCGCACCGGCAGCACCAGCAGGGCGACCAGAAAGATCGGCTTGCGCCCGATGCCGGCATTGAGCGCCCAGCCGACGCTCGCGGCCACACCGATCATCACCGCCTGCGCCACGATGATGCACGCGCTCAGCGCCAGCGTGTCGCTGCCCGGATGTCGCAGTGCGAGCACCTGGCCGGCCATCGGCAGCATGGCGGCATTGCCGCCGTGGAACAGCACGACCGAGATCAGGAACGCCCGCAGATCGGGCCGCCGCAGCAGAACGCGGAGCGCGACCGGCGGCTTGCCGCCCGGGTCGCTGCCGCGCGCCAGCTCATGATCGATCTCGCGCGGCTTGATGAGGCTCACCACGGCGGCGCTGGCCAGCGCAAAGCCGCAGACGAGATAGAACACCCAGCGCACGCCGAAATACTGCCCGATCACGCCGCCCAACAGCGCCGCGACGAGGCTGCCGCCGTGCTTGAACCCCTCGTTGCGGCTGACGCGGGCCGCCATCGCCACGCGCCCGACCAGCCCGAGGCTGATCGCGCCGATCGCCGGCGGGATCACCGCCGAGGCGGCACCGAGCGGGATCTGCGCCAGCAGCACCATCGGCAGGCTGGAGAACTCCACCACGGAGAGATAGCCGGCGGCGACGAGCAGACCGGAGACGGCCACCAGCAGGCGTTTGTGCCGCACCACATCCACCAGCAGCCCGGCCGGCACCTGCATCAAGGCGGTGACGAGGCCGCCGAGCGCCATCACCACGCCGATCGGCCCCGGCGCCCAATGCTGCGAGCCTTTCAGGAACAGCGCGACATAAGGCCCCACCCCGTCGCGCACATCGGCCATCAGAAAGTTCAGCCCGTCGAGCCCGCGCAGGCTGGCGGGCGAGGGCGTCGGCGCTTTGGGCTCAGATGTCTCTATCGAACGATTGATGGCAATGCTGACATCCTCCCTGCACCGCGCCAGCAACGCGCCGCCGCTCCGGAGGTTTCCCGCTAATCCGCCGCCGCACGCGCCCCGAAAGCGGCGGCGCCGTGTGCGCGCAGGGCAGCGGCGAAATGCTCGAAGATGCGGCGCGAGAGGGCGTCGGTCTCGAAATCATACTCCGGATGCCATTGCACGCCGAAGGTATAGCCCGCCCAGCCTTCGCCCCGCACTGCTTCAATCGTGCCGTCGGGCGCCTCCGCCTCGATGGCGAGGCCGGGGGCGAGCCGGTCGATGCCCTGGTTATGCAGCGAATTGACGCCGATCTCGGTAACACCGGCCATGCGATGCAGCCAGCCGCCCGGCGCGAGGCGCACCGCATGCGCCTTGCCGGTGCGCACCCGGCCGAAGGGCTGCATCGGGGTGGAGTGGTCGATCCGCCCCGGCAGATCCTGCAGCCGCTGATGCAAACTGCCGCCGAGTGCCACGTTGAGTTCCTGCAAGCCACGGCAGATCGCCAGCACCGGCAGGCCCCGGCGCACCGCCTCACGCACCAGCGGGATGGTGACGGCGTCGCGCTTGTCGTCTTCCGGTGTGTCCTGCGGATGCGCCGGGCCGCCATATAGCGCCGGTTGCACGTTGGAGCGGCTGCCGGTGAGGATCAGCCCGTCGAGCCGGTTCAGCAGCGTGTCGATATCGGCGAGATCGCCATTCGCCGGCACCAGCACCGGCACCCCACCCACCACCCGATCGACCGCGCGCACATAGGTATCGGAAGCGGCATGGTTGGGCATGCCGAAGATGCCGAAAAACTTGGTGCAGCAGGAGATGCCGATCAGAGGTTTCATGATGCTCTGCAACATAGGATCGATCTTGCCCCGACAGAAGGCAAAATATGGTTAATGCTGATATGTTTGGCCATCCTAACCCCCCATCGCACCGGCAATCCGCAGCGCGAGGCGGCGGGCGACCTCGGTTTTGGGCAGGCGCGGCCAGGATTCCACACCCTCGGCGGTGAGCAGGTGCACCTCGTTCTCCGCGCCCCCCATGATGCCGGCGGGGGCGGAGGCATCGTTCGCGACGATCCAGTCGCAGCCCTTGCGCGCGCGTTTGGCCTGCGCGTGGGCGAGGATGTGTTCGGTCTCGGCGGCGAAACCCACTACCAGTTTGGGCCGCAGCGGGCCGGGGGCGGCGAGGCTCGCCAGAATATCCGGGTTGGGCAACAGGGTGAGGCGCGCCGGCGCCGCATCGGCGGATTTCTTGAGTTTCTGGCTCGCCACCTCGGCCACCCGCCAATCGGCGACGGCGGCGCAGCAGACCGCCGCATCGGCCGGCAGGGCGGCCTGGCAGGCCGCCAGCATCTCCGCCGCCGTCACCACGTGGCAGACGCCGACGCCCGGCGGATCGGCGAGCGTGACCGGCCCGCTGATCAGGCTCACCCGCGCGCCCAATTCGGCGAGGGCGGCGGCGATCGCGTGGCCCTGCCGGCCGCTGCTGCGGTTGGCGAGGTAGCGCACCGGGTCGATCGGCTCCTGTGTCGGGCCGCTGGTGACGATGACATGCCGCCCGGCCAGCGCATCGCCCGGCGCCAGCAGCCGCTCGATGGCGGCGACGATCTCCGCCGGTTCGGCGAGCCTCCCCGGCCCGTGCTCATGGCACGCCATCGCCCCCACCCCCGGCCCGACCACGGTAACGCCGCGCGCGGCGAGGCTCGCCATATTGGCCTGCGTTGCCGGATGCAGCCACATGCGCACGTTCATCGCCGGCGCCACCAGCACGCGCTTGTCCGTCGCGAGCAGCAGCGTCGCGGCCAGATCGTCGGCGAGGCCGGCGGCCATGCGCGCCAGGATATCGGCCGAGGCGGGGGCGACCACCAGCAGATCGGCGGCGCGCGAGAGCTGGATATGGCCCATCTCGCTCTCCTCGGTGAGCGAGAACAGATCGCCATGGACGCGGTTCTCGCTCAATGCCTGCAAGGAGAGCGCGGTGACGAACTCCGCCCCGCCCCGTGTCAGCACGCACTGCACGGCGCACTCCGCCGCGCGCAGCAGGCGGATCAATTCCAGCGCCTTGTAGGCGGCGATGCCGCCGCTGATGATCAGCAGAACGCGCCGGCCGGCGAGCCGGCTCACAGCCGCCAGCCGCTGTGGATGGCGGCGATGCCGCCCGACAGGTCGCGCGCCTGCACCCGGGCGAAGCCGGCGGCGCGCAGCATGCCGGCAAGCGTCTCCTGATCGGGGAAGGTGCGGATGCTTTCGGCCAGATAGCGATAGCTTTCCGCATCGCCCGCCACCATCCGCCCGAGGCGCGGCAGCACGCGGAACGACCACGCATCGTACAGCGGGCGCAGCGCATCGAGCCGGAGGCGGCTGAATTCCAGGCAGCAGAACCGCCCGCCGGGGCGCAGCACGCGCCGCGCCTCGGCGAGCACGGCGGCCTTGTCGGTGCAGTTGCGCAGGCCGAAGGCGATGGAGACCACATCGACACAGGAATCGGGCAGCGGCAGACGCTCCGCATCGGCGACCAGAAAGGCGAGATCGCGCGCGAACCCCCGCCCGATCGCCCGATCGCGCCCGATCTCGAGCATCGCCGGGTTGATGTCGGAGAGCAGCACCGGCCCACCGCCGGCGCCGAGCCAGCCGAAGCTGATATCGCCCGTGCCGCCGGCGAGATCGAGCAGGCGCCGGTTGCGGCGCGGGGCGAGGGTGGTGAGGAACACCCGCTTCCAGGCGCGATGGATGCCGAGCGACATCAGATCGTTCATCAGATCGTATTTCGGCGCGACACTCTCGAACACCGCGCGCACCAGCGGCTTTTTCTCGGCCACCGGCACGGCGCGGAAGCCGAAATCGGTGGTGGGCGGGGCGTTGTCACTGCTCATCGCTGCTGTATAGCCTGTTTGCAGCGATGCCAGAACTCCCCTAACTCTGAGAGCAGTCTGCACCGGCCCGCCCCCCCACCCAGCCACCCATTCAGCATACTTTTGGCAATTATATACTTTACGCCACAAAAGTCGAGATGTAGTGTTTGCCTACACCAAGGGACAAGCCGCCATGTCGAAACTTTCCGATCCACACTTTACCAAAGAAGACGCCGCCAGAGAGCATGTGGAGAATTTGCGTTGGCCGTTCGGTACCGTCTGCCCGCACTGCGGATCGGTTGGGAAGGCATACGCGACAAAGCGCACTGGCAAGTATCGTTGTACTAAAAAAGATTGCCGCAAGGACTTCACAGTAAAGGTTGGGACCGTATTCGAGGACAGCAAAATTCCGCTGCATAAGTGGCTCCTGGCCGCCTATCTGCTTTGCTCGTCTAAAAAGGGCATGAGCAGCCATCAACTGCATCGCACCCTTGATATTACCTATAAGTCGGCTTGGTTTATGACCCATCGTATTCGTGAAGCCATGCGCACCGGCGCGTTCTCCCCGATCGGTGGGGCAGGCGAGGTGGTCGAGGCCGACGAAACCTACATCGGCCGCAAGGGAGGCACCGCAGTCCGCCGTGGCCACGGTCATAAGCGCGCTTTGGTCAGCTTGGTTCAGTGTGGCGGCGAGGCCCGTTCATTCCATGTGGATCGCGCCACGGTCTCCAATGTCGCGCCGATCATTCGCAAGAATGCCAATCGCAAAAGCCGCCTGATGACCGACGAGTCCGGCGTCTACTCCAAGCTGGGTACCGAGTTTGCCGACCATGAGGTAGTGAACCCCAAGGAAGAAGAATACGTTCGCGGCGATGTCT
>DAHXNW010000198.1 GCA_027365195.1 Acetobacteraceae bacterium
CCGGCCCGGACCCCCACCCGGCCACCCATGACAGTATACTGAATGGGTGGCCGGGTGGGGGTGCGGGCCGGTGCAGGCTCAACTTGACCATAGGGTGCTCTAGCTACGGGCGGCGCTTCATGTCAAAGGCTTTAGCATAACTTCTGGTAACGGGCGGTTAAGATGAGCGAGCGCAGCATCCTGTTCGATCTCGACGGCACGCTGGTCGACAGCGTCCCCGATCTCGCCGCCGCGCTCAATCGCCTGCTCGCCGCGCGCGGCCTCGCGCCGCTCGATGCCGCCGCGGTGACGGCGATGGTGGGGGATGGCGCCGAGGCGCTGGTGCGGCGCGGCCTCGCGGCGCGCGGCGCGGCCTTCGACGCGGCGGCGCTCGCGGCGTTCATGGCGGATTACACCGCCCATGCGGCCGAGCAGACCCGGCTGTTTCCCGACGCCGAACAGACGCTGCGCCGCCTCGCGGCAGACGGCTGGCGGCTCGCCATCTGCACCAACAAGCCGGAGGAGCCGGCGCGCATCCTGCTCCACACGCTCGGCATCGCCGGGCTGTTCGCGGCGATCGGCGGCGGCGATAGTTTTGCCGTGCGCAAGCCCGATCCCGGCCATCTGCTCGCCACACTGGCACGCGCCGGCGGCACGCCGGGCCGCGCGGTGATGGTCGGCGATCACGCCAACGACGTGCAGGCGGCGATCGGCGCCGGGCTGCCGGCGGTGTTCGCCGCCTGGGGCTATGGCGGTGCCGCGATGGCCGAGGGCGCCGCCCGCACCGCCGCGCGCTTCACCGAACTGCCGGAGATCGCCGAGGCGCTGCTGGGTGGGGGCGGTCCCAGCTAAACGCCATCACCTGCTAATAATAGTAATACCCGTAATGGTAATACGGCTGATAATACGGCGGCCGTGCCGGCACCAGGACACAGCCCGAGAGCAGCCCCGCCAGTCCGATCGCCAAGGCGAGGCGGGTGAGCCGATGTGGGCGTTGCATGGGCACTCTCCGCATCCGCAATCTTCCATAAGGCGGATCATACGATGAGCGTTTGTAACATTAAATTAGATTTTTATTAACTATTCCGACAGACTGCCGCCATGGCCGCCGCCGCCCGCGCGCCGCTGATCCAGGCGCCGGCGACCGTGCCGGCACGGGTCGCGTGGCAGGCTTCGCCGGCGAAGGCGAGGCGGCCGTCGGCGAGGGGTTCGGCGAGGATCTGCCGTGCCTCGGCATGGCCGGGCGGCGGGTAGCAATAGGCGCCGAGGAACAGCGGATCGGTGCCCCAGGTGGTGGCGATGGCGGCACCGCCCTCGAACAGCCGCCGCGCGCGCGCGCCGAACATCGCGCCGAGGCGCTCGCGGGCGAAGGCGGCGGTCGCCTCGGCACCCGCGCGGGCCAGATCCCACGCCGCCCTGCCGCCGATGTAGCCGATCGCATGGTCGTAGCCATGCGGCCAGAAGCCGAACATCATCGCCGGATCGCCGAGGTTTTGCACCTGCTGCGAGGCGCCGGCGTGCGGCGGCAGGCCGAGCCGGTCCTCGCCCCGCGCGCGCAGGCAGAGCTTGCTCAGCAGCCCCATCGGCAAATGCCCGATCGCCGCCTCGGTGCGCGCGGGCAGCGCCGGGGTGAAGGCGATCCGCCCGGCGCGTAGCACCCCGGTCGAGACGGTGCAGAGACAGGCGCGCGCGTGCAGCGTGCCGCGCGCACTCTCCACCGCCACGCCGCCGGCCTCCTGCCAGCGGATGCGATGCACCGGCGCGTCGGTCTGCACCGGCCCGGCGAGCGGGCCGAGCACGCTGCGCACGAAGGCGCCGAGGCCGCCGGGCAGCGCCAGATTGTCGCCATCGAGCCGATTGTTGTGCCAGTCCCGCAGGCTCAGATCGTCGGCGTCGGCGGCGGCGATGATCGCCCCCTCCCAGGTGGCGATGCTCGCACTCCAGGGCCGCCCGGCGAGCGGGGCCATGGCGGCGGCGAGACTGATATCGGGGCCACTCGCCGCGCGGGCGCTCGCCATTTCGACCACGTCCGCGTAGGTCGCCTCGTAATCGGCGCATTCAGCATCGCCCGCCCGCCGGTCGCCGATGAACCGCCGGCGCTCGCGCGTGGCGCTGGCGGCCAGCAGCGTGCGGCCGGCGGCGCGCGCGATGGGCGCCAGCGGATTATCGGCGGCGGTGTGCAGCCAGGCGGCGCCATGGTCGAAGGCGGCGCCGCCGAGGGCGGCGGGCGTCGT
>DAHXNW010000205.1 GCA_027365195.1 Acetobacteraceae bacterium
CAGGCTGACGAACACCTCACGAACGGCGGCGGACAGCCCCTCGTCCAGGGTGAAGCGCTCGCGCGGCCAGTCGAGCGAGGCGCCGAGGCGGCGGAGCTGGCTGGTGATGGTGCCGCCCGATTCCGCTTTCCACTGCCACACCCGCGCCTCGAACGCCTCCCGCCCGAGTGCCTGGCGCGTGGTGCCTTCGCCGGCGAGCAGCTTTTCCACCACCATCTGTGTCGCAATCCCGGCATGGTCGGTACCCGGCTGCCACAGCGCGTCGCGCCCCTGCATGCGGCGCCAGCGGATCAGCGTATCCTGCAGGGTGAAGGTGAGCGCATGGCCGATATGCAGGCTGCCGGTGACGTTGGGCGGCGGGATCATGATGGTGTAGGGCGCGGCACCCTCCCGCGCGCCGGCGGAGAAGGCGCCGGCCGCTTCCCAGCCGGCATAGAGGCGCGGCTCGGCTTCGGCGGGAGAAAAACTCTTGCTCAGAGGGTCGTTCGGCATCGCTGTTGTTTGCCGCGCCGGCGGCGATTGCGCAAGGCGCCGGTCGGCAAGCCCCTGGTCGGCAGGATCAGGGCATCGCCCGGTTGGCCACCCGCTCGATCTCGGCCTGCACCAGCCGCTGCACCAGCGGGGGGAGATGCTGGTCGAGCCAGGATTTCAGCAGCGGGCGGATTTCCTCGCGCACCAGATCTTCGATGGTCGGGCCGCCGCGATGCACCTGCGCGCCGCGCTCGGCGGCAAGCGTGCGCACCAGCCCGGAGAGCAGCGCCACTGCCTCGGCCGCCGGCGCCGGCGCGAGCAGGCCCTCCTGCGGCATCGGCGGCTCGGCCGGCTCGGGCGCGGTTGCGGGCTCGGCCACGGGTTCGGCCTCGGCCGCGACGACGGGCGGCGGCTCGGGCTCAGGCTCGGGTTCGGGCTCAGGCTCGGGGGTCGGCGCGGCGGCCGGCATGACCCGCATCGTCTCGTCGAGCAGCAGCACCTCTTCCGCCGCGGGCGTGGGTGCGGGCGCTGCCGCCGGCTGGGCGGCAACCGGCTCGGCGGGGGCTTCATCCTCATTCAGAATGCGGCGGATGGAGGCGAGAATATCCTCCATCGAAGGATCATCGCCCGGCGGTGGGGTTTCGGCGGTCATCGTGGCGAAGCAATCATGATTGGTTGGCCTCAGCGTCCGGGCTGGCTGGTGGCGTAATCGCCGGTGCCGAACCAGCGGTTGCGCACCGCGTTGTAATAGGCGGTCTCGTCATACATCGGCACATGCAGCCCGAGGTCGCGCGCGGTGAGCCGGCCCACGGCGGCGGCGCTGTTGTAGGAGGCGGTCACCGAACTGGCGACGTTCTGCACCAGCGAGACCTGCGCGTTCAGCAGCGCCTGCTCGGCGTTCAGCACGTCGAGCGTGGTGCGGCTGCCGACGATCGCCTCGCGTTGCACGCCTTCGAGGGCGATCTCGTTGGCGCGGATGCCGGCGCGGTCGCTCTGGATCGCCGCCCGCGCGGCGGCCAGCGTCTCCCACGACTGGATCGCCTGCTGCACCGCCTGGCGGCGCTGATCGTCGAGCGTCTTGCGCGCCTGCTGCTCGCTCTGCCGCGCCTGGCGGATGCCGGCGTATTCCGAGCCGCCCTGATACAGCGGCACGTTGATATTAGCAGTCACAAGGCCACCCTGGGTCAGCGAATAGGGCTGCGCCTGGTTGAACTGGCTGAATTCCGTCGCCTGCACGTTCACCGTCGGCATCAGGCTGGCGAAGGCGACATCGATCGCATCCTTCGCCGCCGCGTCGTCGAACAGGGCGGCGATCACGTTGGGGTTGTTCGCCGCCGCCATCAGCGTCGCCTGATGCTCGTCCGGCACCGGGGGCCTCAGCGGCTGCGGCTGCACCAGCGTGCCGGGCAGCGCCCCCACCTCGCGCTGATAGGTGGCGCCGGCGGTCTGCAGATTGCCGGCGGCGATCTGGCGGGTGGAGCGCGCCTGCGCCAGCGCCGCCTCCGCCTGTGCCACGTCGGTGCGGGTAATCTCGCCGACGCGGAAGCGGTCGTTGGTGGCGCGCAGTTGCTCGGCCAGCACCTGTTCGTTGTTGATGTCGAGGGCCAGGATCTGCTGGTCCTGGATCACGGTGACGAAGGCGTTGACGGTATCGGCGAACACCTGCTGTTCGGTCGCGATCAGCCGCGCCCGCTCGGCCATCACGGAGTTTTTGCTTTTCGACAGGGTCGCGCGCGTCTTGCCGCCGGTATAGACCGGCTGCGTCAGCGTCACTTGGCCGAGACCCACGTCTCGGTTGAGGAATTCGGCGAAGGAAAACACGCCGGGAATGGTCTGCGAGGTCTCGCCCCAGCCGTAGCCGGCGCTGCCGTTCATCACCACCGTCGGTCGCCAGCCGGCGAGCGCGGTGGGCACGTTCTCATCGACCGAACGCAGCTTGGCGCGCTCGGCGAGCAGCGCCGGATTATAGGAATAGACCTGCCCCAGCGCGCCTTGCAGCGTCATCACCTGTGCCGCCGGCGCGCCGGAGAGCTGCATGCCGGGCGAGGTCTGGCCGGGGATCGGCAGCGCGCCATCGGTGCTCTGCGCCATGGCGGGCAGCGCGCCGCCGGCGAGGCCGAGCATCACCGCCGTCAATGGCCAGCGCAGGCGCCACATCACGCGCCAAGATCCCGTCCAGCGATCGTGCATTCGCTAACCCCCGCTCAAGGCAATTCCGTGCACAGGATGTGCCATATTTGCAGCCGCCGCGCCACCATCAATCGGCGTCACTCCACCGTGACCGATTTGGCGAGGTTGCGCGGCTGGTCCACATCGGTGCCTTTCAGCACGGCGACGTGATAGGCGAGCAACTGCACCGGAATGGCATAGAGCAGCGGCGCCACGAACGGATCGACGCGCGGCAGCAGCACGGTATCGGCGGCGATCGGCCGCAGCTTCGCCGCCCCTTCGGCATCGCTCAGCACGATCAGCCGGCCGCCGCGCGCCGCCGCCTCCTGCAGGTTCGACGCCGTCTTGTCGAACAGCGGGCCGGAGGGGGCGATGGCGATCACCGGCACGGATTTGTCGATCAGCGCGATCGGCCCATGCTTCATCTCCCCGGCGGCGTAACCTTCTGCGTGGATGTAGCTGATCTCCTTGAGTTTCAATGCGCCTTCGAGGGCGATCGGGAAGCAATTGCCGCGGCCGAGATAGAGCACGTCGCGCGCCTCGGCGACGGTCGCCGCGACGCGCTGGATCGCCGCGTGCGAGTCGAGCACCTCGGCCGCACGCCCCGGCACTTCGAGCAGCGCATCGGTCAGCGCCGCCTCCTGCGCCGGCGAGAGTACGCCGCGCAGCCGCCCGGCGGCGAGCGCCAGACAGGCGAGCACGGTGAGCTGCGCGGTGAACGCCTTGGTGCTGGCAACGCCAATCTCCGGCCCGGCGACGGTTTGCAGCATGGCGTCCGCCTCGCGCGCCATGCTGCTCTCGGCGACGTTCACCACCGCCAGCACCCGCTGCCCGGCGGCACGCATGAAGCGCAGTGCGGCGAGCGTATCGGCGGTCTCGCCCGACTGGCTCACCAGCAGGCCGAGGCCACCGGGCGGCAGCGGCGGGGCGCGATAGCGCAATTCGCTCGCCACATCGGCATCGCACGGCAGCCGCGCCAGGCTCTCGAACCAGTAGCGCCCGACGAGTGCGGCATAGAAAGCCGAGCCGCAGGCCGAAAGCGTGAGCCGTGGCGCGGCGGCGAGGTCGAAGCCGAGCGCGGGCAGCACCACGGCGCGGCTGCCGGGGTCGATCATGCGGTGCAGCGTGTCGCCGATCACCGAAGGGTGCTCATGCAGCTCCTTTTCCATGAAATGGCGGAAATTGCCCTTGCCGGTCGCCGCCCCGCTATAGGCGGTGAGCTGCACCGGGCGCGCCACCTCCTGCCCGTCGGCGGTGAAGAAGCGCGCACCCTCCGGCCCCAGGGCGGTCCAGTCGCCATCCTCCAGATAGGCGATGCGCCGGGTGAGCGGCGCCAGTGCCAGGGCGTCGGAGCCGACGAACATCTCGCCCTCGCCATAGCCCACCGCCAGCGGCGCGCCGTGCCGGGCGGCGATGATCAGCTCGGGATGGCCGGCGAACACCATCGCCAGCGCATAGGCACCGTGCAGACGCGGCAGCGCGAGCGCGGCGGCGGCGATCGGCGCGTGGCCCTGGCGCAGCAGGTGATCGACCAGCCGCGCCACCGTCTCGGTATCGGTCTCGGTCTCGAACACCTGGCCCAATGCTTCGAGTTCGGCGCGCAGCTCGGCGTGGTTCTCGATGATGCCGTTATGCACCACGGCGACGCGCTCGGTGCCGTGCGGATGCGCGTTGGCCTCGCTCGGCGCGCCATGCGTCGCCCAGCGCGTATGGCCGATGCCGACGCGCCCGGCGAGCGGCGCGCGGGCCAGCGCCGCCGCCAGATTGGCGAGCTTGCCCTCGGCGCGGCGGCGGACGATGCGCCCCTCCACCAGGGTTGCGATGCCCGCGCTGTCATAGCCGCGATATTCGAGCCGGCGCAGCGCCTCCAGCAGCACCGCACTCGCCTCCCCCTGGCCGATCACGCCGACGATACCGCACATCAGCCGCTCTCCTTGCGGCGTTTTGCCGCGCGCCCCGGTTTGTCCACCTGTAGCCCGCGCGCGATGGCGAGCGCGCCGTCCGCCACGTCACGCACGATCACGCTGCCCGCCCCGGTGCTCGCCCCGGCGCCGATGCGCACCGGGGCGACCAGGGCGGTGTCGGAGCCGATGAAGGCATCGGCGCCGATCACCGTGCGGTGCTTCGCCGCTCCATCGTAATTGCAGGTGATGGTGCCGGCGCCGATATTAGCGCGCGCGCCCACCTCGGCATCGCCGAGATAGGTGAGGTGATTGACCTTCGCCGCCGGCCCCAACTCGGCCGCCTTGAGTTCGACGAAATTGCCGACATGCGCGCCCTCCCCCACCACCGTGCCGGGCCGCAACCGCGCATAGGGGCCGACGATCGCGCCGGCGCCCACGCGGCAGCCCTCCAGATGGCTGAAGGCGCGGATCTCCGCCCCGCCCGCCACACGCACGCCGGGGCCGAAGACGACATAAGGGCCGATGGTCGCATCGGCCTCCAGCACCGTATCGGCACAGAGGAACACCGTCTCCGGCGCCGTCATGCCGACGCCGGCCTCCAGCGCCGCCGCGCGGAGGGCGGTTTGCACGCTGGCCTCGGCGGCGGCGAGTTCGGCGCGGGAATTGATGCCGCGCAGCTCGCCATGCGGCGCCTCGACGGCGGCGATCCGGCCGCCCTCGGCGGCGGCGAGGGTCACGATGTCGGTGAGGTAATACTCGCCCTTGGCATTGTCGGCGCGCACCAAGCCAAGCCAGCGCGCCAGATCGGCCGCCCCGGCGGCGAACACGCCGGCATTGCACAAGGGCTCGGCGCGCTCCGCCGGGCTCGCATCGGCCCATTCGACGATACGGCGCACCAGCCCCTCGCGGGCGATCACCCGGCCATAGCGGCCCGGATCGGGCGGGCGCATGGCGAGCAGCGCGAGCGCCACATCGCCCGCCGCGCGCCGCGCCAGCAGGGCGCAGAGCGTCGCCGGGCTGATCAGCGGATTATCGGCATAGAGTATGGCGATCTCGCCCGCGCCGAACAGCGGCACCGCCTGCAACGCGGCATGCGCGGTGCCGAGCCGCTCGCGCTGCACCACCACCGCGTGGGGTGCGGCGGCCTCGGCCACTGCCGCCATCTCCGGCCCGATCACCACCACGATGCGGTCGAAAACCGCCTCGCAGGCGCCGAGCAGATGGCGCAGCATCGGCCGCCCGGCGATCGGTTGCAGCGCCTTGGGCAGTGCCGCGCGCATCCGGGTGCCGAGGCCGGCGGCCAGCAGGATCGCGGTTGTGGTCATACGGTCATGGCTGGCGAACGATCGCCGCAGCCTGCACCGGCCCGCACCCCCACCCGGCCACCCACGACAGTATACTGAATGGGTGGCCGGGTGGGGGTGCGGGCCGG
>DAHXNW010000207.1 GCA_027365195.1 Acetobacteraceae bacterium
GGAAATGGCTGCCGCATCGCCGGCCGCCGCCGCAAGGGAGCGGCCTCCGGCCTCACGCTACGCGCGCCCTTGCCCCGTCGGTCCGGGATGCGCCGCGCGGGAGGGGTCTTCCCGAAACACAGGGAGGATGAAACCCCAACCAACAGGAGCCGGTCATGGCCGAACTTCGCAGCATCGATCCCCGTATCCTCCAATTCAATCCGAACAACCCCCGCCGCTCACCGGTGCCGCCGGCGATGGACGAACAGCTCCTCGCCTCGATCCGGGCGGTAGGCATCATCCAGCCGCCGTGCGTCACCACGGCGGACGGCGGGCTGATGATCGTCGTCGGCAACCGCCGGGTGAAGGCCGCGATCGCGGCCGGACTGGAGGCGATCACCGTGATGGTATGCGACGCCGACGAGGCCGCCGATGCGATGCGCGCGGTCGCCGAGAACCTGATCCGCGCCTCGATGTCGAGCGTCGATATCTGGCGCGCGATCGAGCGGCTCGAAGCCCAGGGCTGGAACGAGCAAGCCATCGGCGACGCGCTCGCCTTGCCGCCGCGTACCGTGCGCCGCCTCAAGCTGCTGGCGCGGCTGCATCCGCCCATGCTCGATGTGATGGCGCTCGGCAGCATGCCGAACGAGGAGCAGTTGCGCACGATCGCCGCCGCGACGCGTGAGGAACAGGCCCAGGTATGGAAGAAGCACAGGCCGAAGAAGGGTCAAACCGAGATCGCCTGGTATGAGGTCGCCCGGGCGCTCGCCAAGCGCCGCATGCCAGCCTCGGCCGCCAAATTCGGCGACGATCTGGCGAAGGCCTACGGCATCGTCTGGGAGGACGATTTGTTCGCCCCGCCGGGCGAGGACAGCCGCACCACCACCAACGTCGAAGGGTTCTTCGGCGCCCAGCAGGAGTGGCTGGCGAATCACCTGCCGGAGCGCGGCACGCTGCTGACGGTCGACGATTACGGCCGCGGCCAGCTGCCGAAGAAAGCCGAACGTGTCTGGGGTAAACCCGGCGGGACCGATCTGGTCGGGCACTACATCGACGCCCGCAGCGGCGAGATCCAAACCATCGCCTATCGGCTGCCCGAGACGAAGAAGGCGGGCAAGCCCGCGGGCCACGACAGAACCGCGACCGACGCGGCGGGCGGCGGCGGTCCGGATGACGATGCCATGCCGACGGCGCGGGCCCGGCCGGCGGTGACGCAGAAGGGCACCGCCATGATCGGCGACCTGCGCACCGACGCGCTGCACCAGGCGCTCGCCGACACGCCGATCGAGGACGATACCTTGCTCGGGCTGCTGGTGCTCGCCTTCGGCGGCGACAATGTGACCGTGGATAGCGGCAGCGGCCTGAGCGGAGGCGACCGACAGGCGGTCTGCCGCACGATCACCGAAGGCGGCGTGCTGACGGCCGACCTCGACCTGCTGCGCCACGCCGCGCGCCGAATGCTGACCGGCGTGCTGTCCTGCCGGGAGAACCGCTCGCAGAGTGGCCCGTTCGCGCGGATCGCCGGCGAGGCGATCGGCGCCGCGCAGCGGCTGCCGAACATGGCGACGGAGGAATTCCTGTCGTGCCTGTCACGCGATGCGCTGGAGACCGCCGCCAGGACGGCGGGCGTGCGTGTCGAACCCCGCGCCAAGGACACGCGGGCACGCATGATCGCCCA
>DAHXNW010000213.1 GCA_027365195.1 Acetobacteraceae bacterium
TGTCGCCGATGCCGGTTCGCGCCCGGAAAATCTAAAATAGGCTTTAATGGCGCCGCTGGCACGGATCGGGCGAATAGAGCGTTATGGTTGAGGGCACCCATGCGGGCGCCAGGGAGAGACGCGCCGATGGAAACACCGCCATCCCTGCCCGTGGGGGCCGCTCAGACGGCCGTGATCGACGTCTCGCGTGAGGCGCGCGTGCTGCTGATCGAGGACGATGCGGAACTCGCCGATGAAATCCGCAGCGATCTGCTCACCCGCGGCTATCGCGTGCAGCACGCCGGAACCGGGACGCAGGGCCTGGCGCTCGCGCGCGCGGGCAGCTTCGATCTGCTGATCGTCGATCGGCTGCTGCCCGAAATCGACGGCTTGAGCGTGATCGCGACCTTGCGCGCCGAGGCGGTGCGCACGCCTGTCCTGGTGCTCAGCGCGCTCGCCGCAGTGGATGACCGGGTGCACGGGCTGAAGGCGGGGGGCGATGACTATCTGGTGAAGCCGTTCGCCTTCATCGAACTCGCCGCCCGCATCGAGGCGCTGCTGCGCCGGCCGGTGGAGACGCGCGAGACGGTGCTGCGCGTCGGCCCGCTGGCGCTCGATCTGATCGAGCGTACCGCCAAGCGCGAGGAGCGCGCGGTGGAGCTTTTGCCGACCGAGTTCAAGCTATTGGAATATCTGATGCGCCGGCCGGGCCAGGTGGTGACACGCGACATGCTGCTGGAAGACGTCTGGCACTATCGCTTTCTGCCGCAGACCAATGTGGTCGATGTGCATATCGGCAAGCTGCGCCGCAAAGTGGATGCGCTGGGCGAACGGCCGCTGATCCAGAGCGTGCGCGGCGCCGGCTTCATGCTGCGCCTGCCGCCCTGAATCAGCGTTTTGGAGCGCGATCAAATATCGGCGTAGCAATGCGTCTCCGCCGCCGCGCCGGGGTGCGTCACCGCGCCGAATTGCGCCGGACCCACGGTTTGCGCATAGCGCCAGATCGCGCCGCTGTTGTAATCGGTGCCGCGCGGCTGCCAGGCGGCGCGGCGAGCGGCGAGTTCGGCCTCGCTCAACTGCACATCCATGGTGCCGGCCTCGGCATCGATCACGATGCGGTCGCCGTCGCGTAGCAGGGCGATCGGGCCGCCGAGGGCTGCCTCCGGCCCGACGTGGCCGACGCAGAAGCCGCGCGTGCCGCCGGAGAAGCGGCCATCGGTGATCAGCGCCACCTGATCGCCCATGCCCTGGCCGTAAATGGCGCTGGTGGTGGAGAGCATCTCGCGCATCCCCGGGCCGCCCTTCGGCCCCTCGTAGCGGATGACGAACACATCGCCGGCCTTGTAGGCATGCGCCTGCACGGCGGCGAAGGCATCCTCCTCGCGGTCGAAACAGAGGGCGGTGCCCTCGAAGCGCAGGTTCTTCATCCCCGCGATTTTTACGATCGCACCCTCCGGGGCGAGATTGCCGCGCAAGCCCACCACGCCGCCGGTGGGCGAGAGCGCGCGGCTCACCGGATAGACCACGTCCTGATCGGTCGGGAAGACCACATCGGCGAGGTTTTCCGCGAGGGTGCGCCCGTTCACGCTGAGGCAATCGCCATGCAGCAGGCCGCCGTCGAGCAGCGCCTTCAGGATCACCGGAATGCCGCCGATGCGATGCACATCGAGCGCCACGTATTTGCCGCCCGGCTTGAGGTCGGCGATATAGGGCGTGCGCCGCATGATCGCCACCACGTCATCCATGGTGAAGCGGATGCCGGCCTCGTTGGCGATCGCCGGCAGATGCAGCCCGGCGTTGGTGGAGCCGCCGGTCGCGCCGACCACGACGGCGGCGTTCTCGAGCGCCCGGCGTGTGACGATATCGCGCGGGCGCAGGCGGCGGCGCAGCAGATCCACCACCGCGCGGCCAGATTCCACCGCCCAGCGGTCGCGATCCTCATACGGTGCCGGCGCGCCGGCCGAGCCGGGCAGCGCGAGGCCGATCGCCTCGCTCACCGTCGCCATGGTGTTGGCGGTGAACTGCCCGCCGCAGGCACCGGCCGAGGGGCAGGCGACGCATTCGAGTTCGTGCAGTTCCGCATCGCTCATCCGCCCGGCGGCGTGCTGTCCCACCGCCTCGAACACATCCACCACGGTCACGTCGCGGCCCTGGAACCGTCCGGGCAGGATGGAGCCGCCGTACATGAACACGCTCGGGATATTGAGCCGCAGCATCGCCATCATCATCCCCGGCAGCGATTTGTCGCAGCCGGCGAGGCCCACCAGCGCGTCATAGCCATGGCCGCGCACGGTCAATTCCACCGAATCGGCGATGATCTCGCGCGAGACGAGGGAGGATTTCATCCCCTGATGCCCCATAGCGATGCCGTCGGTGACGGTGATGGTGGTGAACTCGCGCGGCGTGCCGCCGGCCTCGTTGACGCCCTTTTTCACCGACTGCGCCTGACGCGAGAGGGCGATATTGCAGGGGGCGGCCTCGTTCCAGCAGGTGGCGACGCCGACCAGCGGCTGATGGATTTCGCGCTCGGTGAGGCCCATGGCGTAGTAGTAGCTGCGATGCGGTGCCCGATCCGGCCCTTCGGTGACGTGGCGCGAGGGCAGACGGGATTTGTCCCAGGTTTCCGTGGGTGTTTCCGGGGGCATGGGCGTTCTCTCCTTGATGCTCAGGCGATGCGCGCGAGGGCGCTGTTCAGGCGATCCGCCTCGGCGACGAGCGCTTGTCGGCGCTCCTCCGTCTCGGCGCGAATCTCGGGTGCGGCGCGGTTGATGAAGTTTGGATTGGCGAGCTTGGTATCGAGCTTGTCCCGCTGCTCCAGGATTTTGTCCCGCTCGCGCGCGAGCCTGGCACGCTCGGCGGCCAGATCGACGACGCCAGCGAGCGGCAGGACGACGAGGGCGAAATCGAAGGGGATTTGCACGGCACCGGGGGGCACCGGCCCGTCCAGCGGTGCGATATCCGACAGTCGCGCCAGACGGCAGATCTGCCCATGCCAGCCGGACAAGTCCAGTTTGCTTCTGGCGGCCATCAAAAGCGGAATGCGCGCCCCGGCCGGCACGTTCATCTCCGCGCGCACGGAGCGAATGCCGGAGATCAGCGCGATGACGCTATCAACGATATCCTCTGCCGCCTGAGCGCCCCGTGTGCTCTCCGCCAAAGGCCACGCCGCACCGATCAGGCTACAAGGCGCGCCATAACCGAAATGGCCCCACAACTCCTCAGTCACGAACGGCATCACCGGATGCAGCAGTTTGAGGATCACCCCGAGCACATGCGCGACCGTCGCCCGCGCCTCGTCCGCATTGGCGCCTTCGAGTTCCGGCTTGAGGAATTCGAGATACCAGTCGCAGAACACGCCCCAGACGAATTTGTGGCAGACGCTCGCATAGTCATCGAAGCGATACGCCTCCAGCGCCGCACTCGCCTCGGCAATCACCTTGTTCGCCTGATCCAGAATCCAGCGGTTCAGCACCTGGCGCGCATCGCCTGGCGCGAACGCCGCCACCGGTGCCACGCCGTTCATTTCGCAGAACCGCGCCGCGTTCCACAGCTTGGTGACGAACGCCCGCGCGCTCTCCACCCGCGCCTCGCCGAGCTTGATGTCGCGCCCCGGCCCGGCGAGCGCGCAGATGGCAAAGCGCAGCGCATCGGTGCCATAACGCTCGATCAGCACCAGCGGATCGATCACGTTGCCCTTCGATTTGGACATCTTCTGGCCACGCTCGTCGCGCACCAGACCGTGGATATACACGGTGCGGAACGGCACCTCGCCCATACAGTGCAACCCCATCATCATCATCCGGGCGACCCAGAAGAAGATGATGTCGAAGCCAGTCACCAGCACGTCGGTGGGATAATGGCGCGCCAGTTCGGGCGTTTTTTCGGGCCAGCCGAGGGTGGAGAACGGCCAGAGCGCCGAACTGAACCAGGTATCCAGCACGTCCTCGTCCTGGCGCAGCGCGACGCCAGCGCCGGCCTGCGCCTTCGCTGCGGCCTCATCGAGTGCCACGAACACCCGGCCATCCTCGGCATACCACGCCGGAATCCGATGGCCCCACCAGAGCTGGCGCGAGATGCACCAGGGCTGGATGTCGCGCATCCAGGCGAAGAAGGTGTTCTCCCACTGC
>DAHXNW010000225.1 GCA_027365195.1 Acetobacteraceae bacterium
GGAGAGCCGAGTGTCAAAAATCCGACCGGCCTGCGCCATGAATGCCTGCAATTCAGTCTGAATGGACAATTTATGCATAAGATCAATGCATTCATGTCCGGATGGCAAAAATCTGCCTGCGATTTGTAAAAAATTCCGGCAAGTGATGGCGAATGTCAAGCGCGACGGCAACGATCACGCGGATGCTGATCTGATACTCAGGGAAACCCGGCCCCGCTCGCCGGCGGCGTTGGAGAGAGCCATGCACGATCAACCGATGACCGATGTGACGGCCGCCATCCGGCCGGCGGCAACGCCCACGCACCCGCTGGCGCCGCTGACGGCCGAAGAAATCCTCGCCGTGGTCGCAACCGTCCGCGCGGCGGCGGCATTCGGTGCCGGTGTGCTGTTCGAGACCATCGAGTTGTGCGAGCCGGCCAAAGCGGTGATGCGCGCCTGGCGGCCGGGCGAGAAGATGCCGCGCGCGGCGCGTGCCACCGTGTTCCGCGCCGACAACGGCCAGCTCTGGCGCTTGGTGATCGCGCTCGAAGCCGGCGGCGGCCATATCGCGAGCGCGCGCGAAGCCCCCGGCGCGCGGCCGATGATCCAGCTCGAACAATTCCTCGCCATCGAGGGCGTGGTGCGCGCGCATCCCGATTTCATCGCCGCCTGCGCCCGTCGCGGCATCACCGACATGGCGCAGGTCTGCGTCGATCCGTGGTCCGCCGGCAGCCAGGGGCGCGCAGACGAGGCCGGGATGCATCTGGCGCACACGTTCTGCTGGCTGCGGCTGCGTGAATTCGAGAATTTCTACGCCCATCCGATCGAGGGGCTGAACGCGGTCGTCGATATCCTCAACGGCCGCGTGCTGCGGGTGGACGATTACGGCATCCTGCCGATCCCGATGGCGGAGAGCAATTACGAGGCGCAGTTCCGCAGCGACTTCCGCCCACCCCTGAAGCCGCTCGACGTGGTGCAGCCGGAGGGGCCGAGCTTCACCCTCGACGGGCGGCATATCGTATGGGACAAATGGTCGCTGGTGATCGGCTTCAATGCGCGTGAGGCGATCACCCTGCACGACATTCGCTATGACGGCCGCCCGGTGGTCTATCGCGCGTCGCTGGCCGAGATGGTGGTGCCGTACGGCAGCCCGGCGCCGGGCCATGCGCGCAAGAACGTGTTCGACATCGGCGAATACGGTCTCGGCAAACTCGCCAACTCGCTCCGCCTCGGCTGCGACTGCCTCGGCCACATCGCCTATCTCGACGCCGATCTCAACACCATGACCGGCGAGATCATGACCATCGAGAAAGCCATCTGCATCCATGAGGAGGACGCCGGCATTCTCTGGAAGCACTGGGATTTCCGCACCGATCGCGCCGAGATGCGGCGCGGCCGGCGGCTGGTGATCTCTTGTATCTGCACCGTCGGCAATTATGAATACGCGAATTACTGGTATTTCCGCCAGGACGGCGCGATCGAGTTCGAGATGAAGGCGACCGGCGTCATCAACACCGCCGCCTGCCTGCCCGGCCAGCCGTCGAAATACGGCACCGAGGTGGCGCCCGGCGTCGAGGGGCATGTGCATCAGCACGCTTTCTGCGCGCGGCTCGACATGGCGGTGGATGGCGATGCCAACAGCGTGATCGAGTGCAACACCTACGCCGAGCCGGAGGGGCCGGCGAACCCCTATGGCAACGCCTTCTATGTCGAGGAGACGCTGCTGGCGAGCGAGCAGGCGGCGGCGCGCCGGGCCAATCAGGAGACCCAGCGCTATTGGAAAGTGATCAACCGCGCGCGGCGCAACCATGTCGGCACGCCGGTCGGCTACCGGCTCGAGCCCGGCCAGGTGCTGACGCCGTTCGTGCGGGCGGATTCGCTCTCCGGCCGGCGGGCGCGCTTCATGCAGAACCACGTCTGGTTCACCGCCTTCGATGCCGAGGAACGCTATCCGGCCGGCGAATTCATGAACCATTCCGATGGCAGCGGCGGGCTGCCCGATTTCATCGCC
>DAHXNW010000229.1 GCA_027365195.1 Acetobacteraceae bacterium
TGCGGGCTGTCCAGGCTGAAGGCCGGAATGGCAACGTCGAACGCCTCGCCAGAGCCGCTCGCGATCATGTGATAGGCGCCGACCATGAATCCCGAGGGCGTCTCCAGCGGCGTGCCGGAGGTGTATTCGAAGCTTTCCCCCGGCTCCAGCGTCGGCTGTTCGCCGACCACGCCGGCCCCGTGCACATGCTGCACCCGGCCCCGCGCGTCGGTGATCTTCCAGCTACGGCGCAGCAGTTGCACACTCTCCGGCCCGTTGTTCTCGATGACGATTTTATAGGCCCAGACGTAGCGGCCCTCCTCCGGCTGCGACTGGTCCTCCAGATAGAAGGCGCGTACGCCGACCCGCACGCCACGCGTCGTTTTGCTGTATTCCTCGTTCATCATCGCGAGACTACAGCGCGCCCGCTGGCACTTGTCCAGCCATCAGCAAGCCGCGTTGCAGATCGGCGCGCAGATCCGCCACATCCTCGAGCCCGACCGAGAGGCGCACGACGCCATCGGTGATGCCGAGCCGCGCGCGTTCCTCGGCGCCGATGCGCTGATGCGTGGTGGTCGCCGGATGCGTCACCATCGACTTCGCATCGCCGAGATTGTTCGACACCAGAATGAGCCGCAGCGCGTTCATCAGCGCGAATGCCGCCGGTTTGCCGCCGGCCAGTTCAAAGCTCACCACCGTGCCGCCGCCCGCCATCTGCGCCGCTGCGAGAGCGGCCTGCGGATGGTCGGCACGGCCGGGGTACCAGAGCCGCGCGATCGCCGGCTGCTCCGCCAGCCAGTCGGCGAGCTTCGCCGCGTTTTGCTGCGCCGCCGCCACGCGCAGGGCGAGCGTCTCCAGCCCCTTGAGCAGCAGCCAGGCGTTGAACGCCGACAGGCTCGGGCCGGTGTTGCGCACGAAGGGTTGCAGCGTCGCATCGACCCATGCCTTCGACCCCAGCACGGCGCCGCCGAGCACGCGGCCCTGGCCGTCGATATGCTTGGTGCAGGAATAGACGACCACATCGGCGCCGAGCCGCAGCGGCTGCTGCAACAGGGGGGTGGCGAACACGTTATCGACCACCACCAGCGCGCCGGCGGCATGGGCGAGGGCGGCGATCGCCGGCAGATCGAGCACCTCCAGCATTGGGTTGGAGGGCGATTCGAGCAGCACGAGCTGTGTCGGGCGTGCGAGAGCCGCGCGCCATTGAGCGAGATCGGTGCCATCGACCAGCACGCTCTCGATGCCATAGCGCGGCAGCAAGGTGGTGACGATCCAGTGGCAGGAACCGAACAGCGCGCGCGAGGCGACAACGCGGTCGCCGGCGCGCAGATGCGAGAGCAGGGCGGCATGCACGGCTGCCATGCCGGTCGCCGTCATGCGGCACGCCTCGGCGCCTTCGAGCAGGGCGAGACGCTCCTCCAGCATGGCGATCGTCGGGTTGCCGAAGCGCGAATACTGGTAATGCACCGCCTGCCCGGCAAAGGTCGCCTCGGCCTGCTCGGCACTGTCATAGACGAAGCCGGAGGTAAGAAACAGCGCCTCGCTGGTCTCGCCGAACGGCGAGCGGCGGGTGCCGCCATGCACCAGCAAAGTCGCCGGGCGATAGGGTTCGGACTCGAGTGGGTCGGACATTGCCAGGGCCTCCAACGCATGACCCGACCGACGATGCCACGGGCCCTGCCGGCGAACCGACACGACCCAGGGCCTCTTTAGCGCGCTTATTTCACCTCGCCGCAATCCGGCCGGACAAATCACGAGGAACCTCTGTTCGACTATGCCAAGTGGATTGTGCCGTCAACCAGGGTTTCCTATAACAGCCTCGCGCGGGCGTAGTTCAATGGTAGAACGGCAGCTTCCCAAGCTGCATACGAGGGTTCGATTCCCTTCGCCCGCTCCATCATGCCATGGGCCATTCCATGGCCCATGGCATGATGGGTGTCTTGTTTGGCGCGCCGCCGCCCACCAACCCGGCGCGCAGGCATGTTTGGCGCCGCCGGTCGCCGACCACCCGCGCAATTTTGCTACCCTCCTACGCTGCAATGCGGCATGATCGGGCAACGTCAGGAGAGCCGCATGATCCGCACCGGTGAGCAATATCGCGATGGGCTGCGCGACGGGCGCGAGGTGTGGATCGATGGCGAGCGGGTCGCCGATGTCACACGCCATCCGGCGTTCCGCCCGATCGTCGATGTCAAGGCGCGCATGTACGACATGGCGCATGAGCCTTCCTATCAGGACGCACTGAGCTACGTCGAGGACAACCAGCGCCTGTCCACCTTTCAGCGCCCGCCGCGTGAGAAGTCGGACTGGGCGGCGAAGACCCATGCGCTCGATCTGTTCTTCAAGGACATTCGAGGCGTCGTGACCCGTGTCGGCGACGAGACGGTGGGCGAGATGTGGTCGCTGCGCGACGGGCGCGACGTGCTGGCCGAGATCGACCCGCGCTTCGCCGACAACATCGACCGCCATATCGAAGCGGTGCTGCGCGACGACATCTTCCACGTCTCCGCCAACACCGATCCGAAGGGCGACCGCTCCCGCCCGCCGCAGCAGCAAGACCCCGATATGATGGTGCATGTGGTGCGCGAGAGCGATGCCGGCATCATCATCCGTGGCGCGAAATATGAAACCGCCTCGGCCTATGCCGATCAGGCGTTCCTCAAGCCGACGCTCGGCGCCTGGACCAGCGAGGCGCTGTCCGACTACGCCGTCGGCTGCATCGTGAAAATGGGGGCGCCGGGGGTGAAGCATCTCTGCCGCAGCGGCTTCGCCGGGCGTGGCAGTGCCGCCGACTATCCGCTCGCCAACCGCTTCGACGAGGTGGACGCGCTGCTGGTGTTCGACGATGTGCTGATCCCGTGGGAGGATGTGTTCTTCTATCGGCACACCCGCGCGGCACAGCACATTCGCGCCACGCTGCATCGCTACTCGGCTTTCCCCTTCGTGCTGCGCCTGCTCTATGTCGCCGACATGATGGTGGGCACCGCGCTGTGGAACGCCAAGCAGACCGGGTTGGACAAACTGCAAGGCGTGCGCGAGAAGATCGCCGATCTGGTGTGCTATCGCGAAGGCATCAACGCGCATCTCACCGCCGCGATCGCAATGGCCGAACCGAGTCCGGGCGGCCTACTGATGCCGCAACAATCGATGCTCTACGCCGGGCGGGTGTTCGCCTGCGCCAATCTGCCGCAGATGATGCATGTCGCGCGCGAATTGTGCGGCGGCCAAATTTGCGTGACACCGAACGCCAGCGCCTTCGCCGCCGATGGCAGCCGGCCGTGGCTCGAGAAATTCTACACGCTGAACGATGCCTGGGAATCCGATGACCGGCGCAAGCTGCTGGCATTCGCGCGCGATCTGCTGAATTCCGATTACGCCGGCCACCGGCTCACCTTCGCGCAGTTCGCGCAGGCGCCGCATTTCAACCATCTCGCCGCCGTCTATAATTCTTTCGACTTCGCCGGCCCGCTCGACTTCGTGCGCCGCTCCGCCGGTCTGTCGGATCGGGTGCAGGGTTCGCTGTGAGGAGTGCCAGGGGATGAGCACGCATACGCGGCTGCGCCAATTCAACACCAAGACGGCGTATCCCGAGCAGAGCCTCGATAACGATCTCTGCATGGCGGTACGCGCGGGCAATACCGTCTATCTGCGCGGCCAGACGGCGATGGATCTCGACGGCGCCATCGTCGGCATCGGCGATGCCGCCGCACAGGCGGAGAATGCCATGCGCTGCGCAAAAATCCTGCTCGAGGAAGCAGGCGCGAGCCTCGCCGATGTGGTGAAAATCACTCTCTACATCACCGATCGCGCCTATCGCGAACCGGTGTACCGGGTGGTCGGGCGCTGGCTGCGCGGGGTCTATCCGGTCTCCACCGGGCTGATCGTGCAGGGGCTGGCGAAGCCGGAATATCTGATGGAGATCGACATCATCGCCGAAATCCCGGCATGACCTTTTCGCTCGCCGCGCGCTGTCCGCGCACCGGGCAGTTCGCCATCGCCATCGCCTCCTCCTCGCCGGCGGTCGCCGCGCGCTGCGCCCATCTGCGCGCCGGTGTCGGCGCCGTCGCGAGCCAGAATATCACCGACCCGAGGCTCGGCCCACAACTGCTCGCGCTGATGGCGGCCGGCGCCAGCGCGCGCGAGGCGATCGAGCGCGTCACGGCGGCAGCGCCCTTCATCGCCTTTCGCCAGCTCAGCGCGGTCGATCGTGAAGGCGGCACCGCCGCCTTTTCCGGCGCGCGCACCCTCGGCCGCCATGCAACGGTGGCGGCAGACGGCGCGGTTGCCGCCGGCAATCTGCTCGCCGATGCCGCCGTGCCGCAGCGCATGCTGGATGCGTTCCATGCCGAGCCGGAGGCTGCGCTCGGCGAACGCGCGCTCGCGGCTCTCCAGGCCGGTTTGGCCGCCGGTGGCGAGGCCGGACCGGTGCATTCCGCCGGGCTTTTGCTGGTGGACACCGAGGCGTGGCCGCTCGCCGATCTGCGCGTCGATTTCCACGCGACACCGATCGCGGCATTGGCCGAGGTATGGCGGCTGTGGCAGCCGCAGATGGACGGCTACGTAGAGCGCGCGCTGCGGCCGGATCTCGCTCCGGCCTATGGCGTGACGGGCGAATCATGATTTAGTAGGAGACATACGATGGATGCGATCACGCCGACGACTGCCCGTGCCGACGAGACGACGATGCGCGTCGAACTCGCCGCCGCCTTCCGCCTGATCGCCCGGCTCGACTGGCATGAGGCGGTGGCCAACCATTTCAGCGCCGCCGTCTCGGCCGATGGACGGCAATTCCTGCTCAATCCGCGCTGGATGCATTTCTCGCGCATCCGTGCCTCCGATCTCTTGCTGCTCGATGTCGATGCGGAGCCGGATGCGGCGTTGTTGGAGCGCGTCGATTCCACCGCCTGGGCGATCCATGGCGCAATGCACGCGAACGTGCCGCAGGCGCGCTGTATTCTGCATATCCATCCGCCCTATGCGACCGCCATCGGCTGCCTCGCCGACCCGCGCCTGCTGCCGATCGATCAGACGACGGCGCGCTATTTCAACCGTATCGCCTACGATGTCGCCTATGCCGGCATCGCCAGCGAATTCTCCGAGGGCGAACGCCT
>DAHXNW010000243.1 GCA_027365195.1 Acetobacteraceae bacterium
GGTGGGGGAGCGGGCCGGTGCAGACTGAAAAGCCGCCGTTACGCCAGCGGCATGCCCTGCGGGTCGAGGCGATAGCCGCCGCCCTCGGTGATCAGCAGGCGCGATCCCGCCGGGTCGGGCTCAATCTTCTGGCGCAGCCGGTAGATATGCGTCTCCAGCGTATGCGTGGTTACGGCGGCGTTGTAGCCCCACACTTCGTTCAGCAGCACCTGTCGCGCCACCGGTTTGCCGGCGGCGCGAAAAAGGAATTTCAGAATCGCCGCCTCCTTCTCGGTCAGCCGGATGCGCCGGTTGCCCGCCGCCTCCTGCAGCAGCTTCGCCGCCGGGCGGAAACTGTATGGCCCGATCAGGAACACCGCATCCTCGCTGTTCTCGAACAGGCGGAGTTGCGCGCGCAGCCGGGCGAGCAACTCGGCGAGGCGGAACGGCTTGGCGATATAGTCGTTCGCCCCCGCCTCCAGCCCGCGCACCACATCCGTCTCGTGGTCCGAGCCGGTGAGGATGATGATCGGCACCTTCACCCCGCTCCGGCGCAACCGCACGCAGAAATCCCGCCCATCGCCGTCCGGCAGGCTGATATCGAGAATGATGGCATCGAAGCCACGTTCGCTGGCGGCGATGCGGGTTTCCGCCTCGGCGACGTTGCTCGCCTCCACCGCCGCGAATTCACCATCGACGCTGAATTGTTCCGCGAGTGTCGAGCGCAGGGCCGCATCGTCATCGACGATCAGAACAGGGCGATCCGCCGTCATCGATATGTCCTTCATCTGGCCGGCCCGCCCGCCCAATGCGGTGCGCGCGGGGCTTGGGCCGCACACGAAATCGCGAGCATGATGCAACGGCAGCGCGGTTCTGACATATAAAGCTTTGTTTAGCCTCCGCCGCCCCGGCCAAAGTCAGGCGTGCCGCGTGATTCCGGTTGCTCGGATCGCGCGACATCCTATTTTAGAGAAATGACCCTGATGGCCGACCCTGCCCACACCGCGCCCGACTCGACCGCCGAGCCGCCCTCCATCGCCCCCGCTGTCACGCCCGCGTTGCAGCCGGACGCGCTGGCGCTGCGGCTGCGCGGTGTTCATCGCGCCATCGCCGATCTGCGGCGCGGGGTGCCTGTGGTGCTGCGGGTCGCAGCCCACCCTGGCGAAGCGCGGGCGCTCGTCCTGCTGCCGGCGGAGACGGCCGGCGCGCGCGGGCTTGCCGAATTCGCCCGGCTGGCTGACGCTCCCCCCTGTCTGCTGCTGGCGCCGGCGCGCGCGGCGGGGGTGCTGCGCCGGCCGCTCGACCCCGATCAGGGTCCGGTCGCCATCGCGCTCCCCTCGGCGCTGCCGCCCTCGCTGCTCGACCCGGCACTGCTCGACCCGGCGGTGCTGCGCGGCCTCGCCGACCCGACGGCGGAACAATTACTGCCCGAGCAGCCGCAAACCCTGCCCGCACCGCCGGGCGCCGGCGCTGCCCTGGCGCTCGCCAAGCTGGCGCGGCTGCTGCCTGCCGTGCTCGCCGCCCCAACCTCTCCCGAGGCCATGGCATTGGCCGCCGCGATGCACCTGCTGACCTTGGACGAGGCCGCCGTGCTCGCCTATCCGGGGTTGCTCGCCGGCAGCCTGGTGCGCGTGGCGGAGGCGGCGGTGCCGCTCGATGGCGCGCCGGATGCGCGGGTGGTGGCGTTTCGTGCCGCCGATGCCGGCATCGAGCATCTCGCGATCGTCATCGGTCAGCCGCAACGCGCGGCGGCACCGCTGGTGCGGCTGCATTCGGAATGTTTCACCGGCGATCTGCTCGGCAGCCTGCGCTGCGATTGCGGCCCACAACTGCGCGAGGCGATCGCGCGGATGGCCGCCGAGGGCGCCGGCGTATTGCTGTATCTCGCGCAGGAGGGGCGCGGCATCGGGCTGGTCAACAAGCTGCGCGCCTATGCGTTGCAGGATCGTGGGCAAGATACGCTCGATGCCAACCGCGCGCTCGGCTGGGGCGCCGATGAGCGCAGCTTCCTGATCGCCGCGACCATGCTGGCCGAACTCGGCATCCGCCGGGTGCGCCTGTTGACCAACAACCCGGCCAAGCTCGCGGCACTCACCGCCTGCGGCGTCGAGGTGGTCGGGCGCGAGCGCCATGTCATCGAGCCGAATGGCGTCAATGATTTCTATCTACAGACCAAGGCGATGCGGTTCGGCCATTTGCTGGGCTAAATCTGATAGGCTCGAGTTTGTACGGCCCGCGATCAACCGAGGCCGCTGCTCAGCGCCGCGCCGGCGAGCGAGGAGCCGGCGATCGCCGCCCCACCGATCGGCGTGGCGGCGAGCGCCGTCCCGGCGACGCCGGCCAGGCCGCCGAGCGCACTGCCGCCATAGGCTTGCATCGCTTGCGTCAGGCTCAGCCCGCTCGGCGTGAAGCCGCCGATACCGCTGCTCTCGCCGCCAGCGAAGCTACTGGTGCCGAACAGGCCGCCGCCGCCCTGCAGACTGACCTGGGCGCCCGATTGCATCTGCAACAGGGCGTCCTGCAACTGGGTGCTCAGCCCCTGCATCGACTGGCCATCCGCCGTGGCGCCGAGGTTCGCCGCCCCGGAGGCGGCGGGGCCGGTGCCGTTCTGCGCCGTGGGATCGGTCGCATTGGCCCCGGTGCTGTGTTTCTGCCAGGCGGCGAGGACGTCGGCGGTGCCGTTGGCGACCGGCGGGGTCCACCCGGTGGCCAGGCCGCCGGTGCTGGCGGCGAGAGTCTGGATCGACATGCAACACTCCTGCATCGTTCTGCCGGCGCTGCGGCTCGCGCGGCGCCAGTCGGCGGCTTGGTGTGCATGGCGCGTGCCAGACATCATCGCGGGCGCGGACAAGGGTCTGCCCCGGATTCACGCGCCAATCGGGCAAAATCTGCCGGGTGCGCGCTGCCGGGCGGCAGAAACTGCACCGCGCCTGCCCGCCATGCCGGATTGCCGCTACGCAAACTCGTCTTGGGCTGCGATAGAGCATGATATGTTCAAGTTGAGTCTGCACCTTCCCGCACCCCCATCCGGCCACCCACGACAGTATGCTGAATGGGTGGCCGGGTCGGGGCGCGGGAAGGTGCAGGCTAACGCTATCATGCTCCAAGGCGCCCGATGAAAGCGCCGCTCTGGCTTACCCTGTTGCTTGGCTTCCTCACCGCCGTGGGGCCGGTCTCGACCGATATGTATCTGCCGGCCTTTCCGCAGATTCAGATCGCGCTCGGCAATGTCGCGGGGGCCGCGCAGATCACGCTCGCCGCCTGGTTCGCCGGCCTTGCGGTGGGGCAGTTGACGCAGGGCACGCTCGCCGACCGCTATGGCCGGCGGATGCCGTTGATCCTCGGCACCGCGCTCTATGCGCTGGCCTCGGCCGGCTGCGCGCTGGCGCCCGATCTGCTGGTGTTCTCGCTCTGCCGCGTGCTGGCGGCGATCGGCGGCTCGGCCAGCATGGTGGTGCCGCGGGCAGTGGTGCGCGATCTGGCCGACGGCCCCGATGCGGCGCGGCTGTTGGCGCGGCTGATGCTGGTGATGGCGGTGGTGCCGATCCTCGCACCTGCGCTCGGCGGCGCGGTGATCGCCTTCGCCAGTTGGCGGGTGATCTTCTGGGCCGCCTGTATCTATGGCGTGCTCGGCACCGTGCTGGTGTGGGTGTGGCTGCCCGATACCATGCCGGAGAACCGGCGCATCAAGCTCGGCCTCGGCGGCATCGTCAGCCGCTATGTGGCGATCGGGCGGGAGCGCGGCTTCGCCACCCACGCGCTGGCCGGCGGCCTCGGCATGGCCGGGCTGTTTGCCTATCTCGGTGGCTCGCCGGCGGTGTTCATCGAGCAATATCACGTGAGCCCGAGCCATTACGGCATGATCTTCGGCCTCAACGCGGCCGGCTTCATCGGTGGCTCGCAGCTCAATGCGCGGCTGCTGGCGCGGCTCGGGGCGGCGCGCGTGCTGCGCCTCGCCGCGCGCGGCCTGCTGCTGGCGGCGATGGTGCTCACCCTCGATGCGTGGACCGGTTTCGGCGGTCTGGTCGGGTTGATGGCGCCGCTGTTCGGTTGTCTTGCGAGTCTCGGCATTCTGCTGCCGAACACCACGGTGGGCGCACTCTCGCGCCACGCCGGCCAGGCCGCCAGCGCCTCGGCGCTGATGGGGACGTGGCAATTCGTGTTCGGCGCGATCACCGGCACGCTGGTGGGCCTCTTCGCCGACGGCACGGCGCGGCCGATGGCGGCGCTGATCCTGTTCTGCGCCCTGGGGGCGGCGATCGCCGACCGATTTCGGCCAAAGTCGTTGGTGATGAGAGCATGATATGTTCAAGTTTAGCCTGCACCGGCCCGCACCCCCCGCCCGAGGAACGCCTCCTCGACGTCGCGCAGTTGGTCCTTGCCGAAGAACATCTCCTCGCCGACGAAGAAGGTCGGCGAGCCGAAGGTACCGCGCGCCACCGAAGCCTCCGTGTTGCGTGCCAGCTCCTGCTTCACCTCGGGGGATTGGGCCCGATCGAGCAGTCGCTGGGCATCGAAGCCATGCTCCTCGAGGAGTGCGCGGATGACGTCTGGCGCGTCCAGCTTCTTCGGCGCGGACCACATGTGGTGAAAGACGATGTCCACATAGCGTGCGAACTCCCCCTCATGCTGGGCCGCGACGGCGCCGCGCATGAGGGTCAGCGTGTTCACCGGGAAGAAGGGATTGCGGCGGAAATCGGTGATCCCGTGCCGCGCGAGGAAGCGCTGCGTCTCCAACTCCATGAAAGCCCGCTTGTTGGGGATGTCGCCGAACGCCTCGGCCGGGGAGCGGTTGTTGGTGGCCTTGAAGACGCCGCCGAGCAGGATCGGCACATAGCGGAACCGCGCGCCGATCCGCTGTTCGATCGCCGGGATGACCCGGTGGGCGAGGTAGGCGTTCGGGCTGCCGAAGTCGAAATGAAACGCGATTTCGCTCATTTCACCATGTCTCCCCGAAGGGGCGGAGGTCGAGTTCATGGGTCCAGGCATCGCGCGGCTGGAGATGGAGCTGCCAATAGGTCTCGGCGATGGAGGACGGGTTCACCAACTCGTCCGGCTCGAAGCTCTCCTTGCCGAGGCGCTCGCGCCGCCGCTCACGCACCCAGGCGGTGTCCACCCCGGCGTCGAGCACCAGATGGGCGACGTGGATGTTTTTCGGCCCCAGCTCGCGGGCCATGCTCTGCGCCACCGCCCGGAGGCCGAACTTTGCACTGGCGAAGGCGGCGAAGCCGGCACCACCGCGCAGGCTGGCGGTGGCACCGGTGAAGAAGATCGCGCCGCGCCCGCGCGGCAGCATCAGGCGCGCCGCCTCGCGGCCAGCCAGGAATCCTGAATAGCAGGCCATCTCCCACACCTTGCGGAACACCCGCTCCGTGGTGTCGAGAATGGGAAAGCTCACATTGGCGCCGATGTTGAACACGCAGAGTTCGAGCGGTGCCGTGCGGTCGGCGGCGGCCAGAAACGCGGCAACTTCTTCCTCCTTACGGGCGTCGAGTTGCTGGCCGCTGCATCGCCCGCCGGCCGCCTCGATCTCGGCGACCAGCGGGGCGAGCTTCTCGCCCTGCCGGCGTCCGGCGTGCACGGCATAGCCGCCCGCCGCGAAACGGCGCGCGATGGCAGCACCGATGAAATCCCCCGCACCGATCACGGCGACGGAGGCGTTGCGTGGGGCATCCGTCATGATCGGCTCCTCGGGACTATCTGACTGCGCCTATGATACCAGCGGCCGTTGGTATGAGACTCGGCATGGGGTTTTCGCACGGATAGCGCGGTTTAATTTCCCAACTCATTGCTGGGCGTAACCTTACGGCTGGTGCGCCGCCATCTCGATCCGCGCCAGCTCCACCTGTGCGCGCAGGCTGACGGCGTCGATCAGTTCCTGCAGCTTGGGGTCGGCGGCGCGCGGCAGGGTGGCGGCGAGGTCCGCGAGCTGGCGCAGCGAGGCGGCATCGATCGCGCCGGCGAGGAGGGCGCGTTGCAGCCGGCTCAGCTCGGCGAGCAGATCCTGCCCATGGCGGCGCGCGCGCCGGTCGCTCACCGCGACGCTCTCCGCTTCCTGTAGCGCCAGCATTCCCGCGAGCGAGGCGACCGCCGAGGTCGGTGCGGCCGCCGCCGTGGCGCTCGCGGCTTCCGCCGGCACGGCGAAGCCGGCGCCGCTCACCCGCGCCCGTGCGCTGCCCGCCGCCACTGGCCCGGCGCCGCCTATGCCCGCAATGCCACCCATCCACCCGGCTCCTTTTTCCTGGCGCTCCCTGCCGCCCGGCAGAAGCTGCCGGGCCGGACGCAGCAGGGATGGCGGATTTCCGCCGCTTCGCCCTGGCACGCCGTTTGCGCTTGGGAAGGCGCTTGGCGGACCACAGTAAAGCCGATTCCTTGACACCCTGCTACCAGAAAGGCGTTTTCGTGCGACGGGCGGGATTTTTTATCGTTTTCATCGGCTGGCTGCTGGCGAGTATCGCGCCGGCCATGGCGCAGGTGCGGATCAAGGACATCGCCGATGTCGAGGGCATCCGCACCAACCAATTGGTCGGCTACGGGTTGGTCGTCGGGCTGAACGGCACCGGCGACAAGCTGATGAACGCGATTTTCACCCGCCAGTCGCTGATCGGCATGCTGGAACGCCTCGGCGTCAACACGCGCGATCAGGCCGCCTCGCTCTCCACCAACAACATCGCCGCCGTCATGGTGACCGCCGAACTCCCCGCCTTCGCCCGCAACGGCAGCCATTTCGACGTCACCGTCTCCGCCCTCGGCGACGCCAAGGATCTCTCCGGCGGCACGCTGATGGTCACGCCCCTGCTCGGCGCCGATGGCGAGGTTTATGCGGTGGCGCAGGGCGCGGTCTCCACCGCCGCGATCGTCGCCTCCGGGGCGGCGCAGAAGGTGACGCGGAATTTCCCCACCACCGGCAGCATCAGCAACGGGGCGATGGTGGAGCGCGAAGTGCCGTTCCAGCTTTCCAGCCTGCAGATGCTGCATCTCGGCCTGCGCAACCCCGATGTGACCACCGCCGAGCGGATGGCGGCGGTGATCAACCACGCCCTTGGCGGCCATCCCGCCGATGTCGCCGACCCGCGCACGGTGACGGTCGCTCTCGACGGGCGGGCGCCGATCGATCTGCTGGCGCGGATCGAGGATCTGACGCTGAAGCCCGATTACCCGGCGACCGTGGTGGTCGACGAGGCGACCGGCACCATCGTGATGGGGGCGGATGTGCATATCAGTACGGTTGCGATCGCGCAGGGCAATCTCACCATCCGCGTCACCGAAACGCCGCAGGTGAGCCAGCCCGGCCCGCTCTCGGGTGGACAGACGGTGGTGGTGCCACGGACCAACATCCAGGTGAGCGATCAGGCCGACCGCAAGCTCGGCATCCTGAACTCCGGTGCGACGTTGCAGGATCTGGTCTCCAGCCTCAATTCGCTCGGCGTCGGGCCGCGCGACATGATCACCATCCTGCAGAACATCAAGGCGGCGGGCGCGCTGCAAGCCGATCTGCAGGTGCGCTGATGGCCGGCCACATCCTGCCTCCCATCACCGCGCCGGCGACGCATCTGCCCCCCGCCATGGTCGCCAAGGCGTGGAAGGCGGCGCAGGATTTCGAGGCGATGGCGCTCAACGAATTCCTCGCCCCGATGTTCAAGACCGTCGATCTCTCGCAATCGATGTTCGGCGGCGGCGAGGCGGAACAGAGTTGGCAGCCGTTGCTGATCAACGAGATGGCCAAGGGGATCGCCGCCCATGGCGGCGTCGGCATCGCCGCCCCGGTCTATGCGCAGATGCTGCGCACCATGGAGGAGAAGAGGAACCCATGACACCCGATCTGATCAACGCTGCCGTCCGCCTCGCCGATCTGCTGGCCGAGGAGAATGCCGCCCTGCTGACGCTCGACTTGCCGCGCGCCGCCGCGTTGAGCGAGCGCAAGGCGCAGGCGATGGATGCCTTCAGCACCGCGCGTGCCCACACCACGGCGCAACCGGCCAGCGGCACCGCAGTGACGCGCGAGGTGACGCTGCGGCTCAACAGCCTCGCCGAGCAGAATCGCAGCCTGCTCGAACGCGCGATGCACGTGCAAGCACGGGTGATCGGCACCATCGCCCGCGTCGGCGCGCAGAGCATGGCGAGCAATGCCCCCCGCTACGGCGCGCGCGGACAGATGACCGCCGCGCCGCGGACAGCCGCTTTTGCGCTGTCGGCGCGGGTTTAGGGGGGTTGGCAGCCGTCGCCGGCCGTGCCACCAAGCCGTCGATGGAGGTGCGCGCATGATCAACCCGCAACCGGCCCGGCTCGCCTGATGCGGCTCGTTCTCGTCGCGCCGGCGGCGGCCGGCATGCTCGCCAGCGGCGCGCTCTATGAACAGCAGTTGCTGGCGCAATTGCGCGCCGATGGCCATGCGGTCGAGACGCTCGAACCCACCGCCCCGCCACCCGCCGATGCGTTGGTGCTGATCGATGGCCTCGCTCTCGCCGAGGTCGCGCCCACCACCCTCGCGGGCGCCATCGGCCTGATCCATCATCTCCCGCCCGCCGATAGCGCCGCCGGCGGCGCACTCGCGCGGCTCCCCCGGCTGATCGCCAGTAACGAGAGCGTCGGCCGGCGTCTGGTGCAGGAGCGCGGCATCGAGGCCGCGCGCGTCCGGATCGTGTCGCCGGGCGCCCCCATGGTCCCCCGCGCCGACGGCTCCGGCGGGCCCGGCTGCGCCCTCCTCTCGGTCGGCGCGCTGGTGCCGCGCAAGGGGCATGATTTGCTGCTTCGCGCGCTCGCCCGGCTGTTCGATCTCGACTGGTCGCTGAGCATCGTCGGCGACGCCTCGCGCGACCCCGCACACGCAGACACCCTCGCCGCTCTCGCCACCTCTCTCGGCATCGCCGACCGGGTGCGCTTTGCCGGCGAGCCGGCGCATGCCATACTCGAAGAATTGTGGCGGCAGGCCGATGTGTTCGCCCTGGCGACGCAGTGGGAGGGCTATGGGATGGCGATCGCCGAAGCCTTGCGGCGTGGCCTGCCGGTCGCGGTGACGAAGGGGGGCGCGGCGGCCGATCTGGTGCCGGCGGAAGCCGGGGTGGTGTGCCAGCCCGGTGACGTGGTGGAACTCTCCAAAGGTCTGCGCCGGCTGATCTTCGACCGCCCGCTGCGCGTGGTGATGGCCGAGCACGCCTTCGCCGCCGGCCAGACGCTCCCCGGCTGGCCGCAGCAGGCGGCCGCCTTCATCGACGCGGTACGCTAAACCATGGCGCTTCTTGGCTGCATCGCCGACGATTTCACCGGGGCGAGCGATCTCGCCTCGATGCTGGTGGGCAGCGGCATGCGCGCGGTGCAACTGATCGGCGTCCCAGCGCCCGATGCCCCGGCACCCGACGCCGATGCCGTGGTGGTGGCGCTGAAATCGCGCACCGCGCCGGCCGCCGAGGCGGTCGCCGACAGCCTCGCCGCCTTGCACTGGCTGCGGGGCATCGGCTGCAGGCAGTTTTTCTTCAAATACTGCTCCACTTTCGACAGCACCGATGCCGGCAATATCGGCCCGGTCGCCGATGCGCTGATCGCAGCGCTCGACTGCGGCTTCGCCCTCGCCTGCCCGGCGTTTCCCGCCAACGGGCGGCGCGTGTTCCAGGGCCATCTGTTCGTCGGCGATCAGTTGCTGCACGAGAGCGGCATGCAGAACCACCCGCTGACGCCGATGCGCGATGCCAATCTGGTGCGCGTGCTCTCGCGCCAGAGCGAGGGCAGCGTCGGGCTGGTGCCGTGGCAAACGGTCGCCCAGGGGGCGGTCGCGATTCGCCGCGCGATGACGGCGCTGAAGGAGCAAGGGCGCCGCCACGCCATCATCGATGCGATCGCGGATGCCGATCTGCACGCCATCGGCGCCGCCGCCGCGACGCAGGCGCTGATCACCGGCGGCTCTGGCGTCGCGATGGGGCTGGCGGAGAATTTTCGCGCCCAAGGGGTTCTGGCGGCGCAGCCCGATGCCGGCGCGCTGCCGCAGGTGGCGGGTGCGGCGGCGGTGCTCGCCGGCTCCTGCTCGCGCGCCACCCTCGCGCAGATCGCCCGCGCCCGCGAACAGATACCGGTGCTGGAACTCGACCCGCTCGTACTTCCCGATGCCGAGGCCCTCGCCGCGCAGGCGGCGGCGTGGACCGCCGGGCGGCTCGGCGCAACCCCGGTGCTGATCGCCGCCTCCGCCACGCCCGAGCGCGTCGCGGCGCTTCAGGCGAAACTCGGCGCGGCGGCGGCGGGCGCGCTGGTGGAACGGGCGATGGCAATCATTGCGCGGCATCTCTACGCACAGGGCGTACGCCGACTGGTGGTCGCCGGCGGGGAAACTTCTGGCGCGGTGGTGGCCGCACTCGGCGTGCGGCGCCTGCGCATCGGCGCCGAGATCGCCCCCGGCGTGCCCTGGACGCTGGCGTCGGGGGATGGCGAGCCGCTCTTGCTCGCGCTGAAATCAGGCAATTTCGGCGGCATCGATTTCTTTGCCGACGCCTTCGCCGCCTTGCCGGGGGCCGCGTGACGACCGAGGCCGCGCTGCGCCGTCTGCTGGTCGATCTCGCCGCCAGCCTGTTCGCCCGCGGCTTTTCCGTCGGCAGCGCCGGCAACATCAGCGTCCGCCTCGCCGATGGCTATCTGATGACGCCGACCAACGCCTCGCTCGGCCGCCTCGATGCCGAGCGCCTGTCGCGGTTGGACGCCGATTTTCGCCACCTCGACGGCGACAAACCGTCGAAGGAGGTGTTCATGCACCGTGCCTTCTACACCGCGCGCGCCGATGCCGGGGCGGTGGTGCATCTGCACTCGACGATGGCGACCGCCGTCGCCTGCCTGCCGGATGTCGATGCGGGCAATCCGATTCCGCCGCTCACGCCCTATTTCGTCATGCGCATCGGCGGACGTCTGCCGATCGTGCCGTATTACCGGCCCGGCGATGCGGCGATGGGCCCGGCGATCGAGGCCGCCGCCCGCGGCGCCCGCGCCGTGCTGCTCGCCAATCATGGCCCGGTGGTGAGTGCCGCGGATCTGACCTCCGCCGTCTATGCCGCCGAGGAACTGGAAGAGGCCGCCAAGCTGTTCCTGCTCCTGCGCACCGCCGCCCCCAGAACCCTCACCCCGGCGCAGGTGGCGGCGTTGCTGGAGTGAACGAAGGCGTCAGCCGGCTGGCGCGTCCGCCAGAATTTTGGCGCGCTCGCCCCGCATCATCCGCATCAGCGGGTATTCGACCAATCCCGACAGCACCACGCCGCCACCGACGGCCCCAGCAGAGAGCAGGGCAAAATTGATCGGCACGGGCAGCCGCGCGGCCCACCCGGTGGCAAGCTCGAATTTCCACAGCAAGCCGATGAAGACGAACTGAAACAGGTAGATGGAATAGGAGGCCTTGCCGAGGCGCCGGAGCAGGGCCGGCACCGGCACATGCCCCCGGCGGCTGGCCTCGGCAAGACCGATGATGATCATCGCCGCAGGCAATCCATAGGCGGCACGTGCGCTATCGGCGTAGCCGTCCAGCAGGCCGGTATCCTCGCACACGGCAGCGATTGTGAACCAGCCGAGGCCGGCGGCGAATATCGGCCACGGTGCCGCGAGCGCGCCGCGCCGCAACCAGATGGCGACGGCGGCGCCGAGAATGAATTCGAGATTGTCGATCCCCGATAGCGACCCCGGCAGGCTGCCGCCTAGCCCGACCTGCGCCAGTGCGATCCACATCAGCCACAGCCCCACCATCACGGCGCCTGCCACGCGATCGAGGATGAGGACGCAGAACAGCGCGTAGAAGACGATTTCGTACTGCAGCGTCCAGGCGACGCCGAGCATCGGCTCCTGATGCGAGGGCAGGAGCGCGAGCGAGGTCAGCAGCCGGCCAAGCGACGGCAAATCGTGGCCACCCCCTATCGAGAGCGCGATGGTCAGACCGAGCGCGACCCAATAGGCGGGCAGCAGCCGGGTGAGCCGGCGTTGCACATAGTGGCCGAGGCGCCCCGGGCGCCCCAGATCGTCGAAATGCACGAACATGATGATGAAGCCGCTCAGCACGAAGAACAGATCGACCCCGGCGTGCCCGAACTGGAATATCGCGGCCAGCGCCGCGCCGCTGTGGTTTTTGTGCAGGTGGCGGGCGGCGTGATAGAGCACGACGGTAACAGAAGCGACACCACGCACCGCTTCGAGACCGGTGAGATTTCGAGATGCGGCCGGTGGCATCGAACCCGCGCTCACACGTCCAGATTGGCGACTTTGAGGGCGTTGCCGACGATGAAGTCGCGGCGTGGCTCGACCACGTCGCCCATCAGCGTGCTGAACACCCGGGCGGCGTCTTCGGCGTCGCCGACGCGAACCTGGAGCAG
>DAHXNW010000254.1 GCA_027365195.1 Acetobacteraceae bacterium
GCCCGCGGACGGCGCCAAGACCACGACCGGCGCGGCGGGCGGCGGCGATGACGAAGACATGCCGCCCGTGCGGACCCGGCCGGACGTGACGCAGAAAGGCGTCGCCATGATCGGCGACCTGCGCACCGAAGCGCTGCATCAAGCACTCGCCGACGCACCGATCGAGGACGATACCCTGCTCGGCCTGCTGATCCTCGCCTTCGGCGGCGACAACGTCAGCGTCGACAGCGGCAGCGATCTGCGCGGGGAGGACCGGCAGGTGATCTGCCGCACCATCACCGAAGGCGGGGTGCTGACGGCCGACCTCGACCTGCTGCGCCAGGCCGCGCGCCGGATGCTGACCGGCGTGCTGTCCTGCCGGGAGAACCGCTCGCAGAGCGGATCCTTCGCCCGGATCGCCGGCGAGGCGATCGGCGCCTCGCCGCGGCTGCCGAACATGGCGACCGAGGAATTCCTGTCGTGCCTGTCACGGGATGCGCTGGAGACCGCCGCCAGGGCGGCGGGCGTGCGTGTCGAACCCCGCGCCAAGGACACGCGGGCGCGCATGATCGCGCGCTTCAACGACGGCGCCTTCGTCTATCCGGCGCGCTCTTCCAACTCACCCCGGAGGAGCTGCTGACCACGGCGGCGGAGCACCGGCACGGCCACTCCGGTGCCGGCTGGGTGGGCCCAGTGACCAGCGAAGACGGCGAGGACGATGCCGGTTTCGAGCGCGAGGCCGCCTGACCTCGCGGCAACGCCTGCGCCGGGACTGACGGGTCGGCGCGGTCGTGGCGATCGGTGCGTGTCCACCCGCCCGCCATCCGGTGCGACGCCAGCAGAGCGGACAGGTGGCGCGTAACGCCGCGGGGATGCCGAGCGGCTGGTCTGCAAGCCCGCCTCTCGCCCATCCCGAACCTCCGCTCGCGGAGACTCCCAGATCGCGCCGGCGGCCGTCGAACGCGGGGCGGCCAAGGCGAAGGGGGGCGGTATCGGCGGCATGACGCCGGAGGGCTTTCCGCTCGCGCCTGGACCCGGCCCCAGGAAACCGCACCCGAGGGGGCGGACGCCAGCACAGCGCCGGCAGAACCCCGCGGGCAGAGCGAAAGGATCGATACCATGACCCGGAAATCCCCCCAAACCCCCGCGAAGACCGCCATCCCGCCCCGCAGCCGGTCGGACCGCCAGTCCATCACCTTCGAACGGGTCACCCGCCTCGCTCCGCATCACGGCCTGGCCGACAACCTCGTCCGCACCTTCGGCCTCGACCCCGTCGACTACGACGGCATCCGCGACGCGACCGGGGAGCACATCGCCGCGACCGCCAAGGCGTTCGGGACGGCGCTGAACGAGAAGGCCCTGCAGATCCACCTGCAACGGATCACCGGCGCCTTCGTTAGTTCCGCCTTCGGGGCCGCGCAGTTCTACGGCACCAAGGAGTCGGCCGCGATGGAGCTCACCAGCAAGCTGCTCAACGACGACCGCGACGAGAACCGTGACGGTCCGGCCGGATTCGAGAGCAAGGCCGAGCGCGCCAGGCTGTTCGCCGCCGAGATGGCGCTGCAGTCGTTCGCCCTGCTGGCCGCCGCCGAGGGGGCACTCGCCGCCTACGCCGACATCACCGGCGAGGACTGGAAGCCCTACGAGGCGCCCGTGGCCCCGGCGGCCAGCCTGGCCCGCAAATCCGCCGCCGTCGAGATAGCCGCCTTCCAGACGGCATGACCGACCATGGCGGGGGCGGAGCCAGTCGTGGTTCCACCCCCGCCGGCAGGAATGCGCCCCCGCCGCATCGCTGCCGCCATGGCTATCATCGGTCGCCTCGCCTCCCGAAGGGATGGCGTCGCCGCCGGAGGCGATCGCTTCCCGCTGTTGCGGCACGACCGGCCTCGCGCGCGCCGAGCGCCACGATTTTCGATCCGCGACGCGATAATCGTCGCCTGCGCGTACGACGCTGCGACGCGCTCCGGTCGGCGGCATGCACGCCTTCA
>DAHXNW010000278.1 GCA_027365195.1 Acetobacteraceae bacterium
GCGATCTCTGCCGGGATGTTGATATCGACATGCTCGAGCCGCAGTGCTGCGGGATGCTCGCGCGCCAGCGCCTCCAACCCCGGCGAGGCGCCACGGCGTGTGGCGACCACTGTCGCCCCGCGTGAGAGGAATTCCCCGGCAAGCCCGAGGCCGAGGCCGCGCGAGGCGCCGATGAGTAGAATGCGGTCGATCCGGCTGGGCATGGAGGCGGCTCCTGTGACGCACCACCCGAGGGTTCAGCCGGGTGGCGTGGGGTTGGTGACTGGACGGGGATTGAAGTCCGCCGGCGGCGAATTGGCAAGCCCGCGCGCGACGTCGACCGGGCGGATGCCGATCGCGGAACAGCCGGCGCCGTGATAGGGCGGCATCATCGCCACCTCGGCATCGGGGATGATGGCGCTTGCGGCGGCGAGCGGCGGCGCGGTGCCGGCAAGCCGGGCGGGATCGAAGCCGGCGAGCAGGTCGCTGACATCGGCCACGCCCGCGTCGTCCGGGCCGAGATCGGTCTGGCCGAACCGCCGCTTGCCGTCGGCCCGCGCTTCTGCCTCGTCGGGCAGTTGCGCCAGCGGTTGCAGGCCGAACAGCAGATCGATCAGACGGATGACGGAATTATGCTCGGCCGGATCATGGATCACCGCATGGGCGCGGCCATAGGGCGAGAGCAGCAGAAAGGGAATGCGTGCGCCACGGCTGGTCGCCGTGCCATCCGGCCCGGTCTCCAGGATGCGCGGCGGCACATGATCGTAGAAGCCGCCGGCCTCGTCATAGGTGATGATGATGGCGCTCTCGGCCCAGTACGGGCTGCGCGCGATCGCATTCACCTCGCGCGCGATCAGCGCCTCGCTGAGGGCGGAGTCGGAATAGCCCGGATGATCGTCATCGCCGCGAAAGCGGCCCCGCACCGCGGCATCCGCATCGGCGGGCGGGGTGTCGGTGATGGCGTGGTAGCCGCCGCGCACATAGAACACGCCCGAGGCCGGCAGCCGGCGTGCCGCCATGTCCTGGAAGAAATCGTCGAGCCCGTGCAGATGCGCTGCCACCTGCGGATTATTGGCGATATAGCCGAAATACTGCGCGCCGTTATGATGGGTGACGTAGCTCAGATGCGTGCCGCCGGCCGGCGTGCCGGGTGGATCGGTGGGTTCGCGATCGAACCCCTCCTGATACCAGCCCCAGGGCAGGCTGGCGCGGCCGGAGTGCGCGATCGCCTGAATATCCTGGCGCAGATCGGCCAGATCGCCGGTGCCATCACGGTCGGTGGCGGTGATCGCGCCGATCGCGCCCCCCATGAAGCTGAGCGGCAGGCTGGCGTAGGTCTGATTGATCTGCGCGAGGCCATGATCGCGTGGGTTGACCGGCATGCCGCTTCCCGCACCGGTCCAGCTTGGATCGAGATTGTTCAGCACCGGCACGCCGGGGCCGTTACCCTGCGCCGCCTGCTCGGGGTGCTTCACCCATTGCGTCTCGCCGGTCTGCCCGGACAGCATGGCGATGGCGTTCGGCGCCGAGGGCGAGATGGTGTGCTGAAAAACATGATCGAACAGGGCGAAGCGATCAGCATAGTGCCAGAGAAAGGGGATGGTGTCGCAATCGACATGCGCCATCGTCAGCTCGCCCCGCTGCTTCGCCGCCAGCGACGGCAACCCGCCCGGCGGTGTGTGCGCGGCTTCCTCGGCCAGAGCGAAATGGTCCATCGCGGCCACGCTGTCGTGGATGTCCATCTTGGCGATCAGCAGCGGGTGAGTATGGCCCGGATCATCCAGATCGGCGGCGTTCTGCGCCGGGCCGATGCGGAACGGCTGGATCGTGCCAAGGCTGCCATCGGTGTTGCGGAGCGGCTGGGTGAAGCCGGGCGTTGCCGCCGGCGGATGCGTATAGAGTCCCTCGGCGCCGGGGAAGCTGCCGAAAAAACTATCGAAAGAACGGTTTTCCTGGAACAGGATGAAGACGTAGCGCACATGCTGGCGCAACTGCGCGAGCGCCGCCGCATCCGTCGGCGTTGCGGCCCGCGCCGGGGCGAGGGTGTGCAGAAGGGTCGCCGCCATCAATCCGGCGACGAGGCGACGCGGCAGCTTGGGCATGGAAAACTCGCGAAAGATCAACGGGGCCGCAGAGTTAATCCGATTACCCGTGCCTGTGCATGACAATTTTGTTTCACTGCATGCGTCATTGGGCCACCCAGCCGCCGTCGATGGACATCGGCGCGCCCGTGATCGTGCGGGCAGCCTCCGAGCAAAGAAACACCGCCAGCGCGCCGATCTGCTCGGGGGTAGAGAATTCGGCCATCGCCTGCTTCTCCGCCAGCATCGCCCGTTTCTCCGCCTCCAGCTCGCGCCCATTGCGCGCCGCCCGGTCGCGGAGCTGCGCTTCCACCAGCGGCGTGAGCACCCAGCCCGGGCAGATCGCATTGGCGGTGATGCCGCTGTTGGCGAGTTCGAGGCCGGCGACCTTGGTCAGCCCGATAATGCCATGCTTGGCCGCCACATAAGCCGATTTCTGTGCACTGCCGACCAGCCCGTGTGCTGAGGCGATGTTGATGATGCGCCCCCAGCCGCGCCGGCGCATCGCGGGGATGGCCGCCTGCATGGCATGGAAGGCACCGGAGAGATTGATCGCGATCACCGCATCCCAACGCTCGGCCGGGAAATCCTCGATCGCCGCGACATGCTGGATACCGGCGTTATTGACCAGAATATCCGGCCCCTGCCCGCCCCCGGCTTCGGCCACCATGGCGGCCACCTCGGCAGGCTTGCTGATGTCGGCGGCAGAATATTCGGTGCGCACGCCATGCGCCGCCTCGGTCTCGCGGCGCAGCCGCTCGATCTGCTCGACCGGGCCGAAGCCGTTGAAGACGATATCGGCCCCGGCCGCTGCGAGCGCCTTCGCGATGCCGAGGCCGATGCCGCTGGTCGAGCCGGTCACCAGCGCCAGTTTGTGCTTCAAGCTCATGCCGATCTCCCGCGACGTTTGGTCGGGGCGAGAGGATTCGAACCTCCGGCCCTCTGCTCCCAAAGCAGATGCGCTACCAGGCTGCGCTACGCCCCGCCCGCCGTCGACGCGCAAGGTAGAGGGCCGGCGGGCAAGAGGCAAGCGCGCCTGCGATCGCCCTCACGCCCAATCGAGCCGGCCGAAGAAGGCGGCGATTTCGCCGGCCGCCCGGTCCGGATCCTCCCGATGCGGGAAATGACCGACGCCGGGGAACAGCGCGAGGTCGAGATCGGCGAAGCTTTCTCCCAGACGGTCGGTCCACGCATAGGGGAACAGCGGGTCGTGCTCGGCCCAGCGCACGCAGGTCGGCACCGTGATCGGCGGCAGCATCGGCGCTTCGCCTCGCATCATGGCGACGCGCCCGGCGTGCGCGGCCCGGTAATGGGCGAAGCCACCGGCGAGATTGCCCGGCTTGAGGAAATTATCGGTGAAAACCTCGACGACAGCGTCGAACGCATCGCGGCGATAGGCCCAATGGCGGAGAAAATGGCTGATGTAGGCTCGGCATGTCTCGCGCGTCGCACCCACCAGGATGGGGGCCAACGCATTCTGATTGAAGGATTGATACCAAATCTCGGCTAGCCGGTCCGGCGCCCCCATGCGCGCGCCGATGCCGGGATAGACGAAATCGAAAAAGAACAGCCCGGCGATCCGATGCGGCGCCTGGCGCGCGAGCGGCTGCATGACGGCGCCGCCGACATCGTGGCCGACGATGCCGACGCGATCGAGACCGAGCGCGTCCAGCAGCGCCAGCATGTCGCGCGCATGACCCTCCGGGCCGAAATCGCCCGCCGGCTTACTGCTCTCGCCAAAGCCCCGCAAATCCGGCGCGATCAGCAGGAAACGATCGGCCAGACGGGTGATGACCGGCTCCCAGGTCAACCAGAACTCCGGCCAGCCGTGCAACAGCAGCAGCGGGCGCCCACGTCCGGCACGCACGACGTGCAAATCGGCGCCGTTGGCCGCGATCGTCAGATGGTCCATCCGCGCGGTCCTTTTCCCTGGATCGTTAAAATCTACTCCCGTCCCAGCAGCCGGTCGGTGAACAGCCGGGCCAGAAGCTTGGCATGGAAGCCGCGTCGCAGCGCCGCCTCGTCATACTCGTCACGCACCCAGTCGAGAAAGCCGATCCGCCCCTCCGCCTCGCTTGCATAAAGGGCGAAAAAGGCATCGAGAATGCCGGTCGGCGAGCCGCGCACGTGCAGGAACCGCCAGGATAGCTGCGCCTGCGCCGCCGCGGCACTGCCGCCCTGCAGCAGCAGAAAAATTCCCGCCGCCAACCCCGCCCGATCGGCGCCGGATTTGCAATGGATCAGCGCCGGCTCGTCCATCTCGGCGAAAATCTCGGCGAGCCGTAGCACCCGCTCGCGATGCGGCGCGCCACGGCTCTCGAACGGCGCGTCGATATGGCGCAGGCCGAGGGCGGCGGCGGCCTCGCGCGAGAGTGCGTCCGACCCGCAGGGGCGCCGGCCGCGCAGATTGATCAGCGTGCGCAGCCCATAGCGGCGCGTGAGGGCGGCAAGCCGCGCCGGCGTGGGATGGTTGGAGCGATAGAGCCGCCCCGGCACCACGGCGGCAAAATTATGCCACAACAGGCGGAAGCCGCCGTGATCGATCACGATACTGTCGAACCACGCCTGCGCGCGGCGTTGCGGCGTGTTCAGGTGCCCTTGGAACATCCCGCGCTAAGGAATTGTGATGGCTTTATTCTGCGCCAGGTTCAGATTTGCCTCTCGAGCATCAACTGCTTGATCTCGCCGATCGCCTTCGCCGGATTGAGGCCCTTCGGGCAGGTCTGCGTGCAGTTCATGATGGTATGGCAGCGATATAGCTTGAACGGATCTTCCAGCGCGTCGAGCCGCTCGCCGGTCTTTTCGTCGCGACTGTCGGCGATCCAGCGATAGGCGGCGAGCAGCACCGCCGGGCCGAGATAGCGATCGCCATTCCACCAATAGCTCGGGCAGCTCGTGGTGCAGCAGAAACACAGGATGCACTCCCACATGCCATCGAGCTTGGCGCGCTCTTCGCGGCTCTGCGCCCGCTCGGCATCGGGCGGCGGCGGCGTGTCGGATTGCAGCCAGGGCTCGATGCTGCGCAACTGCGCATAGGCATGGCTGAGGTCGGGCACCAGATCCTTCACCACCGGCATATGCGGCAGCGGATTGATCCGCACCGCCTCGCGCACCTCGGCGATCGGCTTGAGGCAGGCGAGCGTGTTGGTGCCGTCGATGTTCATGGCACAGGAGCCGCAAATGCCCTCGCGGCAGGACCGGCGGAAGGTCAGGCTCGGGTCGATCTCGTTCTTGATCTTGATCAGCGCGTCCAACACCATCGGGCCGCATTGGTCGAGGTCGATTTCGTACGTATCGGTGCGCGGGTTTTCGCCGTCGTCCGGGTTCCAGCGGTAGATCTTGAACGCCTTGGCCCGCTTGCCACCGGCGGCGGCGTGCGTCTTGCCGACGCCGATGCGGCTGTTGGGGGGTAGTCTGAATTCGGCCATGGGTGCGTTCCAATCACATTAGATGAAGGCGAGGGCGCTGCCCTCGACCCGCCGGGGCCTGAGGCCCCGGACCCCCGTTCTCAATAGACGCGCTTCTTTGGCGGGAAGACCGAGACTTCGTTGGTTAGGGTGCGCATGCGCACCGGGCGGTAGTCTAGCGCCACTTCGCCGCGATCGGTGCAGGTGGCCAGAGTGTGCTTCATCCATTCGGCATCGTCGCGCTCGGGGAAATCGTCATGCGCGTGGGCGCCACGGCTTTCGTGGCGGGCTTCGGCGCTGACCATCGTGGTCATCGCGTTGCCCATCAGATTCTGCAACTCCAGCGCCTCGACCAGATCGGAATTCCAGATCAGGCTGCGGTCGGTGACGGAAATATCGGCCATCCCGTCCCAGAGCTTGTGCATCTTCGCCACCCCTTCGGCGAGGCTCGCGCTGGTGCGGAACACGGCGGCATGCGCCTGCATGCTGCGCTGCATGGCAAGCCGCAGTTCGGCGACCTTGGTGGCGCCGCTCGCGTGGCGGGTGCGGTCGAAACGATCGAGCGAGGCCTCGCCCGCGCGCGCCGGCAAGGCCGCCTGGCTGGCGCCGGGCTTGAGCGTCTCGGCGGCGCGCAGGGCGGCGGCGCGGCCGAACACCACCAGATCAAGCAGCGAGTTGGTGCCGAGCCGGTTGGCGCCATGCACCGAGACACAGGCCGCCTCGCCGATCGCCATCAGCCCCGGCACCACGGCGTCCGGATCGGCGGCGGTCGGGCGCAGCACCTCGGCGCGGTAGTTGGTGGGAATGCCGCCCATGTTGTAATGCACCGTCGGCAGCACCGGGATCGGCGATTTGGTCATATCGACGCCGGCGAACACTTTGGCGGTCTCGGCGATGCCGGGCAGGCGCTCGTGCAGGATGTCGGCGCCGAGATGCTCCAGATGCAGCAGGATGTGGTCCTTGTCCGGCCCGCAGCCGCGCCCCTCGTTGATCTCGATCGTCATCGAGCGCGAGACCACGTCGCGCGAGGCGAGATCCTTCGCGGTGGGGGCGTAGCGTTCCATGAAGCGCTCACCCTCGGCATTGGTCAGATAGCCGCCCTCGCCGCGCGCCCCCTCGGTGATCAGGCAGCCGGCGGGGAAGATGCCGGTGGGGTGGAACTGCACGAATTCCATGTCCTGCGCCGGCAGCCCGGCGCGCAGCACCATGCCGCCGCCATCGCCGGTGCAGGTGTGCGCCGAGGTGCAGGAGAGGAAGGCGCGGCCATAGCCGCCGGTTGCGAGCACCACCGTCTGCGCGCGGAAGCGGTGCATCGAGCCGTCTTCCAGGCACCAGGCGGTCACACCGCGACAGGCGCCGTCCTCGTCCATGATCAGGTCGAGGGCGAAATACTCGACGAAGAATTCCACCTCGTGCTTGAGGCTCTGCTGATAGAGCGTGTGCAGAATGGCATGGCCGGTGCGGTCGGCGGCGGCGCAGGCGCGCTGCGCCGGGGTTTTGCCGTACTCCTGCATGTGGCCGCCGAACGGGCGCTGATAGATCCGCCCGTCCTCGGTGCGGCTGAACGGGACGCCGAAATGCTCCAGCTCATGCACCGCCGGGATCGCCTCTCGGCACATGTATTCGATGGCGTCCTGATCGCCCAGCCAGTCCGACCCTTTCACGGTGTCGTACATGTGCCAGCGCCAGTTGTCCTCGCCCATGTTGCCGAGTGCGGCGCCGATGCCGCCTTGAGCGGCCACGGTATGGCTGCGGGTGGGGAACACCTTGGTGATGCAGGCGGTCTTCAGACCGGCCGCCCCCATGCCCAGGGTGGCACGCAGGCCGGCGCCACCGGCCCCCACGACCACCACGTCGTACGTGTGGTCGATGATCTGATAGGCACGCGCGGAAGGCAGGGTGATCGCGTTCATGATGCGTCCGTTTCAACTCCGGCACGGCGGAGCGGCCGATCCGTGCCCAATACCAGCGCCACGCCCGCGCTCACAGCGCCAGACGCAGAGCCGCCAGCAACGCGGTGAGGGCGAGCAGCAGGCAGGCCGCCTTCATCGCCAGCAGAGCGGCCAGTTTCATGCCGTCAGCATGAATGTAGTCCTCGATCACCACCTGCAAGCCGAGCTGCATGTGATAAAAACTCGCGAGGATCAGACAGAGCAGCAGCACCGCATGCACCGGCTGCGCCGCCCAGTGTGCAACCGCAGGCTGCCCGGCGCCGGCGAGCGAGAGAATGGCGGCGACGAACCATAGCACCAGCGGCAGCAGGGCGACGGCGGAGAGCCGCTGCGCCCACCAATGCCCGACACCGCTGCGCGCCGCCCCAAGCCCGCGCGCGCGGGCGAGCGGGGAGCGCATCACCGCGACGCGGGGTGCCTGGGCGTTTCGGGTGGTCTCGTTCATCGCCAAGCCCTCACAGCGTCACCACACCGACGATCCAGACCGCCATCGTCAGTCCGAGCGCGCCAAGCACGACGACCCAGCCGCTCGCATGCACCTGCGGCAGCTCGAAGCCGCGACCGGCATCCCACGCGAGATGGCGGATGCCGTTGAGCAGGTGGAAGAACAGCGCCAGCGTCCAGCCGAACAGCAGCACCACGCCGACCGGCGAGCCGATGAAACCCGCGACCAGCGCATAGCCGCGCGGCGTGTTCGCGCCGACCAGCCACCACACCATCAGCAGCGTGCCGACGGAGAGCGCAACCCCGGTGATGCGGTGGAAAATCGACAGGGCTGAGGTGATCTGCGGGCGGTAGATTTGCAGATGGGGCGATAGCGGGCGGCGGACCAGCCTGCCCTCGGAGTTGCGCGCCAGCATCTGCGCGTCGCGTGCGTCCTGCATCGGCGCCTGTTTTCCTTAAGCTGTGCCGTCACCCGGCGCCTGACTGAAGGGATATGAACCTCTCACAGTCCTCGTCGAGCCGTGAGCGGTTTAATCCTCCCCCCGCCGCCGGTCAATTGGCGGGTGGGGGTGGGTCAGTTTGAAGTTCTGCACCGGCCCGCACCCCCCCCACCCGGCCACCCATTCAGTATACTGCCGTGGGTGGCCGGGTGGGGGTGCGGGCCGGTTGCCGGCTTGCTTTCCAAACTGACCCACTACCGTGGGATCAGCGGACTATCCGCCGCGTGGTATTGCCCGGCGCGCAGGGCAAAGCAGGGGGTGAGCAAACGATCGGCACGCTCGCGCGCACCGCTGTTGTCGCGCAGCTCGAAGTGCCCCTCGCGCAACTCCAGCACCGAGACATCTGCCTCCCGCCCGGCTTGCAGCGTGCCGAGACTGTCCTCCATGCGCAGCATGCGCGCCGGGTTGCAGGTGACGGTGGCGACGATCTCGGGCAGCGTCATGCCGAGATGGAGCAACTCGCTCATGGCATGGGTGAGGTTGAATGGCGCGACTCCGGCGAAGGGATTGGCCGGCTCCGTCGCGGCATCGGGATCGGCAGCCGGCAGGCGGACGTTGTAGCCATGCATGTCGGCGCCGAGGGTGAACGGGCGGATGCCGGCGTCGAGCACCTTGCGCGCCATCTCGAAGCTGAAATGCGAGCCATGGCCGACATCCACGCTCACCCCGCGCTCCAGCGCCGCCCACACCACCGGGTGCACCTCGCCGGTCTGCTGCGAGATGAAGCCGCCGGGGTGGCGGGTGAAGGGATGCGCCAGCACGTCGCCCGGCTCCATCAGCGGCATCAGCGCGCGCACCACATCATCGGCATCCACCTCCGCCCCCGGCGCCACCGGCCAGAGCTGGCCCAGATGGATGTAGAGCGGCAGCCCGGCACCGCGCGCGATCTCCTTGCCCATGCGGATCACTTCGAGGCCCCAGCGGGAGACTCCGCCGGTCTCGGCATGCGCCTTCACCCCCTTCACCAGATCGGCATGCGCACGCGCCGCCTTCACGGTGTGGGCGATGTTCACCCCGCCCGGGCCATAGAGATCGGGGTAGAGATGCCCCTCCAGCCCGCCGACCAGATAGGCGGAGATGAAGGCGAGCGCGCGCGTCGCCGCCGGCTCGGCGATGAATTTGCGAAAGCCGGGGATGGTCATGCAGCTCGGGCCGCCCTGGTCGATCACCGTCGTTACCGCCGAGCGCACGCCCACCATGTCGGCATCGAGGCCGAATTTGCCCGTCACATACTGATAGACATGGGCGTGGGTATCGATCATGCCGGGCAGCACGAGCTTGCCTGTGACATCGATCACCTCCCCCGCCGCCTCGGCCGGGATCGCCGGCTCGACGGCGAGGATACGCCCGCCGGCGATCGCGACATCGGCGATCCCGTCGCGCCCGGCGGCGGGGTCGATCACCCGGCCGCCGCGCAGCAGAAGCTCGATGCGGTGTTCCATAGTGCGTCTCTCCGTGCTGTCGTTCACCGCAGCGACGCCGGCCCACTCAGCCGGCCGGGTTCTGCGTCGTGCGGAACAGCTTAGCAAGATGCGCGCCGGAGGTGGTGGGCGGGTATTTCGCCACCCCGCCAGTCAGATTCTCGATCGGCGCGTCGTAGTTCGGGTTGTGGAAAAACACCAGGCTGAGCCGCCGGCTCGCCGCAGCGGCATCTTCCGGCGGATTGACCACGCGGTGCAGCGTGCTCACCCACGCATCGTTGGTCCAGCGCGCCAGCAGATCGCCGATGTTGACGATGAAGCTGTCCGCCAGGATCGGCACGTCCACCCAATCGCCCGCCGCGTTGCACACCTGCAAGCCGCCCGGCCGGTCCTCCGTGCAGAGAATGGTCAGGCTGCCGTAGTCGCTATGCGCGCCGGCGCGGATCTGCCCGGGTTTTGGCGGCGTCAACGGGGCCGGATAGTTGCGCACCCGCAGCCGGCTGATGTGGCGATCGATCAGCGGGTCGAAAAAATTCTCCTCGCGTCCGAGAGCGAGGGCGAAGAGGCGCATCAGCGTCTGCGCCAGCCCGCCCATCGCGCGGTAGTAGTCGCTCCACACCGCGCGCAGGTCCGCCGGCTCGGCGGGCCACAAATTCGGCGCGAAATGCACCCCGCCGGCCGCCGCGTAGGCGGCATCGGGGCTGTCCACCGGCCCGATCATCAGGCTCTCGTTGAGATCGCCGGCGGTAGCGGAGGGATCGCGCGAGCGGGCGACGCTCTCCTCCTCCATGCCGATATAGCCGCGCGCGACGGTGGGCGACGGGCGCGCGACGCGGCGCTTTTCGGCTAATGGCAGATCGAAGAAGGCGCGCCCGGCCGCGCGGGTGCGTTCGACGAGATCGGCCGGCACGCCATGGCCGCGCACCACCAGAAAGCCGATCTCGCGGCAAGCGCGGTCGATCGCGCGGGCAACGCCGGGCGCGTCGCTACGATCGCGATACGGGGCCAGATCGATCACCGGCACGGTTTCCATTGCCAACGGCATCAGTGCACCCCGGCGGCGAGCGTGGTCAGTCTGTCCGGTTCGAGAATGACGATCTCCGTCGCCGCGTGAATGGCGATGATGCCGGCTGCCTTCAGCAGGCTCAGCGCGCGGCTCACGGTCTCGATGGTCAGGCCGAGATGATCGGCGATATCGCCCCGCGTCATGGGCAGAACGAGGCGCTGGCGCATGCCGGGCAATGCCTCCCGACAGCGCATTGCGAGAAAGCTTGCCAGCCGCTCGTCCGCCGATTTGCGCCCGAGCAGCAGCATCTGCTCCTGCGCGAGGGCGAGTTCGTGCGCGTCGAAGCGCATCAGCCATTGCATCAGAGCGGGAAACTCGTCCATCAGGCCGTGCAATTCGTGCCGCGAAAAGCGGCAATAGCGCAGCGCGCCAATCGCCTCGGCGCTGAACGCATGGGTGTCGGACCCCACGAGGCCGAGAAAATACCCGGCGCCGGCAAA
>DAHXNW010000290.1 GCA_027365195.1 Acetobacteraceae bacterium
CCCACGGGCGCGTAGCTCAGCGGGAGAGCACCACCTTGACACGGTGGGGGTCACAGGTTCAATCCCTGTCGCGCCCACCAATCATTCCAAAGGCTTGCCGGGTCGTTGCGGGGCACCGTCTTGCGCGGTTGCGGCCGGTGCAGATCATTGCCCATTTGCCTTTTACCTTGCCGATGCTGCGGGGAGGCCGGTTTCCGGAGTTATCTCCCGTAGAGCGTCGGCCTCACGAGGTCCGCCTCGGCGACCACAACCCGACCGATCGGCCAGAGAGCGAGGGCCGCGAGCTTGATATGCGCCCAGGCGAAGGGGATGCCGATCACACTGACCAGCAGCCCGGCGGCGGTGATCAGATGGCCGAGCGCCAGCCACCAGCCGGCGAGGGCGAGCCAGATCAGATTGCCGATCATGCCGAGCGGCCCATCGCCGATGCCCGCCTCGCCGGTCCAGTCGCGGCGGCGGATGACGCGGTGGCCGAACGGCAGGAGAGTATAGCGCGCGATGCCGAAGGCGGCGCGCGCCCAGGGCAGGCCGATGATGCTGATCGCCATCACCACCGCCGCGAGCAGCCAGAACGCCGCCATCCACAACCCGCCGAAGGCGATCCACAGCCCATTGAGCAGCAGGGTGAGCGGCCTCATCGTCTCTCTCCGCCACCCGGCGCCGGGTGGTTCGCTTCGAGGTCGCGAAAGCTCCGGTGCAGCGCGAAGTCTTCGGTGGTGACCAGCGTCTCGATGCGTTGCAGCCGCGTCTCCAGCGCGCCGAACTGCCGCCGCAGCCCGGCCAGCGTCCGCCCAGGCTGCAAGGCCACCCCGCGACGAAACGCCGCTTCCTCCGGGTCCGCCGCGCGCCCGTCCGGCTGTGGTTTCAGCAGCAGCGCGAGCAGCACGTAAGCGAGCAGCGTGAGCGGGAAGAAAAAGATCAGACAGATCACCGCCAGCAGACGCGGCAGGCGCACGTCGAGATCGAAATACGCGGCGATCCCGGCGCAGACCCCGGCGATCCAACGCCGCTCGGGGTCGCGATAGAGGCGCGGCAGGCTACTCCAGCCTCTGTCCGCCCCGCTCATCGCGCCACCCCGCCGCGCCAGCCCGGCAATTCGCTGTCGAGCAGGCGCTCCAGCGTGTCGATACGCCCCTCCATGCGGCGCGCGCTCTCCCAGATCTCGCCGAGCGTGCGGGCATCCTCCCTGGTCAGCCCACGGGCGGCGCGAAAGCGGGTGAAATAATGCGCGCCGAGCCAGATCGGCGCGACGATGAGGAGAAAAACCATCCCCAAAATCAGCACTGTCAGTGCCATATCAATGATCCTTCATGCTTGCCGGATCAGGAGGCGCTGGCGGCAGGCAGCCGGTTGCCGAGCCGCGCCTTCAGCCGCTCGAACTCCTCCTGCACCCGGCCATCGGCTTCGAGATCGGCGAATTCCGTGGCGATGCCGCCGCTGCGGCCGATATCATAGGCTTCGACGCGCCCTTCCATTTCATCGAGCTGGCGTTCGACATGCTCGAAGCGGGCGAAAGCATCGTTGATCCGCTCGTCATACAGCTTGGCGCGGATTTTGAGCCGGCTGGCGGCGGATTTGTGCCGGGCGACGATCGTCTGCTCGCGCGCCTTGGCGTCGGCGAGCTTCGCCTGCAGCTTGGCGACATCCTCGCTCTGCCGCGCCAGGGCGGCGATGAGATGTTCGAGCTGTTGCTCCGCCGCGCGCAGCGCCTCGCCGCCACGTGCCTTGGCATGCAGCGCGCCCTTGGCGAGATCCTCGCGCCCACGGGTGATCGCGAGTTCCGCCTTGCGCTCCCAATCCTCCTGCTCGCGCCGCAGCAGTGTCACCCGCCGCTCCAGCTCGCGCCGCTCGGCGATGCTGCGCACGGCGGCCGAGCGAACCTCCACCAGCGTATCCTCCATCTCCTGGATGACGAGGCGAATGATTTTTTCCGGATCCTCGGCGCGGGCGAGGATGGCGTTGATGTTGGAATTCACGATGTCGGTCAGACGGGAGAAAATACCCATGGCGCTCGGCTCCTTCTCGGGGATTTTTTCTTTACTGCACGCTGCGTGCCAGGTTCGGAGCAGTAGAGAACGATCTTTATCAATATGTTTTTATTATTAAAAATATTTCCCCGCTTGCCGTGGGCGCGATTTTTCTGTAGCGATGCCGCTATCAAATAGCAAAATTTAGCAAAAAATGGCAGAAAATCTTACAACTCCTTCGCTGCCCACCCCGATCGGCGAGGCGCCGGCGTTTCGTGCCCTGCTGGCACAGCTCTCGCAGCTCGCCCCGCTCAACCGCCCAGTGCTGGTGATCGGCGAACGCGGCACCGGCAAGGAGCTGATCGCGAGCCGCCTCGCCTACCTCTCGCCGCGCTGGGACAAACCGTTTTTGAAGCTGAACTGCGCCGCCCTGTCCGAGCCGCTGCTCGATGCCGAATTGTTCGGCCACGAGGCCGGCGCCTTCACCGGCGCGCTGCGCGCGCGCGCGAGTCGTTTCGAGCTGGCCGATGGCGGCACCCTGCTGCTCGACGAGATCGCCAGCGCCTCCCTCGCGGTGCAGGAAAAGCTGCTGCGGGTGATCGAATACGGCAGTTTCGAGCGCGTCGGCGGCAATCTCACCCGGCAGGTCGATGTGCGGGTGATCGGCGCGACCAATGCCGACCTGCCGGCGCTCGCCGCCGCCGGGCGTTTCCGAGCCGATCTGCTCGACCGCCTCGCCTTCGATGTGCTGAACGTGCCGCCGCTGCGCGAGCGGGCGGAGGATATCACAGTGCTGGCGACGCATTTCGCCGAGCGGATGACGAGCGAGTTGGGGCGGCCGTATTTCCCGGGCTTCACCGCCGCCGCGATGGCCCGGCTGCACGCCGATCCCTGGCCCGGCAATGTGCGCGCGCTGCGCAACACC
>DAHXNW010000311.1 GCA_027365195.1 Acetobacteraceae bacterium
CCTTCAGACAGTCTCGGCGCTATGCGCGTAGACCTCGGCCAGCAGGGCGCGCAGCCGTGCCGCCGCCGCTGGGCCTTTGATCGCCTCGCGCCAGCCGGCTTCGGCGACGCGCTGATGCGCGGCCACGGCATCATCGGCGCCGGTGATGATGCCGACGCCGGTCTGCGCGTTCGGGTGCAGATCGGCGCTGAAGGGGTTGACCGCGAGGGTTGCCCGATCGCGCGCGCGCAGCAACTGGAAGCTGCCGGTGGTGGCGAAATGGTCCGGCAGCAGGCCGAATTGCAACCCCATCGGCTCGGTTTCCATCAGATTGGCGATGTTGCCGACCTCAGCCGCCGCTACCTCCCGGCAGACGCGGCGCAGCCGGTCCGACAGCGGCAAGGCGGCGGCGATGCCGAGCCGCAGCAGCCGCTCCACCGCCAGCGGCGAGAGGATGGCGATGATCCCGGGCCGGCGCATGTCGAACAGACGCTTGCGGTTATTGAGAATGCCGAGCACCTGCTCGCACATGGCGCGCAGCGCCGCGCGTTCGCCGCCGGCGGCATCCTGCAATTCGGCGAATGCCTCGGCAAGGGCGGCATCATAGCTCGGCGAGGTGGTGAGGAAGCAGAGCGGCATATGCACCTGCAACAGCTGGTCGGTGGTCTCCTCGAGCTGGCGCACCCGCTCGAAATAGGCCACCGGGCGGCTGTAATACTCCACACCGATGCCGAGCAGCGAAAGCGGCGAGATTTTCAGCAGTTCGGCGAGCCGCTTGATGGTGTCGAGTTTGATCACCTCGCCCTTCTCGTAGCGATAGAGCGCGGCCCGCGACACGCCGAGCCGCGCCGCGATCTCCTCCGCCCGCAGGCCGGATTCCATGCGGTAGGCGCGAAGCTGTTGGCCGATCTCGTTGAAGCGCATCTCGTTCGTCCTTCTGGCGGTGCTGCTGTCCCTGCGCCGGATTATTATTGAGTTGTATCAATTGGCCATCCGGTACGAAGCGCAAACGATACGTCTCAGAATCCGATTCGCGTATAGTATTTCAAGAGGTGCCATGGATACAAGTGTACCCGTCTCTTTACGCTCGCTCCGCATAGCGCTGCCGCCAGGCGAGGCCGGCGCGGGTCTCTCCGGCTGGGCGATATTCACAGCCGACGAAGCCGCTGTAGCCCAGCGCGTCGATGCGGCGCAGCACGTAATCCCAGCCGATCTCGCCACTGCCCGGCTCGTGCCGGCCCGGTACGTCGGCAAGCTGCATATGCCCGATCAACGGAAAATACGTCTCCATCCGCTTGGTGATGTCGCCTTCGGTCACCTGGCAATGGTAGATGTCGAATTGCAGGGCGAGGCGCTCGACGCCGATCGCCTGCACGATTGCCGCTCCCTGCCCCAGGGTGTGCAGCAGATAGCCCGGCATGTCGCGATGATTGATCGGCTCGATCAGCAGCCGCACCCCTGCCGCCACCGCCTGCTCTGCCGCCCAGGCGAGGTTGGCGGCATAGATCGCCCCCAGCGTCATCCAATGGCTGCCTGCCGGCGCGATGCCCGCCATCACGTGCACCATCCGGCAGTCGAGTGCGTGGGCATAGTCGAGCGCGCGATGAATGCCCTCGCGAAACTCTGTCTGCCGGCCGGGCAGACAGGCGATGCCGCGCTCGCCGGCCGCCCAGTCGCCCGGTGGGGCATTGAACAGCACCTGCCGCAGGCCGTTTGAGTCGAGCCGCTGGCGCAGGATCGCGGCCGGATGCTCATAGGGAAACAGGAACTCGACCGCGCCGAAGCCATCCGCGGCGGCCTCTGCGAAACGGTCCAGGAAACCGACTTCGTTATACATCATCGACAGATTGGCGCAGAATTGTGGCATGTCGAAACCCTCCCGCGTGCTGTAAGGAAGCATAGGCTAGCTTCCGAGTGCCCGGTTTACCAGAGCGAGGGATGATGAACACAGCCGACCGCGTGATCCGCCATGCCCGCATTCTGCGGGCAGGCACCCTCGCCGAGGTCGATTTGGCGATCGCCGGCGGTCGAATCGTGGCGATCGGCGCCGACCTGCCGATCGAGGCGCCAACGCTGGAGGCGGGCGGGGGGCTGGTGCTGCCCGGCTTCGTCGAGACCCATATCCATCTCGACAAGACCTGCATCCTCGACCGCTGTAGCGCCGCCGAGGGCAGTGTGGCCGAGGCGGTGCGCGAGACGGCGCGCGCCAAGGCCGGCTTCACACCAGAGGATGTCTACGCGCGCGGCCGGCGCACGCTGGAGAAATGCATCGCCCACGGCACCATGCGCATGCGCACCCATGTCGAACTCGACCCCGTGATCGGCATGACCGGCTTCGAGGCGGTGGCGGCATTACGCGCCGATTATGCCTGGGCGATCGACATGCAGATGTGTGTTTTCCCGCAGGAGGGGCTGCTCAACAATCCGGGTACCGAGGCGCTGCTGATCGAGGGGCTACGGCGCGGCGCACGGGTGATCGGCGCGGTGCCCTATGTCGATACCGATCCACGCGGCCAGATCGACCGCATCTTCGCTCTGGCGCGGGAATTTGATGTCGATATCGACATGCATCTGGATATCGGCGAAAGCCCCGAGGGCATGCAGGCCGAGTACGTCTGCCGGCAGACCGAGGCGTATGGCTGGGGTGGACGGGTCGCGATCGGCCATGTAACGCAGATGTCGCTGCTGCCGCCGGCGGACTACGCGGCACTGGCCGCGCGACTCGCCAATGCCGGCGTCGCGGTGACCAGCCTACCGGCGACCGATCTGTATCTGACCGGGCGCAGCCACACCCATGCGATACCGCGCGGCGTCACTCCGCTCAGCGATCTGCTGGCGCGCGGCGTGACGTGTTCGATCTCCACCAACAATGTGCTCAACCCGTTCACCCCCTATGGCGATGGCTCGCTGATCCGGATGGCCAATCTCTACGCCAATGTCTGCCACCTCGGCCGCCCGGCCGATCTGGCGCAATGCCTGGGGATGGTGACCGATGGCGCGGCGCGCCTCCTGCGGCTCGATGATTACGGCATCGGCATCGGCATGCCCGCCGATTTGGTGCTGCTCGACGGCGCCGATCCTGCCGGCGTGGTCGCGGAACTCGCCCAGCCATTATGGGGGATGAAGGCCGGGCGGCTCAGTTTCACCCGCGCCCGCCCAGCGCTGCATCGCCCGGGCGAGGCGTGAACGTGGGATAGCCTGCTTCAATGTAGATGCATAAGCGCCGCCGGATGCCGCCACTCGCCGGGGCCGATCAGGCTGGCGGACGCGACGCGCACGGAGTGCAGCTTCCCATCGAGTTCGCGGTGCCAGAAATCGAGGAATTTGCGCAGCACCGGAAAGCGCGGCGCCAAGTCTAGTTCCTGCCAGATATAGCTCTGGAGCAGGTCGGGATGGTCCGGCAGACGGTAGAGGATTTCGGCCGTGGTCAGCCGGTAAGCGTGCAATTGCGGGGCAAGCTGCATGATCCCTCCATGGCACCGGCGCGCGCCGGAGTGCTGCGAAACGACGCTGTCATGATGTCATCGCCGGCCGCTCGGGCACAAGAAAAAACGATATGGAACAGCATATTAGCACTCACATGCGCCGAGTGCTGCCGGCGCCTTGACTTCACAGGCGTGCTGGACTACATCGCTGGCACTCCTCACGTCGGAGTGCTAACACAGTGTGCAGCGCGAGCCATTCACACATGACCCGTTTCATCGTCAGATCGCCGCGGATGCGCGACGTGACTGACCCAATCCAGGAGAAATCCGCATGAAATTCCGTCCCCTGCATGACCGGGTGGTCGTCCGCCGGATCGACGCCGAGGAAAAGACCGCCGGCGGCATCATCATTCCCGACACCGCCAAGGAAAAGCCGATGGAAGGCGAGATCGTCGCCGTCGGTCCGGGCGCGCATAACGATAAGGGCGAACTGGTGAAGCCCGATGTGAAAGCCGGTGATCGCGTGCTGTTCGGCAAATGGTCGGGCACCGAGGTCAAGATCGACGGCGAAGAGCTGTTGATCATGAAGGAGTCCGACATCATGGGCGTGATCGAGGGCAGCGTGGCGAAGAAGAAAGCCGCCTGATCCACCCAGCGTTCCATCTCATTCTAGCACGAGGAATATAGACACAATGGCAGCCAAAGACGTTCGTTTCGGTGCCGATGCCCGCCAGCGCATGCTTCGCGGCGTCGACATTCTGGCCGATGCGGTCAAGGTGACGCTCGGCCCCAAGGGTCGCAACGTGGTGCTCGACAAGAGCTTCGGCGCCCCGCGCATCACCAAGGACGGTGTAACCGTCGCCAAAGAGATCGAGCTGGCCGACAAGTTCGAGAACATGGGCGCCCAGATGGTGCGCGAAGTCGCCAGCAAGACCAACGACATCGCCGGTGACGGCACGACGACCGCAACCGTGCTGGCGCAGGCGATCGTGCGCGAGGGTGCAAAGTCGGTGGCCGCCGGCATGAACCCGATGGATCTGCGTCGCGGCATCGATAAGGCGGTGATCGCCCTGGTCGAGGAGCTCAAGAAGCGCAGCCGCAAGATCACCACCCCGGCCGAGACGGCGCAGGTCGGCACGATTTCCTCCAATGGCGAGGTCGAGATCGGCAAGATGATCGCCGAGGCGATGCAGAAGGTGGGCAACGAGGGTGTCATCACCGTCGAGGAAGCCAAGGGCATCCAGACCGAGCTCGACGTGGTCGAGGGCATGCAGTTCGATCGCGGTTACGTCTCGCCCTATTTCATCACCAATGCCGAGAAGATGATCGCCGATCTGGATCAGCCCTATATCCTGATCCACGAGAAGAAGCTCTCGGGCTTGCAGCCGATGCTGCCGCTGCTCGAGTCGATCGTGCAGTCCGGCCGGCCGCTGCTGATCATCGCCGAGGATGTCGAGGGCGAGGCGCTCGCGACCCTCGTGGTGAACAAGCTGCGTGGCGGGCTGAAGGTCGCCGCCGTGAAGGCGCCGGGCTTCGGCGATCGCCGCAAGGCGATGCTCGAAGACATCGCCATCCTGACCGGTGGGCAGGTGATCAGCGAGGATCTCGGCATCAAGCTCGAGACCGTCACGCTGGCGATGCTCGGCAAGGCCAAGAAGGTGTTGATCGAGAAGGAAAACACCACGATCGTCGAGGGTGCGGGCAAGAAGGAGGACATCTCCGGCCGCTGCAACCAGATCCGCGCGCAGGTCGAGGAGACCACGTCGGACTACGATCGCGAGAAGCTGCAGGAGCGGCTGGCGAAGCTCGCCGGTGGCGTCGCCGTGATCCGCGTCGGTGGGTCCTCCGAGGTCGAGGTGAAGGAGCGCAAGGATCGCGTCGATGACGCGCTGCATGCGACCCGCGCCGCGGTCGAAGAGGGCATCGTGCCGGGCGGCGGCGTGGCGCTCGCACGCGCCAGCCTCATTCTCGCCAAGTTGAAGGTGGAGAATGACGACCAGCGCGTCGGCGTCGAGATTGTCCGTCGCGCGGCACAGACCCCGCTGCGTCAGATCGCCGAGAATGCCGGCGAAGACGGCGCGGTGATCGCCGGCAAAGTGCTCGAGAAGGATGAGCACAACTGGGGCTTCGATGCGCAGACCGGCGAGTTCAAGGACATGGTCAAGGCCGGCATCATCGATCCGACCAAGGTCGTGCGCACGGCGCTGCAGGATGCAGCCTCGGTCGCCGGCCTGCTGATCACCACCGAGGCGATGGTGGCTGAGCGGCCGGAGAAGAAGGCGCCGGCCGGTGGTCCGCCGGGTGGCGGCATGGGTGGCATGGGCGATATGGATTTCTGATCGTCCCGATAACGCCGACGAAGGAAAGGGCAGGCCGCAGGGCCTGCCCTTTTTCGTGATGCCAGGATCCGACGGCCAAAGCGGCATTTGCTGACGATCTGAATTGACATTACAGAGGCTTTCTGCGTCATTTAAAGCTGCAATCGTGTTCCGGCTTGACTTGCTGCGCCTCCGTCCATCGGGTGCCTTCAAGAATTCCCAAGGCCCGGTTGTTATGCGCACGCGATGATGCGGGCGTTTTCGTCGGAGAGTGATGCAGCGATGGCTACCGGTACTGTCAAGTGGTTCAATACCACCAAGGGATATGGCTTCATCATGCCGCAGGATGGCGGCAAAGATGTGTTCGTCCACATCACCGCCGTGCAGGCGGCCGGCCTTCGCGGCCTCGATGAGGGGCAGAAGGTGAGTTACGAAGTGACGATGGAGCGAGGCAAGTCCTCGGCCACGAACCTTAAGGTCGGCTGAACCCAGGCCGGCGGCAGCGACAAGCTCGGCCGTTCGCCGATGTCGGCGCTGCGCACTGATTATGTGCGCCAGTCATCCCCACGATCATCTGTGTCTTTTTCAACATCGTCGCCGGTGCATCCGGTCGCGACCCGTTCGGCGTGATACGCCGACCGTTTCTTCCCCAACGTCCAGGAGTAGTGCGTCATGGCTATCGGAACCGTCAAATGGTTCAATGCGACCAAGGGCTTCGGCTTCATCATGCCGCAGGATGGTGGCAAGGATGTGTTCGTCCACATCACCGCCGTGCAGGCGGCCGGGCTGAAGGGCCTCAATGATGGCCAGAAGGTCAGCTACGAAGTGGTGATGGAGCGCGGCAAAGCCGCTGCGTCTAACCTCAAGCTCGCCTGATCCACCGCCGCCGGGGTTGCAAGCCTCGGCGGCATCCATCTTTCGGGCGGAGGGAGCGATCAGAGTTGCTGATGCCGCGCCCGCGCGCCGCGCTCGATCGCGGCCGAGATCAGCGGTTCGAGATGCAACTCGTTGACGACGAATTCCAGCATGCGCAGTGACGATTGCTGCGCCAGCACACCGGCCGCCACCACCTCGCAGGCCAGTGCATAGGCGGTCTCGCGCAACCGTGGCTCCAGCGCCTCGCGGATCAGCCGCGCCGCGTGGCGCAACCCGTCTTCCTCGCGCAACAACTCGACCGCGGCGTTGGTCGCGGAGTCGAGCCGTTCGGCGGTGAAATTGTGGAAAATCGGCAGAGTCTGCACGATCCCCGCCATCACCCCGATCTC
>DAHXNW010000333.1 GCA_027365195.1 Acetobacteraceae bacterium
TCCTCCCACCCGACGCAACCACTTTCCAAAGGCATCGGAGGAGGGAACTTCTTCAATCTCCAGAAGCGTCAGTAATGCCTTGTCCCGGGAGATCATTCTGAGATCTTCGAGGCTCCGGCCTCCGCCATGCAACATCAGGAGAAGGGAAATGACATAGGCGGAGGCCAGATATCCCGCTCCACTCCCAGGTCGGCCAAACGCCTGATCAATCCAGTGCTTCAGGTTCAGGGACTTTAAAAATTCTCCAAAAAGAACAAGGCCCGCATGGGATGTCAGACTTTCATCGGTGGCTTCAAGCTTGAATGGGAGAACGGTCTGTCGTAGCATGATGTGACCCCTTTCGTTTCACCCTTCGGGTGGTAAATAGTTGGCTTCGACACCTAGCTATTTTACCGGAAACGATAAGGGGTTTCTTCGTTTTCTCTTCCTTTCAACTTCGGTTCTTAGGTCATCAAGAGAATGCTTTTTCCTCATAACGAATATATTCCCACCTTGTTCCGTGAAACAGGCATTCCCGTTGATACTCTTTATAGCTGGAGAGTTCGATACCGATCCCGATCAATGGGACCCGCCCTTCCAAAAGATTCTGAGACTTCGGCGGGCCGGCGCCGATGATCAGGATGGATTTGATGTCGGCGCGTTTGGGCATGGTGGTCCTCGGTTGCGAAAGCCAGGCCAGGGCGCTGCCCTGGACCCGCTGGGGCCTGGAGGCCCCAGACCCTCAATGGATCAGTGGTCGATGAGCGTCATGAACCGCTCAAACAGATAAAAACTATCGCTCGGCCCCGGACTCGCCTCTGGGTGGTACTGCACGCTGAAGGCCGGCCGGTCGTCGCAGGCGAGGCCCTCGTTGCTGCGGTCGAACAGCGAGAGATGCGTCTGGCGCACACCGGCGGGGAGCGAGTCCGCATCGACGGCAAAGCCGTGGTTCTGGCTGGTGATCGAAACCCGCCCGGTGGCGAGGTCGAGCACCGGTTGATTGGCGCCGCGATGCCCCTTGTCCATCTTATAGGTGCGCGCACCCAGCGCGAGGGCGAGCAATTGATGGCCGAGGCAGATGCCGAACAGCGGAACACCGGCGGCCAACACGCCCTGGATCGCCGGCACCGCATAGACGCCCGTCGCCGCCGGGTCGCCCGGGCCGTTGGAGAGAAACACGCCATCGGGGCGCAGGCGCAGAATGTCCTCGGCGCTCGCGGTCGCCGGCACCACGCTCACCCGGCAGCCGGCGGCGGCGAGGCAGCGCAGGATGTTGCGCTTGGCGCCGTAATCGACGGCGACGACATGACGCGCCGTGGCGTTCGGCGGCGCGAAACCCTCGGGCCAGGACCATGTGCCGCCCTCCCACGCATAGCCCTGCGTGCAGGACACCTCGCGCGCCAGATCCATGCCCGCGAGCCCCGGCCAGGCGGCGGCCTCGGCACGCAAGGCGGCGATGTCGAAGCGGCCATCGGCCGGATAGGCGAGCACGCCGGAGGGGGCGCCGCCGTCGCGGATGCGCAGGGTGAGGGCGCGGGTATCGACGCCGGCAAGCCCGGCCACACCCCGCTGCCGCAGCCACGCATCGAGCCCCTGCACAGCGCGCCAGTTTGACGGTGCGGTGATGTCCTGCGCGATGACGAGGCCGCGCGCGGCGATACGGTCCGCCTCGATATCCTCGCCATTCGTCCCCACATTGCCGATATGGGGAAAGGTGAAGGTGATGATCTGCCCGGCGTAGGAGGGGTCTGTCAGGGTCTCCTGATAGCCGCTCATGCCGGTGTTGAAACACACTTCGCCAGCCGGCGAGGGTGCTCCGGTGTGGGCGCCGAAACCACGGCCCCAGAACAGGGCGCCATCGGCGAGCACCAGTACCGCGCTCGCCCCCTCCGGCGGTTCACAGTCCATCCCTCTCGCTGTCATGCTCTCGCTCACGGCCACACTCTCCCCCGATGGCGCGGCGCCGGGCAGCTCGGCGAGCGCCAAGCCGGTCGCCGCCAGCAGCGCCGGCCAGTGCCGCGCCGGAATGACGCCGGACTGCCGCCATTTGCGCAGCGCCTCGGTGCCGACGCCAAGCTGTGCGGCGGCGGCGGCCGGGCCGCCCAGACGTTCGATCAGAGCTTCCACTGTGATGGACATGAACCGGCTATATGGGAAATTATTTCCCAGATCAAGAACCAACGGAAATGGGAAAAAATTTCCAGACGTGCTTTGAGTCGTTGATGACAAATCCCGTCAAAAATTGCAGATGAAGGAATGAAATGAAGGAGTGCCGTTGATGACCCTGCGCGAGTCGTTCGCCGAACAGTTGAAGACGGCGATGAAGGCGGGAGATGCGCCGCGTGTCTCCACGCTGCGGATGATCCTGGCGCGGCTGAAGGATGTCGATATCGCCGCCCGGCCGGGTGGGCCGGTGGCCGATGAGGCGGTGATCGCCATGCTGCGCGGCATGGTGAAATCGCGGCGCGAGGCGGTGGCGCTGTATCAGCAGGGCAACCGGCCCGAACTGGCCGCCAAGGAGGAGGCCGAGATCGCGCTGATCGAGCATTTCCTGCCGCAGCCGATGGCGGCGGACGCGCTGGCGGCGGCGGTCGAGGCGGCGATCGCCGCAACCGGTGCGGCCGGGCCGAAGGATATGGGGCGGGTGATGGCGGCGCTGAAAGCGGCGCATGGCGCCAGCCTCGATCTCGGCGCCGCTGGGCCGCTGGTGCGGGCGCGGCTCGCCGGCTGATGGCGCTGCCGGGCGGCTTTCTCGACGAATTGCGTGCCCGCACGCCGCTGCCGGCGCTGATCGGCCGACGTGTGCGTCTCGCGCGTTCGGGCCGGCAATGGAAGGGCTGCTGCCCGTTCCATGGCGAGAAGACGCCGTCGTTCTACGTCTATGACGATCATTTCCATTGCTTCGGCTGCGGCGTGCATGGCGATGCGATCAGTTTCCTGATGCAGAATCAGGGGCTGGCTTTCATCGAGGCGGTCGGCCAGCTCGCCGCCGAGGCCGGCATGGAGGTGCCCAAGCCGACCCCGGAGGCGAGCGCGGAGGCGCGCGCGCGGCTCGACCTCACCGACGTGCTCGCCGCCGCCGAGGCCGCCTTCACCCGGCATCTGTTCCGCCCCGAGGGGGCGCGCGCGCTGGCCTATCTGCACGGCCGGCGGCTCGACGAGGCGACCATCCGCCGTTTCGGCCTCGGCTTCGCGCCGGGGCGCGGCGAACTGGCGGCCGAGCTTGCCGCCGCCGGCATCGAGCCCGCGCGGCTGGTCGAGGCCGGGTTGCTCAAACCGCCGGAGGAGGGCGGGCGGGAGTTATTCTTCGAGCGCGTGATGTTTCCGATCCGCGATCGCCAGGGCCGCGTGATCAGCTTCGGCGGCCGCACTCTGGGCGATGGCCAGCCGAAATATCTCAACGGCCCGGAAACCGCCGCCTTCGCCAAGCGCCGCAGCCTCTACGGACTCGATCTGGCGCGCACCGCGGTGCGCCAGGGCGCGGCGCTGGTGGTGGTGGAAGGCTATATGGACGTGATCGCGCTGCATCGGGGCGGCTTCGCCGGCGCGCTCGCCCCGCTCGGCACCGCGGTTTCCACCGAACAGCTCGATCTGCTGTGGCAGCTCTCGCCCGCCCCGGTGCTGTGTTTCGATGGCGATGCGGCGGGCGGGCGAGCCGTGGCCCGGGCCGCCGAACTCGCGCTGACGCAACTCGGGCCGGAGCGGACCTTGCGCATCGCCCGCCTGCCGGCCGGCGAAGACCCCGATACGCTGATCGCGCGCGCCGGTCCGGCCGGGATGCAGAGGGTGCTGGAGGCTGCGGTGCCGCTGTCGGAGGCGCTGTTCGATCTGCTGAGCGAGGGCCAGCCGCGCCACACGCCCGAGCAGCGTGCCGCCTTGCGGGCGAGGCTCGAGGCCGCCGCCGCGCGCATCCCGGACCGTGCGCTCGCCGGCGAATACCGCCGCAGTCTGCTCGACCGTTTTTTCGCCAGCGGGCGCACCCGGCGCGGCCAGCCTGCGGCCGCCGCACCCGTCGCCTGTCCGCCGCCGGAGCCGGCAGGCGCGCGCGGCGAGCGGCTGCGCATTCTCACCGCTATTTTGCTGCGCCATCCCGCCCTCCTTGCCGATGTGGAGGAGGCGTACCAGACGCTCGACCTGCCACTGTCACTTTCGCGCATCAGGGACGCGGTCATGCACGCCGCCGATCGCCATGAGGCGCTTGACTCGCGGCTATTGATCGACCACCTGACATCGACGGGGTCGGGTGAGGATGCGGGGCTGGTGCTATCAGCCTCGCCGCTGCCGTTGCCTGCCTGTGCGGGCGAGGCGGCTTTGCCGGCCGAGGCTTTGGCGGGGTGGTGGCACATATTCGGCCTGTTGAACAGTGGCCGGCTCGAGGCGGAGTTCAGTGCGGCGTGCAGCGACTGGGCGGCGCAGCCGAACGAGGCCAACGAGCGGCGGGTGCAGGCATTGGCGGAGGCGCGGCGGCGCCTCACCGAGACGGATTTCGGCCTGGTCGAGCTGCGGGCCGGCGCGTGAGCGAGCGAACGGGAGCGTTTGAAGGCATGGCAACCAAACAGGCAACAACGGGCGAGACGGCGGTGAGCGAGCCGGACGGCGATACCAGCCTGCTCGATACCCAGTCGGCCGCCGTCAAGCGCCTGATCGCGCGCTGCAAGGAACGCGGCTACATCACTTTCGACGAACTCAACGCCGTGCTGCCGCCGGATCAGAACAGCTCCGAGCAGATCGAGGACGTGATGTCGATGCTCAGCGAGATGGGCATCCAGGTGGTCGAGGGCGAGGAAAGCGAGGATATCGAGCCGGTCGCCAAGGCCGAGAAGCCGGATGCCGATGCCGAGGAGCCGAGCGGCAATGTCGATGAGGAGAGCCTTGGGCGCACCGACGATCCGGTGCGGATGTATCTGCGCGAAATGGGCGGTGTCGAGCTGCTCTCGCGTGAGGGCGAGATCGCCATCGCCAAGCGCATCGAGGCCGGACGCGACATGATGATCGGCGGGCTGTGCGAAAGCCCGCTCACCTTCCGCGCCATCATCGCCTGGCACGAGGCGCTGAAGGCCGGGCGCATGCTGTTGCGCGACATCGTCGATCTGGAAGCGACCCAAGGCGGGCCGCCGGCCGCCGAGGTGGCCGAACCGGCTCCCGGCGAGACGGCAACGGGCGAGGCGGCGGAGGCGAAAGCCGAGAGCACCGGCTTCGAGCCGCCCGAAGAGCCGGAAGAGGGCGAGGAGGGCGACGGACCCGGCATCTCTCTCTCGGCGCTGGAGGAGAAGCTGAAGCCCGAGGTGCTCGCGACGTTCGAGGAGATCGAAGCGCTGTACAAGAAACTGCACAAGGTGCAGGATCGGCGGCTGAACAGCTTCACCAGCGGCGGCGAGATCAGCGCGCGGTCGGAAAAAACCTACGAACGTCAGCGCGAGGAGCTGGTGGGCAAGGTGGAGCAGGTGCGGCTGCACAACAACCGCATCGAGGAGCTGGTGATGCAGCTCAAGCAGCTCAACCAGAAGCTAACCGGGCTGGAGGGACAGTTGCTGCGCCGCGCCGAGGGATGCAAGGTCAACCGTGACGACTTCCTGCAGCAGTATCGCGGCCATGAGCTCGACCCGAACTGGCTGGAGCGCATCGCGGCACTCCCCGGCAAGGGCTGGAAGAACTTCGCCACCCGCCATGCGACGGACATCATCGAACTGCGCGCGCGCATCGCCGTCGTCGCCAACGACGCCGGCCTGCCGATCGCCGAGTTTCGCCGCGTCTACACCACGGTCAATCGCGGCGAGCGCGACGCGGCGCGCGCCAAGAAGGAGATGATCGAGGCCAATCTGCGGCTGGTGATTTCGATCGCCAAGAAATACACCAATCGCGGCTTGCAATTCCTCGATCTGATCCAAGAGGGCAACATCGGGCTGATGAAGGCGGTGGACAAATTCGAATACCGCCGCGGCTATAAATTCAGCACCTACGCCACCTGGTGGATTCGCCAGGCGATCACCCGCAGCATCGCCGATCAGGCGCGCACCATTCGCATTCCTGTGCATATGATCGAGACGATCAACAAGCTGGTGCGCACCTCGCGCCAGATGCTGCACGAGATCGGCCGTGAGCCGGCGCCGGAGGAGCTTGCCGACAAGCTCGGCATGCCGATCGAGAAAGTCCGTAAGGTGCTCAAGATCGCCAAGGAGCCGATCAGCCTCGAGACGCCGATCGGCGACGAGGAGGACAGCCATCTCGGCGATTTCATCGAGGACAAGGCGGCGATCATTCCGCTCGACGCGGCGATCCAGGCCAATCTGCGTGAGGCGACCACGCGGGTGCTCTCGAGCCTCACCCCGCGCGAGGAGCGGGTGCTGCGCATGCGTTTCGGTATCGGCATGAACACCGATCACACGCTCGAGGAGGTCGGCCAGCAGTTCAACGTGACACGCGAGCGCATCCGCCAGATTGAGGCGAAGGCGCTGCGCAAGCTCAAGCACCCGAGCCGCAGCCGGCGGCTACGCAGTTTCCTCGACGACTGAGCGGGTGATGAGCGAGCCGGCATCGCGGGTTGTGGTGGAGGTGACGTTCCTGCGCATGGACCAGCCGCCGGCCGAGCCCGCCCCGCCGCTGCCGCAGAGTGCCGTTGTGCTGACCCCGCCGGCGCCGACGCTCGGGTTCTACCGCTATCTCTACAACACCGCCGGTGCCGCGCATCTGTGGTGGCTGCGCCGGATCATGCCGGATGACGAACTGGCGGCACTGCTACGCGCGCCCGGCGTGAGCCTGCATGTACTGTATCAGGGCGGCGAGCCGGCCGGGTTTTACGAACTCGACGCGCGGCGCTGGCCGGAGGTCAATCTGAGCTATTTCGGCTTGCTGCCGCACGCCATCGGCAGCGGCCTCGGCCTGCCATTGCTCCGCCACGCCGTCGATCTAACCTGGGCGCACGGCGCGCGCGGCATGACCGTGAATACCTGCACGGCCGATCATCCGCGCGCACTCCCCCTCTACCGCCGCGCCGGCTTCGCCACCCGCCGCGTCGTGCG
>DAHXNW010000336.1 GCA_027365195.1 Acetobacteraceae bacterium
CCCACCAGAGCCGACGTTGGGCGCTTGATCCGCATCGCATACCCGGTCTACAAGGTGAGCGCAGTGGGGCCATAGCTCAGTTGGGAGAGCGCCTGAATGGCATTCAGGAGGTCGTCGGTTCGATTCCGATTGGCTCCACCACCGGAATGCGGACTCAACGCGAACGCATCATGCTTTAACGAAACAGCGGGATAAAGCCGAGGAAGCCGGCGCTGGGGGCCGGCACGCCACCGTCGGCGAGGCGGGTGTCTGGGGTCTGTTCGGGTAGGGGGGCCGCATGCGTGCTGGCGCTATGGCCAGTGCCGGATTTGCCAGCGGTCTGCTTGCCGCCCGCTGCTTTCCCTATCGGCTCGCGCTGTGCGATGGCGACCGGCGGCCCGTCGCTTTCCTCGCTGGCGCGCAGCGAGAGCAGCAAGAAGGTGATGTTGTTACGGCCGAGATCGACCGACAACGCCATTGGCGTCAGCCCCAAAATATCATGGCCGTTCAGATCGGCGCCGCGCGAAATTGCGTCGCGCGTGCCGGCGACATCGCCACGGTTGATGGCGTCGAACAGCGCCTCGGTCGGCGGCAGTTCGGAGGGGGGCCGCTCCGGCGGGGCGACGGCATCGTCCGTTGCATGCGAGCCGGGCAGTGCGGGGATCGGCGCGGCGCCGCCAGCGCCGGTGTCGGCATTCGGGATTTTCGCTGACGGCATGCCCGGCGTCTGCGCCCGGGCGCTGCCGGCGAGCGTTCCCACGGCGACGATCAGCAACAGACAGCAGGTTGTCTGGGCCAGCAGATGTCGAATCATGGCGATCAATTCAGCCACCAGAAACCAATGTTGAGATAGGTCGCATAGCACGTCCAGACAGCGTAGGGCAGCAGTAGGACTGCGGCCCGCCGATCGACCCGTCCTGCGGCGAGAATCGTCAGCCCGATCAACGCCAACAGTGGCAGCAGCACCACGAGCCCTGCCGCCGGGCTGCGCAGGCCAAAGAACGCCGGCGCCCAGAGCGCGTTGACCAGCAATTGCCATCCCCACAGCCGCAGCGGCGGACGCGTGCCGACGCGCCGCCACAGCAGCCAGCCGGAGACGCCGATCAACACATAAAGTAGGCTCCAGACCGGCGCGAACACCCAGTTCGGTGGCCGTCCGGGGGGAGCGGCGAGGGAGAGATACCAGCCATGCACCGCCTGCGCCGTTGCTGCTCCGTCGGCAAGCCCGACAAGCAGCCCGAGGCCGATGAAACCGACCAGGGCAAACAGCGACGACCAGGGCGTGGAGGAGCCCGGCGATGTTCCCCATTCGGGCGAATCGACGTCTTGGAAGACACATCCCTCCCTGTTCTGGGCCATGCAGCGCCGGACCGCCGATCAATCGAATATCGGCACAAGCCGTGCGCCTCGCAAGCGGAATTCACGCTCTTGGCATGCTGCGCTGAAGTGTCGTCCGCACCGGCCCGCCTGGAACCGGCTCATCGCCGCGCGCGCATGGGCGTCAGGCGGATTGGTATCACCAATCGAACGACCGGTAGCGGCGGGCGGATTTGAACCACCGACCAAGGGATTATGATTCCCCTGCTCTACCACTGAGCTACGCCGCCGTCCGCGATGCGCGAGATAGCCTCCCCAGCCGCCTCGCGTCAACTCTCCACCGCCGCGCGCCGGATGAAGCCGCCGCCGAGCACGCGCGCGCCGTCATAGAACACGCAGGCCTGTCCGGGCGCGGGGAGTGCCGGGGCGTCGAGCGTGACGCGCGCGCCCTCGGCGGTCGCGATGATCTCCGCCGGCTTTGGCGCCTCGCGGGCGCGCAACTGCACGTGACAGCGGAGCGGCGCCTCCGGCGGGTCGATCAGCCAGTTCACCTCGGCGAGTGTCATTCGCCGCGTGCCGCTGTCGCGCGGCCCCACCACCACGCGCTGGCGCGCCGCATCGAGCGCCACCACCACCTGGGCGGCGCCATCCCGCTGCCCCGCGCCGCCGAGGCGCTTGCCCTGGCCCACGGTATAGCGCGCGATGCCGGCGTGGCGGCCGAGCACCTGGCCTCCGGCGTCGACGATTTCGCCCGGTGCGAGCGCCTGCGGATGGCGCCGGCCCACCATCTCCGCGTAGCTGCCGGAGGGTACGAAGCAGATGTCCTGGCTGTCCGGCTTGGCGGCGATACCGAGGCCGAGGCGCGCGGCCTCGCGGCGCACCGCCGCCTTGTCCGCCATCGCGCCGAGCGGGAACAGGCTGCGCGCGAGCTGGCGACGGGTGGTGGCGAACAGGAACCAGCTCTGATCGCGCGCCGGATCGGCGGCGCGATGCAACTCCGCTCCCTCTGTGCCCTCGATCCGGCGCACGTAATGCCCGGTCGCCAGCGCGGCGGCGCCGAGGTCGTCGGCGAGCGTCAGAAGATCGGTGAATTTGACGCTCTGGTTACAGCGCACGCACGGTACCGGGGTCTCGCCCGCCGCGTAGCTGTCGGCGAATGGCTCGATCACGGCGGCGCGGAAGCGTGCCTCGGCGTCGATCACGTAATGCGGAATGCCGAGATGATCGGCCACCCGCCGCGCGTCGTGAATGTCCTGCCCGGCGCAGCAGGCGCCGCGCCGGCCGCTGGCCGCGCCATGGTCGTAGAGCTGCAGGGTGACGCCGATCACCTCATGCCCGGCCTCGTGCAGCAGCCCGGCGACGGCGCTGCTGTCCACCCCGCCCGACATCGCGACCAGCACGCGCATGGGGGAGGCAGCGGACGACATCGCCTCCCTATCCGTTCAACAGATTGCGCGTTCCCGCCGGCAGCCGCACCACCAGCCCGTCGAGCGCCGGCGTCATGACGATCTGGCAGCCGAGGCGCGAGGTGGCTTCGAGGCCGAAGGCGAGGTCGAGCATATCCTCCTCGTCCTCGGTCGGCTTGGCGAGCTGGGCGGACCAGGCCGGATCGACGATGACATGGCAGGTGGAGCAGGCGAGCGAACCCTCGCAGGCGCCCTCGATATCGATATCGTGTCGATGGGCGATTTCCAGCACCGAGAGGCCGAGCGGCGCATCCACTTCGCGACGGCTGCCGTCACGCTCGATAAAGATCATCTTGGGCATCGCTCTGCACGGCCTTCAGCAACGGTTGAGCCGTCGAGGTAATGCCTCCGCTTGCCGCATGCAAGCGCGCGCGGCCATCGCCGCATAGGCTTCGGCGAAGCGTGCCACATCGGCGGGCGTCGCATGCCAGGGCAGCGAGACGCGGATCGCCTGGCCGGCCAGATCGCCGAGGCCCATGGCGTCGAGCACATGGCTGCGCGCCACCTTGCCCGAACTGCACGCCGCCCCGGCGGAAACCGCGATGCCGGCCAGATCGAGCGCGATCACCTGGGTCAGCGCGGCGAGGCCGGGCAGGGCGAGGCAACTGGTGTTGGAAAGCCGCGCGCCACCGCCGCAAAGCCGCGCGCCACAGCCGATGGCGGCGCGCTCGATGGCATCGCGCAGCGGCGTGAGATCCACCGGCGCCACATCCGCCGCCGCTGCGAAGCCGGCGATCGCCGCCACCGGCGGCGTGCCGCCGCGCCGCCCACGTTCCTGCCCGCCGCCGGGAAGCAGCGACCGCCATGGCAGATCGGGGCGCAATAGCAGCGCGCCGGCGCCAGATGGGCCGCCCAATTTATGCGAGGAGATCGCCAGGCTGTCAGCGCCGAGGGCGGCGAGATCGACCGCCATGCGCCCGCCCGCCTGTACCGCATCGACATGGATCAACGCGCCATGCCGGCGACAGAGGGCCGCCGCCTCGGCGACCGGCTGGATCACGCCGGTTTCGTTATTGGCGAGCATCAGCGAGACCAGCGCCGGACCGCCCTCCGCCAGTGCCGCCGCGAGTGAAGCGAGATCGAGTGCGCCGTCGTGATCCACCGGCAGCACCACGGCCGCCGGCGCCGCCGCGCGCACCGCGTCGTGCTCGATCGCGCTGATGAGCACCCGGCGGCCGGCGCCGAGGGCATGGATCGCCAGCGCATCGGCCTCGGTGCCGCCGGAGGTGAACACCAATTCGCCCGGCGTGCCGCCGAAACGCCGCGCGAGGCGCTCACGCGCTTCCTCCAGCAGCCGCCGCCCAGCACGGCCGGCGGCATGCACCGAGGCCGGATTGCCGGTGACGTCGAGCGCCGCCAGCATCGCCGCGCGTGCCTCCGGGCGCAGCGTCTCGCTCGCGTTGGCGTCGAGATAGGTGAGCGGCGGGGCCATGCCGTCAGCCGATTTCCAGCGTCATGCCGTCGAACCCCGGCTCGACGCCTGCGGGCAGCGTCGCCGTGAGCCAGCCCCAATCGAGATCGTTGCCCATATGGGTGAGCACGCTGCGCCGCGCGCCGACGCGCCGGGTCCATTCCAGCACACGCTCCAGATGCGCATGGGTGCGGTGCGGGGCGCGCTGAAAACAACCGATCACCCAGGTATCGACGCCGGCCAGTGCCGCGAAGGCCGTCTCGTCGAGCGCCACCACATCGGTGCAATAGGCGAAATCGCCGATCCGCAGGCCGAGGGTGCGGGTGAAACCATGATCCTGATCGATCAAGGTCACCGCCATGCCGGCCATCGTCACGCGCTCGCCGGGGCGCACCGGGTGGGGGTGCAGCACCGGGCGATAAAAGCCGGGCGGCTGCCAGGGTTTGAAGGCGTAATCGAAGCGCCGCGCCAACTCACCGAGCGTCGCCTCGGTGGCGAAGGTTTCGAGCGGCCGGCCGGCGATGCGATTGAGGATGCGCACATCATCGAGCCCGGTGATGTGATCGGCATGGGCGTGGGTGAACAGGATGGCATCGACGCGCGCCACCGCATTGGCGAGCAACTGCGCACGCATGTCCGGCGCGGTATCCACCAGCAGGCTCTGCTCGTTTTGTCGCACCAGGATGCTGGCGCGGCTGCGCCGGTTGCGCGGCTCGCCCGGATCGCATGCCCCCCAGTCGCCGCGCCCGTCCGCTCCCCCGATCAGCGGCACGCCGGCTGAGCCGCCGCAGCCGAGCAGGCGAACCTCGATCATGCCGTCTTGCGGAACAGGCGGCGGAAATTCTCCGTCGTCAGCGCTGCCAGCGCCGCCGTGGTCATCCCGCGCACCTCGGCCAGCACGCCGGCGGTGTGGGTGACGAAGCTCGGCTCGTTGCGTTTGCCCCGATGCGGCACCGGGGCGAGATAGGGCGCGTCGGTCTCCACCAGCAGCCGCTCGGCCGGGATGTCGGCGGCGATCGCGCGCAAGTCCTGCGACTTGGGGAAGGTGAGGATGCCGGAGAAGCTGATATATCCGCCGAGCGCCAGCGCCGCTTCGGCGAGCGTGCGCGAGGAGGAAAAGCAGTGCAGCAGGAAGGCGAAGCCGCCATCCTGATATTCTTCCTGCAAAATCCGCGCGATATCCTCATCGGCGTCGCGCGCGTGGATGCACAGCGGCAGGCCGCTCGCGCGGGCGGCTTGGATATGGGCGCGAAAACTCGCCTGCTGGATGTCGCGCGGCGCTTTGTCATAGAAGTAATCGAGGCCCGATTCGCCGATGCCGATCACCCGCGGATGCGCGGTGAGGGCGGCGATCTCGGCAACCGCGGGCACCGGCCGCTCGGCCGCCTGATGCGGATGCACGCCGATGGTGCACCACAGATCGGCCTCGCTCTCGGTGAGGCCGATCAGATCCGGCGTCTGCGCGAGGCGCGTGGCGATGCTCACCATCTCGCCCACCCCGGCGGCGCGCGCGCGGGCCAGCAGGGCGGGCAACTCCGCCGCCGAGAAATGATCGAGATGACAGTGCGAATCGATCAACATCGATGGATCACCCGACCGCTTCGACAAAACGCGGGAACACGCCCGAAGGCGATGGCAGAGGGGTGCCGGCGGCCATCGCTGTATCGAGCGCCGCCAGATCGCGCGCTTGCGCCGGCACGCCGAGCTGGTCGAGCATCGCCGTCATGCTGCCCGGCATGACGGGCTGCAACACAACGGCGACACTCCGCAGCGTGTCGAGCAGCACGCGCAGCACCTCTGCCATCCGCGCCGGGTCGGTCTTGCGCAGCGCCCAGGGCGCCTGATGGTCGATATAGGCGTTGGCGGCGCGGATCACCCGCCAGACCTCCTCCAGCGCCTCGTGAAAGGCGAGGCGGTCGAGCCGCGCGCGCACCGCCCCGGGCAGGGCAGCGGCGGCCTCCGCCAGCGGCGTCGTTGCCGCCGGCGCCGGCCATTCTCCGGCGCAGTTGCGCTGCAACAGGGTCAGCACGCGCTGCGCCAGATTGCCGAGGTCGTTCGCCAGTTCATTGTTGAGGCGCGAGATCAGCGCGCGGCGGCTGAAATCGCCATCCTGGCCGAACGGCACCTCGCGCAGCAGAAAAAACCGCACCGCGTCGAGGCCGAATTCATCGACCAGCGCGCGCGGATCGATCACATTGCCGACCGATTTGCTCATCTTCTCGCCCTCGACCGTCCACCAGCCGTGCGAATAGACCCGCCGGGGCGGCGCGATGCCGGCGGCCATCAGGAAGGCGGGCCAGAATACCGCGTGAAACCGGACGATCTCCTTGCCCACCACATGCAGGTCGGCCGGCCAGAAGCTGGCGCGCGCCGCATCGGTATCCGGATAACCGATGGCGGTGAGGTAGTTCACCAGCGCGTCGAGCCACACATACATCACATGCGCCGGATCGCCCGGCACCGGAATGCCCCAGCGGAAGCTCGTACGGCTGATCGAGAGATCGGCGAGGCCGGCGCGCACGAAGCTCAGCACCTCGTTGCGGCGCGCCGTCGGGGCGATGAAATCGGGGTGCTCGTCGTAGAATGCCAGCAGCTTGTCCTGCCAGGCAGAGAGGCGGAAGAAATACGACGGCTCGCGCACCCACTCCACCGGCGCGCCGGAGGGTGCGATGCGCACGCCATCGGCCCGCGTGGTCAATTCATCCTCGCCATAGAACGCCTCGTCGCGCAGCGCGTACCAGCCCTCGTAATGGTCGAGATAGATCGCATCCGCCGCCACCAGCCGCTGCCAGAGTGCGGCGCAGGCGTGTTTGTGGCGTGGCTCCGTGGTGCGGATGAAATCGTCGTTGGAGATCCCCATGCGCGCCGCCATGTCGCGGAAATCGGCGGCGATGCGGTCGGTGAACGCCTGCGGATCGAGCCCGGCCTCTTGCGCCGCGCGCTCCACCTTCTGGCCGTGCTCGTCGGTGCCGGTGAGGAAGAACACGGAATCGCCGGCCAGGCGGTGCCAGCGCGCCAGCACATCGGCGGCGATCGAGGTGTAGGCGTGGCCGATGTGCGGCGCCCCGTTCACGTAATAGATCGGCGTCGTGATGTAGAAATTGGCCGTCATGACATTCCCAATAAGCTCAGGCCGGAGACGATGGCCTGTCGCTGGTCCAGATGGGCATGCTCGGTGGCATCCTGCAACTGCCCCAGCGCCTGCCACACGTCGCTCCAGGCGGCGAGCGGGCGGGCGCCGAGCAGTCGTCGCTGTGCCGCGTCCGCCTCGCCGCGCGCCGCCTGGCGTACCGCGAGGGCGAGGGCGGCGCGCAGCAACTGCATGAAGGTGGTAAAGCCCGCCTCGCCACGGCCCAGCGCATCGGCCACCTCATGCGCGCGGGTGAGCGAGAGGGCGGGCGCCGCCAGCACCTCCTGCACCAACGCGTCGAGCGCCACGCCGTCGGCCTCCGCCAGCAGCAGGGCGCGGCCGGGCGAACCCTCGGCCAGCGCGCCCAGCCGCTCCCGCCGCTCTGGCGGCTGCTCGGCGAGCAGGGTCGCCAGCAACGCCGCCATCGCCGTATCGTCGAGCGGTTGCAGCCGCAGGGCACGGCAACGGCTGCGGATGGTCGGCAGCAGCAGCCCGGGGGCGGCGCAGGTGAGCAGCAGCACCGCGCGCGCCGGCGGTTCCTCCAGCACTTTCAGAAGCGCATTGGCGGCATTGCGATTGAGCGTCTCGGCGCCATCGAGCACCACCACGCGCCAGCCGCCCTCGGCCGGGGTACGGCGCAGGAAATCCGCCACCCGGCGCACGTCATCGACGACGATCTCGGCGCGCTCGCGCTTGCGCTTGTCATCGAAGCCGCGCTCCACCGTCAGCAGATCGGCATGCGTGCCGGCGGCGACCCGGCGGAAGGCGGGATGCGCGGGGTCGAGCGCCAGGCTCTCGCCAACCGCACCCGCGAGCAGCCAGCGGGCGAAGCGATAGGCGAGCGTCGCCTTGCCGATGCCCGCCGGGCCGCTGATCAGCCAGGCATGCGCGAGCCGCCCGCCGTGCGCCGCATGGCAGAGCATGGCCTCGGCCCCGGCATGGCCGACGAGGTTCGGGTTGGCGCGTGGTTCGACCGGGCCGCTCATAGCGCGAGGCCGAAGCGTTCGGCGACGGCGGCGAGGATCGCCCGCGTCACCAAGGCTTCCGGCGGCGTTGCCGACAGCAGCACGCAGCGCGCCGGAGCGGCGGCGGCGATGGCGCGGAACCCCTGGCCGACGCGGGCGAAAAATGCCTCGCCCATCCGCTCATAGCGATCCGCCCCGGCGCCCCGCCCGGCGAGGCGGCCCGCGATGTCCTCGGCCGGCAAGTCGAGCACCAGGGTGAGATCGGGCCAGAGGCCGAGCATGTCGCTCAGGGCGGCGATCGCCGCGTGATCGACGCCGAGGCCATAACCCTGATAGGCCAGGGTGGAATCGGAAAACCGGTCGCACACCACCCAGCGTCCGGCGGCCAGGGCCGGGCGGATCACCCGCGCCACATGCTGCGCGCGGGCGGCGTAATGCAGCAGCGTCTCGGCGAGCGGTGTCCAGCCCATGTGTTCGGCCAGCAGCAGCCCGCGCAGCGCCTCCGCCTCGGCCGCCCCTCCAGGCTCGCGGGTGGCCAGCACATCGAGCCCGAGCTGGGCGAGGGCGGCTGCCAGATGGCGCGTCTGCGTCGATTTCCCCGCTGCCTCGCCGCCCTCGATGGTGATGAAGCGGCCCGGACTCATGGTTTGGCGCCTGACGGCTTAGTCTGCGCCAGCCCG
>DAHXNW010000353.1 GCA_027365195.1 Acetobacteraceae bacterium
GAACCCCGGCCTGTCGTCTCGCGCCTCTCACATTTCGTGATAATTGCCGTCGTGCCAGACGTAGAAGACGTAGTCGGCCTTGGTGATGTCGCCCTTCTTGTCGAAGCCGATCGGCCCGAGCACGCTCTTCCACGGCCCGCCCGACTTCAATTCGGCGGCGACCTTCTTCGGCGTGATGCTGCCGGCCTTCTTCGCCGCCTCGGCCCAGATCTGGATCGCGGCGTAGGTGTAGAGCACATAGCCTTCCGGATCGATCTTCTTGGCGTCGAATTCCTTCACCACCGCCGCCGCCGCCGGGCGCTTGCGCGGGTCGGGCGGGAAGGTCATCAGCGTGCCTTCACCTGTCTTGCCGGTGATCTGCCAGAACTCGTTGGTGACCAGCGCATCGCCGCCGACCAGCGTGGCATTCAGCCCCTGCTCGCGCGCCTGACGGATGATGTAGCCCGATTCCGTCTGATAGCCGCCGATGTAGATCACATCGATATGCGCCTCCTTCATCCGGCTCACCAGCGCCGAATAATCGCGCTCGCCGGGCACATAGGCGGCGTCCATCACCTCTTTCATGCCGGCGGCGTTGAGGTATTTCTTGGTCTGATCGGCAAGGCCTTTGCCGTAGGCGGAATTGTCGTTCAGGATGGCGACGTTCTTGCCCTTGAAGTGCTTGGCGATGAACTCGCCGGCGACCTTGCCCTGCTGGTCGTCGCGGCCGCAGACGCGGAAGGTGTTCCAGCTTCCCTTATCGGTATAATCCGGATTGGTCGAGGCGGGCGAGATCTCCAGAATGCCCTCCTCGGTATAGACCTTGCTCGCCGGGATCGAACTCGACGAGCAGAAATGCCCATCGACGAAGGCGACACCACGGCCGGCGAGGTCGTTGGCGACCGAGACCGCCTGCTTCGGGTCGCAGGCGTCATCGCCGATGTCGAGGATCAGCTTCTTGCCGAGCACGCCGCCATGGGCGTTGATGTCGGCCACCGCCTGCTCGGCGCCCTCCTTGAGCTGCGTGCCGAAGGCGGCGTTCGAGCCGGTGATCGGGCCGGCGACGCCGATATGGATCTGCGCCCGCGCCGGCGCCATCGCCAGCAGGCTGAGCACCGCCGCCGCCGCGACGCCACCCGAAAGTCGGTGTTTGAGCATGGATTGTCTTCTCCTTGTGAAACCACGATGTAACGCCACCGGCGTGGTGGCACGCGCTCAGTGCGTCCCCTCCAGATAGGCCGCACGGATTTCCGGCCGCTGCAGCAACTCGGCCCCCGGCCCTGCCATGGTGATCGCGCCGTTCACCAACACGTAGCCGCGATGCGCGAGGCGGAGTGCCTGGAAGGCGTTCTGCTCGACCAGCAGAACGGTCAAGCCGCTGCTGCGGTTGAGCTCGCGGATGGCGCTGAAGATCTGGCGCACCACCAGCGGTGCGAGGCCGAGGCTCGGCTCGTCGAGCATCAGCAGGCGCGGGCGCGACATCAGCGCGCGCCCGATCGCCAGCATCTGCTGCTCGCCGCCCGAGAGCGTGCCGCCGCGCTGGTGCATGCGCTCCTTCATGCGGGGAAACAGCGTGTAGATTTTTTCCAGATCGTCGGCGTAATTCTTGTGGCCGACGGTCTCGGCCCCCATCACCAGATTTTCCTGCACGCTCATCCGCCCGAAGATGCGCCGTCCCTCGGGCGACTGGGCGATGTCCATGCGCATGATCCGATGCGTCGGCAGGCCGGTGATGTCGTGGCCGTCATAGACGATCTGCCCCTGGCGCGCGCGCGGATTGCCGCAGATCGTCATCATCAAGGTCGATTTGCCGGCCCCGTTGGCGCCGATCAGGGTGACGATCTCGCCCTGCTTCACCTCCAGATCGACGCCCTTGAGCGCCTGGATGGCGCCGTAATAGGCGGTGACACCGCTGAGGCTGAGCAGGGGCGCACTCATGCCGGCGCCACCAGGGAAGGGTCGATATCCTCTTCGTCCTCGCCGAGATAGGCCGCGATCACCGCCGGATCGGCGCGGATTTCGGCCGGGCTGCCGTCGGCGATCTTGCGGCCGTGGTCGAGCACCACGATGTGGTCGGAGATCCGCATCACCACCCCCATGTCGTGCTCGATCAGCAAAAGCGAACAGCCGCCGTCGCGGATGCGCAGCAGCAGCAGGTTGAGTTCCTCGCTCTCGCGCGGATTGAGCCCGGCGGCCGGCTCGTCGAGGCAGAGCAGCACCGGCTCGGTGCACATCGCGCGCGCGATTTCGAGCCGGCGTTGCGCGCCATAGGGCAGCGCGCCGGCCGGATCGTCGGCGCGCTTGAGCAGATCGATCGCATCGAGCCAGTTCCGCGCGCGGTCGATCGCTTCGCGCTCGGCCCGGCGATAGCCGCCGATGCCGAACACCGCGAGCACGCCGAAGCCGGTCGAGGCCATCAGCGTATTGTGCTGCGCCACCAGCAGATTCTCCAGCACCGTCATGCCGGCGAACAGGCGGATGTTCTGGAAGGTGCGCGCGACACGCGCGCGGCGCGCGATGCGATGGCCGGGCAGCCGCTCCAGCCGATAGGCCGCGCCATCTTCATGGGTGAGCGCGAGGCTGCCGCTGCTCGGGCGATAAAAGCCGGTGATGCAGTTGAACGCCGTCGTCTTGCCGGCGCCATTGGGGCCGATCACCGCAGTGATGTCGCCGCGCCGGGCGGTGAAGGAGAGCGCGTCGATCGCCTTCAGCCCGCCGAACTGCATGGTGAGCTGCTCGACCGCGAGCAGTGTTGCCTCGGCCATCAGCCGCGCCCCTCGGCGATCATGTCGGCGCCGATCTGATGCGCTTCGCCGAGAGCGACGGAGGGGGTGCGGCCGGAGACCAGCCCGCGCGGGCGGATGATCATCATCACCACCAGCGCGAGGCCGAAGATCAGCATGCGGTATTCCGCCAGACTGCGCACCAGTTCGGAGCCGCCGATCATCACCACCGCGGCCAGCACCACGCCGAGCTGGCTACCCAGCCCACCGAGCACGACGATCGCCAGCACCATGGCGCTTTCCATGAAGGTGAAGCTCTCCGGGCTGATGAAGCCCTGGCGGGTGGCGAAGAAGGCGCCGGCGAAACCGCCGAAAAACGCGCCGACGGCGAAAGCGGTGAGCTTGGTGTTGCGCACGTTGATGCCGAGTGAGCGGCAGGCAATCTCATCCTCGCGCAGCGCCTCCCACGCCCGCCCTAGCGGCAGCTTGCGCAGCCGCAGGCTGACCCAGTTGGTCAGCAGGGCCAGCGCCAGGATGACGTAATAGAGAAAAATGATCCGCTGCACCGGTGAGGGGTCCAGATGGAAGAACCCCGCGAAGGTGCCCGGCCCGTCATCGTTGACGAATTGCAGGCCGAACAAGGTCGGGCGCGGGATGTCGGAGATGCCGTTCGGGCCGCCGGTGAGCGATACCCAGTTGAGCAGCACGACGCGGATGATCTCGCCGAACGCGAGGGTGACGATGGCGAGATAGTCGCCGCGCAGGCGCAGCACCGGAAAACCGAGCGTGATGCCCCATAATGCGGCGAGCATCCCGGCGAGCGGCAGGCAGGTCCAGAAGCCGAGGCCGAAATTCTCCGCGATCAGCGCATAGGAATACGCCCCCACGGCATAGAAGGCGACATAGCCGAGATCGAGCAGCCCGGCGAGGCCGACGACGATGTTCAGCCCCCAGCCGAGCATCACGTAGGTCATCACCAATGTCGCCAGATCGACGTAGTAGCGCCCGGCGAGCGCCGGCAGCAGCAGCGAGGCGACCAGCAGGGCAGGGGCGATGAAGCGCCCGCTCTGCGCGAGCCAGGGCGGCAGCGGCGCCTTCACTTGGCGCACCGCCGGCCGGCCGGCGCGCCAGAGCAGCCAGCCGAGCCTGCCGGCGAACACCACGGCGACGATGATGGCGACCGCCAGCGGCCGCGCCACCAATTGCAGCCCGACCGGCCCAGGCACCGTCTCGGCTCCCACCATCGGCCCGAACAGCCCGAGCGCGATCAGCGCCGAGATGAACGCATCGATGAACGCCCCCCGCATGAGGCTCTAGAGCCTCATGGCCAGCATGTTATCATCAAAGCCAGGCATCGCATTTTCAGTGTCTATTCCCATTATCCTCATCCATTTACCGAGCCTTAAAAGCATATGATCCACTAGATATTTATTGCTCCTCCTTCCACCTCCGTATAATGGCATTTTC
>DAHXNW010000001.1 GCA_027365195.1 Acetobacteraceae bacterium
CGCGCCGAGACGCTGGCGGAGGAGATCAGCGCGGCGCTGACGCGGTTTCGCGGCCTCGCGGTGATCTCCAGCGCCTCGCTCGCCCGCTTCGCCGCCGAGACGCGCGACGAGACGGCGATCCGCCGCGCTTTCAGCCTCGACTATCTGCTCGACGGCAGTCTGCAGCAGCAGGATGGCGAGGTGCGCAACATGCTGCGCCTGGTCGATCTGCGCTCCGGCAATCAGATGATCTGGGCACGCCGCTTCGCGCTCGATGACGGCGCCGGTCTCGAAGAGGTCGCCGCCCAGGTGGCGGCACAGGTCGAGCCCGAAATCCTGCGTGCCGAGGCGGCGCGTGGGGCGCAGCCGCGCCGGCAGGATGGCGCGCGCGCCCTCGGGCTGAGCGGACAGGCGCTCACCCTGCGCGCCCTTGGCATGCTGTTCCGGCTGGAGCGGCCGCGCTTCATGGTGGCGGCCGATCTGCTGACACAGGCGATCGCGCGCGAGCCGGAATACGCCGCTCCGCATGCGTGGTTCGCGCTCTGGTATCTGCTGCTGATCAGCCAGGACTGGGCGGAGGATCGCGCCGCCGCCGTGGCGCATGCCGCAAGCCTCGCCGGGCGGGCGATGCTGCTCGACCCGGAGGATGCGCGCGGCCTCGCCATCGCCGGTCAGGTGCGCGCGGTGCTCGATTACCGGCCGGAGGAGGCGATCGCGCTGCATGAGCGCGCCCTGTCGCTCAACCCCAATTTTGCCATGGGATGGAATTTCGCCGGCGTCGCCTCTCTCTGTCTCGGCGATCTGGCCGAGGCCGAACGGCGGATCCGACGGTATAAGGTGCTCTCCCCGCTCGATCCGGCGGCCTTTTTTCTCGATACCGCGCTGGTCGATCTCGCCCTGCTGCGTCACGATCATGCGGCGGCGGTATCGACCGGGCGACAGTTGAGCGAGATGCATCCCTCGCTCTCGGCCGCCTGCAAGCCCTATCTCGCGAGCCTCGGCCATCTCGGCCGGCAGGATGAGGCGTCCGGCGTGTTGCAGCGCCTGTGCGCCATCGAGCCAGGCTTTTCGCTTGCGCGGTTTTGTGCCGTCAGCCCGTTCCGCCGGGCCGCCGACATGGCGCATTACCGTGAAGGTCTGCGCCTCGCCGGCGTGCCGGAGTAGTCATCCTCTCGTTTCCGGCGGCTGTTCCAGCGCCGAATCGTGGCTGATCGCGAGGGCGATCAGGGCCGCGAGGGTGGCGACGGCGGTGATCGCCAGCAGGCCGATGGTGAAGCTGCCGGTCGAATCCTTGATCCTACCCATCACGAAGGGGCCGGCGAAGCCCGAGAGATTGCCGATCGAGTTGACGATGGCGATACCGCCGGCCGCCGCCGGGCCGCTGAGGAAAGCGGTGGGCAGAGTCCAGAACACCGGCAGCACGGCGAAGATGCCGAAGCCCGCGCAACTGATGGCGATCATCTTGCCGGTCGGGTCGTCGATCAAGGTCGAGGCGGCGATGCCGCCGGCGGCGATTAGGGCGGCCAGCGCGGTGTGCTCGCGTCGCTGGCCGATCACGTCGGAGCGGCGCCCCCAGTAGATCATGCCGATGGTGCCGACGACGAAGGGGATGGCGTTGACGAAACCGGTCTGAGCATTGCTCAACCCGAATGCCTTGATGATCTGCGGCAGGAAGAAGCTCAGCCCGTAGTTGGTCGCGACGACGCCGAAATAGACGATCGCCAGCAGCAGCACGCGGGCATCGCCGAGCGCCTGCCAGACGGTGAAGTTCTGCGCCGCCTCGCGCTGCGTGCGCTCCTGCGCCAACCGCTCGACCAGCCAGCCGCGTTCATCGGCGGCGAGCCAGCGTGCGTCGGCCGGTCGGTCGGTGAGGTAGAAGAACACCACCACCCCGAGCACCAGCGCCGGCACCGCTTCGAGGATGAACAGCCATTGCCAGCCGGCCATGCCGGAAAACCCGTTCAGCCCGAGCAGCAGGCCGGAGACCGGCGAGCCGATGACGGTGGAGAGCGGGATAGCCGCCATGAAATAGCCGATCACCCGGGCACGATAGACGCCGGGAAACCAGATGGTGAGATAGAAGATGATGCCGGGGAAGAACCCGGCCTCGGCGGCCCCGAGCAGCAGACGTACGCCGTAGAACGTATGCGTGGGCGACAGACCGGTGGCTGCGGAGATCTGCGGGATGAAGGCCATCAGCCCAGAGAGCAGGCCCCAGGAGATCATGATGCGGGCGATCCATTTGCGCGCGCCGAAACGCTCGAGCATCAGGTTCGAGGGTACCTCGAAGAAGAAATAGGCGATGAAGAAGATGCCGGCGCCGAGCCCGAAGGAGGAAGCGGTGAGGCCGAGCGCCTGGTTCATCGTCAGCGCCGCGAAGCCGACGTTCACCCGATCGAGATAGGCGGCGAAGTAGCAGATGATGAGGAACGGCACCAGCCGCGTCATCACCCGGCGCATCGTGCGTGCCTCTAGCGCGTCGACTTCATGCGGCTGCACGCTGGCGTCCATCTCGTTTGTCCTCCCTGGGGTGGCTTATGTCACCAATTTTATACACGACCGGCGTAATCCGCCACATCCGGCGGCAAATCACAAGGGCCGCCGCGCGGCGAAGAACGCACGCAGCAGATCGGCGCACGCGCGCTCGCGCAGGCCGCCGATGATTTCCGGGCGATGGTGGCAGGAACTGGCCTCGAATACCCGCGCGCCGTGTTCAACCCCGCCGCCCTTCGGGTCGTAGGCGCCGAAGACCAGCCGGCGGATGCGAAAATGGCTCGCCGCCTGCGCGCACATCGGGCAGGGTTCCAAGGTCACCACCAGATCGCAGCCGGCCAGCCGCTCCTGGCCGAGCCGCCGCGCGGCGCGGCGCAGCGCCAGCATCTCGGCATGTGCCGAGGCGTCGCGCAGCGCCCGCCCGCGATTGCCGCAGACCGCGAGCACCGCGCCGTCCGGGCCGAGCACCACCGCGCCCACCGGCACCTCGCCGCGCCGGCCCGCCGCGACGGCGGCGCGCAGGGCGCGCGCCATCGGCTCAGCCAGCGGCCTGCGTCCCGCCCGGGGGCTCTGGTGCGAGGCCGAGTTCCTCGATCATCTGCGCGCGGATGAGGAATTTCTGCACCTTGCCGGTGATCGTCATCGGGAATTCATCGACGAAGCGGATGTAGCGGGGGATTTTCTGATGCGCGATGCGGCCCTGGCAGAAGGCGCGGATCTCCGCCTCGCTGGCTTCCGCGCCCTCCATCAGCCGCAGCCAGGCGCATAGCTCCTCGCCGTATTTGGCGTCCGGCACGCCGACCACCTGCGCCGCCTGCACCTTGGGATGGGTGTAGAGGAACTCCTCCACCTCGCGCGGGTAGATGTTCTCGCCGCCACGAATGACCAGATCCTTGATCCGCCCGACGATCGCGCAATAGCCCTCGGCGTCGATCACCGCCAGATCGCCGGTGTGCATCCAGCCGGCCGCGTCGAGCACCTCGCGGGTTTTTTCCGGCTCGTCCCAGTAGCCGAGCATCACCGAATAGCCGCGCGTGCATAACTCTCCCGGCGTGCCGCGCGGCACGATGCGGCCCTCGGGATCGATGATCTTGACCTCCAGATGCGGCTGGATGCGCCCGACGGTCGCGACCCGCCGCTCCAGCGGGTCATCGACGCTGCTCTGGAAACTCACCGGGCTGGTCTCGGTCATGCCATAGGCGATGGTGATCTCGCGCAGGTTCATTTTGTCCACCACCCGGCGCATCACCTCGATCGGGCAGGGCGAGCCGGCCATGATGCCGGTGCGCAGGCTGGCGAGATCGAATGCCGCGAATTGCGGATGGTCGAGTTCGGCGATGAACATCGTCGGCACGCCATAGAGGGCGGTCGCGCGCTCCGCCTGCACCGCTTGCAGCGTGGCGAGCGGATCGAAGCCGGCGCTCGGATAGATCACCGCCGAGCCATGGGTTAGGCAGGCGAGATTGGCCATCACCATGCCGAAGCAGTGATATAGCGGCACCGGCGCGCAGACCCGGTCCTCTGGCGTGAGACGGATCGCCTCGCCGACGAAGAAGCCGTTGTTGAGCACGTTGTGGTGCGAAAGGGTCGCCCCCTTCGGCGCGCCGGTGGTGCCGGAGGTGAACTGGATGTTGATCGGCTGGTCGAACTGCAATGTATCGGCAAGGGCCGCGAGCCGTGCGTCGGAGGCCGCATCGGCGGCGGCGGCGAGATCGGCGAAGCAGAGGAAGCCTGGCTCGGCGGCCTCGGCGATGAGGATCGGCAGGCGCAGATGCGGGAGCCGCTGGGCGTGCAGCCGAGGCGCGCCGGCCGACAACTCCGGCGCCAGCGCGCGCAGCATGGCGAGATAGTCGCTGCTCTTGAACGCCGGCGCCAGCACCAGCGCCTCGCAGCGCGAGAGGTTGAGGGCGAATTCCAGCTCCCCCGCGCGATAGGCCGGATTGATGGTGACGAGGATCAACCCGGCCTTGGCACAGGCGTATTGGGTGAGCGTCCATTCCGCATTGTTGGGCGACCAGATGCCGACGCAGGCGCCGGGGCGCAGACCGAGAGCGAGCATCCCGGAGGCGATCCGATCGACGGTTGCGCGCAATGCCGCGTAGGTCAGCCGCACCGATTGTTGGCAGGAGATCAGCGCCTCGCGCTCCGGCCAGAGCCTCGCCGCATGGTCGAGGGCGGCGCCGATCGTCTGCCCGAGCAACGGCCGCTCGCTCGCGCCATGCACATAGCTCAGCTCACCACCCATGCCACCCGCCACCATTGCCGCCTCCCCGCTTGGCGCCAGTTTAGGCGATCCGGCTGATGTGGGCAAAATCCTGCA
>DAHXNW010000023.1 GCA_027365195.1 Acetobacteraceae bacterium
ACTCGTGGCCTTCGCCATAGCCGCTGATATCGACGGTGATCAGGCGCGGATAGGCGGCGCGCAGGGCGGCGCTGCCGAAGCCGGCGCGCGCGGCGGCACCGGGGGCGAGGTTCTGGATGAACACATCGGCGCGCGCCAGCAGCCGGTGCAGCAGGGCGGCATCGGTGGGATTCTTGATGTCGGCGACGAGACTCTGCTTGCCGCGATTGAGCCAAACGAAATAGCTCGACTGCCCGGCCGCCGCGCGGTCGTAGAAACGGGCGAAATCGCCCTCGGCGCGTTCGAGCTTGATCACCCGCGCGCCGGCGTCGGCGAGGCGCGCGCTGCAATAGGGTGCGGCGACCGCCTGCTCCAGCGTCACCACCAAAAGCCCCGCGAGCGGGCCGGCCATATCAGTAGCTACGCGGCAGGCCGAGGACGTGCTCGGCGATGTAGGAGAGGATGAGGTTGGTGCTGATCGGCGCCACCTGATAGAGCCGTGTCTCGCGGAATTTGCGCTCGATATCGTATTCCTCGGCGAAACCGAAGCCGCCATGCGTCTGCACGCAGGCCTCCGCCGCCGCCCAGGCGGCCTCGGCGGCGAGCAGCTTGGCGGTGTTGGCCTCCTCGGCGCAGGGCTCGCCGGCGTCGAACTTCGCCAGCCCCTCGCGCAGCATGAGCGCCGCCGCGCGGCTCTGCGCATGGGCGCGCGCGATCGGGAAGGCGACACCCTGATTCTGCCCGATCGGGCGGCCGAACACCTTGCGCTCGCGCGCATAGGCGGTCGATCGCGCGGTGAACCAACGTGCGTCGCCGATGCACTCGGCGGCGATCAGCAGCCGTTCCGCATTCATGCCATCGAGGATGTAGCGAAAGCCGCGACCCTCCTCGCCGATCAGATTGGCCGCCGGCACGCGCAGATCGTCGAAGAACACTTCGCAGGAATTATGGTTCATCATGGTGCGGATCGGCCGGATGGTGAGGCCGTGGCCGAGGGCCGCGCGCATGTCCACCAGCAGGGTGGAGAGCCCCTCGGTCTTGCGCGCCACCGCCTCGCGCGGCGTGGTGCGCGCCAGCAGCAGCATCAGGTCCGAGTGTTCGGCCCGGCTGGTCCAGATTTTCTGACCGTTGATGATGTACTCGTCGCCCTGCCGGCGCGCCGTGGTGCGCAGGGCGGTGGTGTCGGTGCCGCTGCCCGGCTCGGTGACGCCGAAAGCCTGCAGGCGCAGCGTGCCGGCGGCGATGCCGGGCAGATAGGCCGCCTTCTGCGCCGGCGAGCCGTGCCGCAGAATCGTCCCCATGATATACATCTGCGCATGGCAGGCCGCCGCATTGCAGCCCTCGGCATGGATGGTCTCCAGAATCGCTGCCGCCGCGCCGAGTTGCAGCCCGGCGCCGCCGTATTCCTCCGGGATCAGCGCGCCGAGATAGCCGGCCTCGGTGAGCGCCTGCACGAAGGCGGTGGGATAGCCGCGTTCGGCATCGAGCCGGCGCCAGTATTCGCCGGGAAACCCGGCACAGAGGCGGGAGACGGCGGCACGGATCTCGCCATGCGCCATCTCGCCGGCGGGTCTGTCATCCATGATCGCGCGCTCCCGGCCAATTTCCCTCATGATCGGCGAGGCGATGGGAAAGGGCAAGAGTTCACGCCCGAGGGTAATGGTCAGTTTGAAGTTCGGCTTCGTCCCGTTGCGTCATAGCAGACCGGCTCCCTGTAGGCCGCCGAATACGCCGAGCGCGCAGGTGAGCGTGGCGAGCAGCAGCACCAGCCAGAGATACCACCCACGCAGTCGGTGCGCGGGTGGCAGGGCATAGCGGGCGAGCGCAATCAGAAAGCCGAGCACCAGTGGCAGCAACAGGGCGTTCATCACCTGCACGCCGATGTTGAGCGATACCAGATCCGGTACCATCGCGACGACGCCGACTCCGGCAATGATCGCGACCAGATAGGCGCCATAGAACCATGGCGCCTGCAGCGGGCGATAGGCCAGCGAGCGGCGCCGCCCGACAACCTCGCCCAACCCCCAGGCCAGTGCAAGAGAGCAGACGATCGCCGCCACCATGCCGGCGCCCAGAATGCCGAGACCGAACACCAGATGCCCCATCCGCGCGCCGAGCAGCGGCGTCAGTGCCGCACTCATGTCGCCCACCGTGTTGAGCGTGACGGCCGGGGTGCGCCCGGCCAGCACCGCCGCACAGGCGATCAGCACCGCTGCCATGACCAGTTGCGTCAACGCCGAGCCGATGGCGGTATCCCAACGCGCGGCGGCATAGTGTTCCGGCGCCAGTTTTTTCTCGGCAATGGCCGATTGCTGATAGAAGATCATCCACGGCATGATGACCGCACCGATATTCGCCGCGACGAGATAGAGATAATCTCGATTGCCGTAGGGGATCTGCACGGCTTGGCGCAGCATGTCGCCCGGCTGCGGATGCGCCGCCCAGGCGACAGCGAAAAAGGCGAGCTCGAACAGACCGAGGATGATCGCGATCACCTCCACGCGCCTATAGGATCCGGTCAGCACCACCAGCAGCAAGGTCGCGGCGGCGATGGAAAGGCTGGTGAGCCGGGGCACCCCATAGAGCTCGCCCACGCCGGCGACGCCGGAGAATTCCGTCAGCAGCGCGCCGACCGTGGCGACGGCGAGGCCCGCCACCGAGACCCAGGCCCAGAAGCGCCCGAAGCGCTCGCGGATCAGTTCGCCATGGCCGCGCCCGGTGAACAGGCCGAGCCGGACCGTCAATTCCTGCACCACGTAAAGGATCGGCATGAGCAGGAATTGCAAAGCCAGCAGCCGATAGCCCCATTGCACGCCGCTTTGCCCGGCGGTGATCACGCTGCCGACATCGGTATCGGCGAGCATGACGACGAGGCCAGGGCCGAACACGGCGACGGCGGCCCAGCGCGGCCGGCGTTCAGCCAGGACGGGCGCCTCACTCATTGGAGGGACGCTTTCATGGCATTTCTCCGCAATTGATAATCATTCTCATAAACCTTTTAACAGAGACGATGGCGCCGTCAACCGCGCGGCACCGGCCCGCGCCCCTATCTGACCACCCACGACAGCACACTGGATGGGTGGGGGTGCGGGCCGGTGCGGCAGGGGCAAATGACCGGCATCGCTGCCTTGACTTGGCGGCGTCGGGTGCCTAGAACCGCGCACTTCGGAGCGAGCCACGCGAGACTCGCCACCGGTTCATCGCACCGCCGTTCTCACCTCTTGCAGTCACGAGATCCCATGGCCAATACCGCCTCTGCCCGCAAACGTATCCGCCAGAA
>DAHXNW010000024.1 GCA_027365195.1 Acetobacteraceae bacterium
CTGCGCGCTGGTCGAGGGGCGCGATCTGGCGCTGCGCGGCGGCGAGGTGTTCGTCAAGACGCTGCGCGGGTTGCAGCCGATCGACCGGCTGCTGCGCCGGCTCGACGGGGCGGCGATCGACCCGCTGGAACTCGATCCGGCCAGCCCTTACGGGCTCGCCGGCCTGCTCGACGCGGCGCGTGGCGGTGCGGTCGAGATCACCAACCAGCCCGGCAGCGCCGCCGCCGAGGCGCCGGCGCTGGCCGCTTTCCTGCCCGCCCTCTGTCATCACCTGCTGGGCGAGGCGCCGCTGCTCTCGGGGCTGACGACGCTCTGGCTCGGCGATGAACGCGCCCGCGCGCTGGTGGCGCAGGCGCCGGCGCGCTGGCTGATCCGCCCGGCGATGGACGGGCGCGCGCATGCCATCGCGCCGGCGGCGCTCGATGCGTCCGGCCGCGCCGCGCTGCTCGCACGCATCGCGGCCGAGCCCTGGGCCTATGCCGCCTCCGCCGCGCTGCCGGCCTCGCTCGCCCCCTGCGTCGGTCTCGGCGGGCTGGAGCCGCGCCCGGTGGTGCTGCGCCTGTTCCTGATGTTCGATGGCAACGCCTGGCGGATGCTGCCCGGCGGCCTCGCGCGGGTGATCGAGGCCGATGACATGCTGGCCGGCGCGCTGCCGCAACACGGGCTGTCGAAGGACGTGTGGGTGCTGCACGAGGAGGATGCCGATATCATCGGCCCGCAGGCGCCGAGCATCCCGCCGCTGCGCATCCGTCGCGCGAGCGGCGATCTGCCGAGCCGGGTGGCCGAGGATCTGTTCTGGCTCGGCCGCTATGGGGAGCGGCTGGAGGCGGCGGCGCGGCTGGTGCGCGCTTGCCTCGAACGGCTCGACCGCGCCGCCAGCCTGCCGCGCGAGGCGGCCGAGCTGCAGAGCCTCGCGCGCTGCCTGAGCCTCGCCGGCATGATCGGCGACGAGGCCAACCCGGCGGCGGCAAGTTCGATCGCCCTGCGCGCCGCCCTCTTTGCCAGCGTGCGCGGCGGCGGCGCCATCGCCGAGCTGCTCGACCGTGTGGCCCGGCTGACCGAGGCGAGCCGCGACCGGCTGACCGGCGACATGTATGCGATCGTCACCCAGGCGGTGCGCCAGGTGCAAGCCGACGCGCTGCTCGCCCGCCGTGGCACCGACCGTCCTGGCATCGACGCGCTGGGGCATGCGATGGACGGCATCGTGCGGCTCGCCGCCTCGGTCGCCGGCGTCGCGGCGGAGAACATGGTGCGCGGCGGCGGCTGGCTGTTCCTCGATCTCGGCCGGCGCATCGAGCGGGCGCAGGCGGTGAGTGCCATGCTCGCCGTGGCCCTCGACCAGCCGGCGAGCCGGATCGAGGCGGCGCTGCGGCTGGTCCTCGAACTCTGCGATTCCGTGATCACCTATCGCGCCCGTTATCTGAGCGTGCTGCAACCCGCGCCGGTGCTCGATTTGGTGCTCGCCGACGCCGGCAACCCGCGCGGCCTCGCTTTTCAACTGGTGGCGATCGGCGGCCTGCTGCGCGAGATCACCGAAGGGCGCGAGCCGGCGCTCGCGCAGGCGGCGGCGAGCCTCGTCGGGCGCGCCGAGGCGGTGGTGCAGCGGGTGCTGGAGGCGCCCGACCAGGCAGCCGAGGCGGCCCGCCTGCCAGGGGAACTCGCGGCGATCGAGGCCGCCATCGGCGCCCTCTCCGATGCGCTGACGCGGCGCTACTTCGCCCTGCTGCCGGCGCCGCAGACGCTCGGCATGGGCGGCGAGGAGACCGTGCTGCTGGGGGTCGCATGAAATACCGGCTGCACCACACCACGCTCTATCGCTATAAAACCCCGGTCGATCTCGGCTGCCACATGCTGCACCTGCTGCCCCGCCCGCTGCCGGCGCAGCAGGTTTTGCACGCGCGCCTCATCGCCAGCCCGGTTCCGGCGCGCGTGAGCGAACGGGCCGATCATTTCGGCAATCTGACGTGCTGGATGTTCCAGGAGGCGCCGCACCAGCGTTTCGAGGTGACGCTGGAGGCAACCATCGCCCTCGGCGGGCCGCCGCCGCCGCCGGCCGAGGCGACGCCGGCGTGGGAAGACGTGGCCTCCGATGCGACGCCCGAGGCGGCGGAATTCCGCTTCGCCAGCCCGCTGCTGCCCAACGATGCGGCGGCGAGACGCTATGCCGCCGCCTCGTTTCCGGCCGGCCGGCCGATCCTCGTGGGGTTACGCGAGCTGATCGGGCGCATCCGGCGCGATTTCATCTTTCGCCCCGGCAGCACCACCATCGCGACGCCGGTCGCGACCGTGCTGCGCCAACGCGCCGGGGTGTGCCAGGATTTCGCTCATCTGATGATCGCTGGGCTGCGCGGCCTCGGCCTGCCGGCACGCTATGTCTCGGGCTATATCCGCACCCGCCCGCCACCGGGGGCGGCGGCCTTGCAGGGGGCGGACCAGTCGCACGCCTGGGTCGGCTGCTGGCTCGGGCCACGGCATGGCTGGATCGATCTCGACCCGACCAACGATCTGATCGTGGCGGAGGAGCACGTGGTGCTCGCCTGGGGGCGCGATTACGCCGACGTCAGCCCGGTGCGCGGCGTCATCCTCGGCGGCGGCAAGCATAGCCTCACGGTGAGCGTCGATCTGCATCCGTTATAGGTTAGCGCCGGCACCGGCGAGCGCGATCTCGAATGGGTGCCGGCGAGCGGCGGCGGCACCGTTTATGCCATCACCGTCAACCGCACCCGCGAGGGCAGCTATAACCTCGCGCTGGTCGATCTCGACGAGGGCCCGCGCATGATGAGCCGCATCGAGGGGGTGGAGAGCGTGAAAATCGGCAGCCGGGTGCAGGCGCGCATCGCCGATCTCGGCGGCGAGCCGATGATCGTGTTCGATCCGCAAGGTGAGGCATGAGCGCCGCCAGCCTGCGCGGGCAGACCGCGATCGTCGGCATCGCGACCGCCGGCACCGGCGCCGCCCCCGGCCGCTCGGCGATCGAACTGCTCGGCGAGGCGGCGCTGGCGGCGATCGCCGATGCCGGCCTCGCCCTCGGCGATGTCGATGCGATCTTCGCCGCCACCAGCACGCACGCCATGCCGGTGCTCTCGGTCGCCGAATATCTCGGCATCCGGCCGAAATTCTTCGACGGCACCAACATCGGCGGATCGAGCTTCGAGATGCATCTGCTACAGGCCGCCCTCGCCTTGCAGGCCGGGCTGTGCGACGTGGCGCTGATCGCCTACGGCTCGAACCAGCGCACCAATGGGGGCCGGCTGGTGTCGATGAGCGAGCCGCAGTGGCAGGAGGCGCCCTACAAGCCGCGCCACCCGATCACCGCTTATGCGCTCGCCGCCAGCCGGCACATGCACGCCTTCGGCACCACGCGCGAGATGCTGGCCGAAGTGGCGGTGGCGGCGCGCGGCTGGGCCAATCTCAACCCCGATGCCTTCGCGCGCGGCCCGCTCGGCATCGTCGACGTGCTGGCCAGCCGCATGGTGAGCGATCCGCTCACCGTCGCCGATTGCTGTCTGGTGACCGATGGCGGGGCGGCCTGCGTGATGGTGCGCGCCGAGCGGGCGCGCGATGCGCGCCACAAGCCGGCCTATCTGCTGGGGGGCGCCGGGGCGGCGTGGCACCGCTCGATCTCCTCGATGCCCGATCTCACCATCACCGCCGCCAGCGAGAGCGGCCCGCGGGCCTTCGCCATGGCCGGACTGCTGCCCGCGCAGGTCGATCTGCTGATGCTGTATGACGCCTTCACCATCAACACCATCCTGTTCCTGGAGGATCTCGGCTATTGCCCGAAGGGCGAGGGCGGGCGTTTCGTGCAGGGCGGCGCCATCGCGCCCGGCGGCCGGCTCGCGGTGAACACCAACGGCGGCGGCCTCTCCTGCGTGCATCCGGGCATGTACGGCCTGTTCCTGATCATCGAGGCGGTGACGCAACTGCGCGGCGCCGCCGGCGAGCGCCAGCAGCCGCGCTGCGAGGTGGCGCTCTGCCACGGCAACGGCGGCACGCTCTCCAGCCAGGTGACGGCGATCCTCGGGAGTGGCGCCACCCTTTGACGCTGGCGGCTTTGCGCTTACATGAAGGATCACCCTCCATCGCGCAGGATTTCCCGCCGTGACCCCTCCAGCCAGCCAGCCCCTCGCGGCGTCCATGCCGGATGCCAACCTCCCGGCATGGGATCTCACCGATCTCTACCCCGGTCGTGACAGCGATGCCGTGGCAGCCGATCTGGCGGCGGCGGAGCGTGAGGCGCGCGGCTTCGCGGCGGCGCACGCGGGCAAGCTCGCCTCCCTCACGCCCGCCGCCTTCGCCGCCGCCATGGCCGGCTACGAGCGGATCGACGAGACGCTGAGCCGCCTCGTCTCCTATGCGCAACTGCTGTTCAGCGGCGATTCGACCGATCCCGCCATCGGCCGCTTCTATCAGGACATCACCGAGCGGGTGACATCGATCAGCAGCCACCTGCTGTTCTTCACCCTCGAACTCAACCGGCTCGACGATGCGGTGATCGAGGCCTGGCTCGCCGATCCGGCGGCGGCGAAATACCGCCCCTGGCTGCGCGACCTGCGGGTGTTTCGCCCGCATCAACTGGCCGACGACCTCGAACGCCTGCTGCATGAGAAGGAAGTCACCGGCCATGCCGCCTGGAGCCGGCTGTTCGACGAGACGATGGCCGGCTTGCGGGTGGAGGTGGCCGGCGAGACGCTGACGGTGAATGCCGCCCTCGATAAGCTCTCCGACCGCGACCGCGGCGTGCGCGAGGCGGCCGGGCGGGCGATCGGCGCGGTATTCGGTGCCAACATCCGCCTGTTCTCCCTCATCACCAACACGCTGGCGAAGGACAAGGCGATCATCGACGCCTGGCGCCACTACCCGCGCCCGACCAGCTTTCGCAACCGCGCCAACATGGTCGAGGATACGGTGGTGGACGCGCTGGTCGGTGCCGTCACCGAGGCCGCGCCCCGGCTCGCGCATCGCTACTACGCGTTGAAGGCGAAATGGCTCGGACTCGACCGGCTCCAGCACTGGGACCGGAACGCGCCACTGCCCGAGGATGCCGACCGTAGCATCGCCTGGCCCGAAGCCCAGCGTATCGTGCTCGACGCCTATGGACGCTTCTCGCCCGAACTGGCCGCCATTGGCGAGCGTTTCTTCGCTCATCCCTGGATCGACGCCGCTCCGCGCCCTGGCAAGGCGGGGGGCGCCTTCGCCCATCCCACGGTACCCTCGGCGCATCCCTATTTGCTGCTGAACTATCATGGCCGCACGCGTGACGTGATGACGCTCGCGCATGAGCTCGGCCATGGCGTGCATCAGGTGCTGGCCGGCGCGCAGGGCCATCTGCTCGCCGGCACGCCGCTGACGCTTGCCGAGACCGCTTCGGTGTTCGGCGAGATGCTCACCTTCCGCGCCCTGCTCGCCGCCGAGGCCGACCCCTCGCGCCGGCGCATCATGCTGGCGGGAAAGGTGGAGGACATGCTGAATACCGTGGTCCGCCAGACCGCCTTCTACCGCTTCGAGACGCTGCTGCACGACGAACGCCGCAACGGCGAGCTATTGCCCGAGCGGATCGGCGAGATCTGGCAACAGGTGCAAAGCGAAAGCCTCGGCCCGGCGTTCGAGTTTACCCCCGAGTATCGCGTGTTCTGGTCCTATATCCCGCACTTCATCCACACACCGTTCTATGTCTATGCCTATGCCTTCGGCGACTGTCTGGTGAATGCGCTGTATGGCGTGTTCCAGGATGGGCATCCCGGCTTCGCCGCGCGCTATCTCGACATGCTGCGCGCCGGCGGCACGCTGCGCCATCGCGAATTGCTCGCCCCCTTCGGCCTCGATGCGTCCGAGCCGGCGTTCTGGCGCCGGGGACTCGACGTGATCGCCGGCTTCATCGACGAGTTGGAGGCGACAGGCTGACATGGCCGGACCGGACGATGCCTCCTTCTTCGGCGAACTGCGCCGCTTCGCGCGTACCTCGAGCGCCGTCGGCGGCATCGCCGCCCGCGTCGCCGGCGAGCGGATGTTCGGCGTGCGCACCAACCGCGCCGGCCATGCCGAGGATTTGAAGGTCATCCTGGGCGGGCTGAAAGGCCCGCTGATGAAGGTTGCGCAATTCCTCTCGACGGTGCCAGACGCGCTGCCGGCGGAATATGCCGCGCAACTCGCCGAATTGCAGGCCAACGCGCCGGCGATGGGGGCGGCCTTCGTACGCCGGCGCATGGCCGCCGAACTCGGGCCGGACTGGCTGGCCCGCTTCGGCCATTTCGAGCAGGAGGCGGCGGCGGCGGCGAGCCTCGGGCAGGTGCATCGCGCCCGGCTGCACGATGGCACCGAGGTCGCCTGCAAGCTGCAATACCCCGACATGGCGAGCACGGTGGAGGCCGATCTGCGCCAGCTTCGCTTGGCGATGGCCGTGTATCGGCGGATGGACAACGCGATCCAGCAGGAAGACATCTACACCGAGTTGGCCGAGCGGCTGCGCGAGGAACTCGATTATCTGCGCGAGGCGGCGCAGATGCGCCTCTATGCGCTGATGCTCGCCGATCAACCGAGCGTGCATATTCCCTATCCGGTCGCCGAACTGACCACCAAGCGTCTGCTGACGATGAGCTGGCTCGAGGGGCGGCCGCTGATGCGCCGGCTGGAGGAAGACCCGCCGCTCGAGGAGCGCAACCGCCTCGCCGAGGCGCTGTTCCGAGCCTGGTACGTGCCGTTCTATCGCTATGGCGTGATCCATGGCGATCCGCATCTCGGCAATTATCAGGTGCGCGCCGACGCCAGCGTCAATCTGCTCGATTTCGGCGCGATCCGCGTGTTTCCACCGCAATTCGTGCGCGGTGTGATCGATCTGTTCGAGGCAGTGCGCGACAATGACGAGGCACGCGCGCATCACGCCTATGAACTCTGGGGGTTCACCGACATCACGCGCGAAAAACTCGCTGTGCTGAACACCTGGGCGAAATTCCTCTACGAGCCACTGATGCAGGACCGGCCGCGCCGCATCCAGGAAACCAACGACCCGCAATACGGCCGCGCCGTCGCCGAAGAGGTGCACGCCGGGCTGAAGCGCGTCGGCGGCGTGCGCCCGCCGCGCGAATTCGTGCTGATGGACCGCTCGGCGATCGGGCTGGGCAGCGTGTTTCTGCGCCTGCGCGCCGAACTCAACTGGTCGCGCCTGTTCGCCGAACTGATCGCCGATTTCGACACCGATGCACTGGCAGCCCGGCAGAGCGCCGCACTCATCGAGGCGGGGGTGCCGACGGCAGTTTTTGGTGCCCAAGGCGCTTGAGCTTGGTGGGATGGATGCCGCGATTAATGCCGGTGGTCAGCGCGCCGGGACGATGTTGAACCGTACCGGGAATTACGGACGCTCCAACTCTTCAGTGGAATGGATCGACGGAAAAACGGAAGACTTCGAACAGGTATTCACCGGCGGCCCGTGAACGAGCGGTGCGGATGGTGCTGGAGCCTGGCGAGGACCACGCGTCGCCATGGGAGGCAATAGGTTCGCTTGGGGCGAAAACCGGCTGCACGGCGGAGACGGCTGATATGGATTCCGGCTGATTGGCTCGGCGTGGGTGGGAGAAGCAGTTACTCATAAGTCCATAATTTATACCACCCCGGGATGAGTCTGACTTTCGGAGGGATTTCCATTTGGCCTAAACTCTGACTCGATAGCCCTTGCTTGCGATTCGCAGGCTGGAGTTTGGCGGCATGGGCACGGCAGTGAAAGTGACACGTAGCGACTTGACA
>DAHXNW010000037.1 GCA_027365195.1 Acetobacteraceae bacterium
AGATCGAGCAGCGCTACAGCATCCGACTGCTGGTCGAGATCGACGCCAGCCTGTTCGGCACGCAACTGCGTCTCGAACGCACGCGCGCCTTGGCGGAGGAAACGCCGGTGCGTGACAGCGTCGCGCGCATGGAGCCGCAAAGCGCCCGTGAGCCGATGCCGGTCGCGGAAGCGAGCGCGCCGGATGCCGATGACGCCGATGAAGAGGCCGCCGATGAGGAGGCCGCTACGGTCGGCGAGGCCGCGAAGTCGGCCGGGGAGAGTGCCAAGGAGGGCGAGCGCAAGCCGCGCCGCCGCCGCCGTCGCCGTCGGGGCGGTCGGCGCGAGGAGGGCGAGAGCACGCCCGGCACGCAGCCTGGCGCCGAGGACGACAGCCCGGCGCCCCCCGCCAGCGTGTCGCCGGTTCATGCGGTGGACACTGCTCCGGAGATGGCACCGTCCGAGGTCGATGGTATCCCGGCCCTGCCGGCTGTCGAGACTGCACCAGAAGAGAGTCCACCAGGAGAGAGTCCACCAGAAGAGCTGAGTCTGCCGGCCAAGCCGATCCGTCGCCGGGCGGCGATCCGCCGGCCGCGCCGCGCCGCCGCCGCGCCGGACGATGCCCCGGCACCGGCCGCTGAAAGCCTCGAGCCGCCCGCGCCGCCGGAGCCGCCGCCCGCGGTCACCCGGCCGACGCCGGCCGATCCGTTCGGTGGCGGTTTGTTCGACATCTTCGCCGCCGTGGAAGACGCCCCGGCTGCCGGGCCGCCGCTGGACCCGTCGGTGGCACCGCAGCCGGATGTCAGCGGCCCCCTGGTGCAGCCGACGCTGATCGATGCCAACGCGCCGCTGCCGGATAAAAAACGCGGCTGGTGGCGGCGATGAGCCATCTAACCGCTGGATAATTGACTAAGCGACGGCTGCCGGCCATACCGCCGCGGCCTGTGCGAGAGCCGGAGTCCCGGCGCGCGATGCGTGGAACCAGAAGCCGATGGCGGTGCATACATTCATCTTTCCCGGCCAGGGCAGCCAGTCGGTCGGCATGGGCCGCGATCTGGCCGCCGCCTTCGCCGATGCGCGCGAGGTGTTCGAGGAGGTCGACGAGACGCTGAAATTCAAGCTGTCGAAGCTGATGTTCGAGGGGCCGGCGGAAGATCTCACGCTGACCGAGAACACCCAGCCGGCGCTGATGGCGGTCTCGCTCGCCGTGCTTCGGGTGATCGAGCGGGAGGGCGGGCTGAAGCTCGCCAGCCGCGCGGTGCTGGTCGCCGGCCACTCGCTCGGCGAATACAGCGCTCTCGCCGCCGCCGGCAGCCTGCGTATCACCGAGGCGGCGCAGTTGTTGCGTGAGCGTGGCCTTGCCATGCAGCGCGCGGTGCCAGCCGGCGAGGGGGCGATGGCGGCGCTGATCGGCGTCGAAATGCCACTGGTCGCCGAGATCTGCGCCGAGGCGGCAGGCTCCGAGGTGGTGCAGCCGGCGAATGACAATGGCGGGGGTCAGGTAGTGATTTCCGGCCATCGCGCGGCGGTGGAGCGGGCGCTCGAGATCGCGCGCGGCCGGGGGGTGCGCCGGGCGATGCTGCTGCCGGTCTCGGCGCCGTTCCATTGCGCGCTGATGGCGCCGGTCGCCGAGGCGGTGCGCGAGGCGCTCGGCCGCGTCCGGCTGGCCGCACCGGTGGTGCCGCTGATCGCCAATATCTCCGCCGCCCAGGCAAGCGATCCGGCGGAGATTGCCGATCTGCTGGTGCGTCAGGTGACCGGCACGGTGCGCTGGCGCGAATCGGTGCTGGCGATGGCGGCGATCGGCGTGGACAGTTTCGTCGAACTCGGCGCCGGGCGGGTGCTCAGCGGGCTGGTGCGGCGCATTCTGCCCGATGCGGCGGTGCATGCGGTGGCGACGCCAAACGAGATCGAGGCGTTGCTGCGGCTATTGTGATCGCTTGGCGGCAATGGCGGGAGGGGTGATGTTCCGGCTGGACGACAAGACGGCACTGATTACCGGCGCCTCCGGCGGAATCGGTGCGGCGATCGCGCACATGCTGCATGCGCAGGGCGCGCGGGTGGTGCTGTCGGGTACGCGCGCCGAGGCGCTGGAAGCGCTCGCCGGCGAACTTGGCGGCCGCGCCTTCGTCTGCCCGGCCGATCTCGCGCGACCGGAAGCGGCCGATGCGTTGCTCCAGGCGGCCGAGGCGGCGGCCGGGCCGGTCGATATCCTGGTCAACAACGCGGGCCTGACGCGCGACGGGCTGGCGCTGCGGATGAAGGATGCCGATTGGGATGCGGTGCTCGCGGTCGATCTCGCCGCCCCCTTCCGCCTCGCGCGCGCCGCCCTGCGCGGCATGCTGCGCCGGCGTGCCGGGCGCATCGTCAACATCGCGAGCGTCGTCGCGGTCACCGGCAATGCCGGGCAGGCGAATTACGCCGCCGCCAAGGCCGGTCTGATCGGTATGAGCAAGGCGCTGGCCCTCGAAGCGGCGCCGCGCGGCGTGACGGTGAATGTCGTCGCTCCCGGATTCATCGAGACGCCGATGACGGATGCGCTGAACGAGGCGCAGCGCGGCGCCATCGCCACGCGCATCCCGCTCGCCCGCCTTGGCAAGCCGGAGGATGTCGCGGCGGCGGTGCTTTATCTCGCTGCCGAGGAGGCCGGCTGGATCACCGGCGCCACGCTGCATGTGAATGGCGGGATGGCGATGGTGTAGGGCTGCGTGTCGGCCCGCACTCCAAACGCTTGCGCGTCCGGGACGCTGCCACTATGAGGGGCCGCCAAGGTTGCGGTGTCGCCAGCGTCGAGCAGGGGGACACCGCCGAGGATGAAAGGTCCAGCCATGGCCGTCGACAGGACAGAGCAACGCCGATCCCTCCCGCCCGGCGCCCCGGCACCGATCAGCGAGGCGTTCGCCTTCGATGACGTGCTGCTGGTGCCGGCCTATTCGCGCGTGCTGCCCGGTGCGGCCGATACCCGCGCGCGCTTCACCCGCCGCATCGATCTCAACATTCCGCTCATCTCCTCGGCGATGGACACCGTCACCGAATCGGCGATGGCGATCGCCATGGCGCAGCATGGCGGTATCGGGGTGATCCACAAGAATCTGACCATCGACGAGCAGGCAGCACAGGTCCGCCGGGTGAAGAAATTCGAGTCCGGCATGGTGGTCAATCCGCTCACCATCCACCCCGAGCAGACGCTGGCCGAGGCCCGCGCGCTGATGGCCACCTATCACATCAGCGGCGTGCCGGTGGTGGAGCGGCAGACCAATCGGCTGGTCGGCATCCTCACCAATCGCGACGTGCGCTTCGCAACCGATCCGACCTTGCCGGTGGATGCGCTGATGACGCGGGAGAATCTGATCACCGTGAGCGCTGGCGTCGAGCATGACGAGGCGCGCCGGCTGCTGCATCGCCACCGGCTGGAGAAGCTGCTGGTGGTCGATGACGATTATCGCTGCGTCGGGCTGATCACCGTCAAGGACATGGACAAGGCGCAGGCGCATCCGCTCGCCAACAAGGACGAGTTCGGCCGGCTGCGCGTCGCCGCCGCGACCGGGGTGGGGCCGGATGGCGAGGCGCGGGCCCGCGCGCTGATCGAGGCCGGGGTGGATGTGATCGTGGTCGATACCGCGCATGGCCATTCGTCGGGCGTGCTCGACAGTGTCGGCGCGATCAAGAAACTCTCCAACGCGATGCAGATCGTCGCTGGCAACGTGGCGACACCAGAGGGCGCGCTCGCGCTGATCGAGGCCGGCGCCGATGCGGTGAAGATCGGCATCGGGCCGGGCAGCATCTGTACCACCCGCGTGGTTGCCGGCGTCGGCGTGCCGCAATTCTCCGCCGTGCTGGAGACTGCGGCGGTCTGCCGCGAGCATGGCGTGCCGGCGATCGCCGATGGCGGCATCCGCACCTCCGGCGATCTGGTCAAGGCGATCGGCGCCGGTGCCGATTGCGTCATGGTCGGCAGCCTGCTCGCCGGCACCGACGAGGCGCCGGGCGATGTCTATCTCTATCAGGGCCGTTCGTACAAATCCTATCGCGGCATGGGCAGCATCGGCGCCATGGCGCGTGGTTCCGCCGATCGTTATTTCCAGCAGGAGATCAAGGACACGCTGAAGCTGGTGCCGGAAGGGATCGAGGGCCGCGTCGGCTACAAGGGCCCGGTGACGGCGGTGCTGCATCAGATGGTCGGCGGCCTGCGCGCCGGCATGGGCTACACCGGCAGCGCCACCATCGCCGAGTTGCAGCAGAACGCGCGCTTCCGCCGCATCACCGGCGCGGGCCTGCGCGAGAGCCATGTGCATGACGTGATGATCGACCGCGAGGCGCCGAATTATCGGCAGGATTGAGGAGATGCTTTCAAGTTTAGCCTGCACCTGCCCGCACCCCCACCCGGCCACCCATGCGAATATACTTCCGTGGGTGGCCGGGTGGGCGGGCGGCCCAGTGCAGACTAAAGTCATCAAGCTCTAACCGGTATGACTCCCGCCGCCCGGCTCGCGGCCGCGATCGAATTGCTCGACGCCATCGGAAGCGCCCATCGCAAGCCGGCCGATGCCATCGCCAATGATTTCTTCCGCAGCCGCCGATTCATCGGTTCCGGCGATCGGCGGGCGGTCGCCGATCGGGTCTGGCGGGTGCTGCGCGCCCACCGCCGGCTGCGCTGGTGGCTCGCGCGGCGGGAGAGTGTTGCGAGCGCGCGGCTGCTCGCCGCCGCCTCGCTGCTGTTGGAGGGATGGACCATGGCGGGCCTCGCGCAGGCCTTCACCGGTGGCGCCTTCGGCGCTGCCCCACTCTCGGGTAGCGAGCGCGCGGCCCTCGCCGGGCTGGAGGGGCAGCGGCTCGATTCCCCCGATATGCCCGAAGCGGTGCGGCTGGAGATTGCCGACTGGCTGCTGGAGCCGCTCAGGGCGCGCTTCGGCGCCGCGTTGGAGGACGAACTCGCCGCATTGGCGGAGACCGCGCCGCTCGATCTGCGGGTCAATCTGCTAAAGACCTCGCGTGAGTCGGCCGCGGCGGCGCTGGCGGGGGAGGGGATCGAGGCAACCCCCACGCCGCTCTCGCCCTGGGGCCTGCGCGTGGCCACGCGGCAGGCGGTGACCGGCACGGCGGCGTTTCAGTCCGGGCTGGTGGAAATCCAGGACGAGGGCAGCCAATTGGTGGCGGCCCTGCTCGGCGCGCGGCCGGAGATGCGGGTCGCCGATCTCTGCGCCGGGGCGGGCGGCAAGACGCTGGCTCTGGCGATGCAGATGGACAATCGCGGCCATCTCGCCGCCTGCGACGTCTCGGCGCAGCGGCTGGCCGGGGCGGTGCGCCGGCTGCACCGCGCCGGGGTGCATAACGTCGCACAGCATCTGCTGGTGGCCGGCGACAAATGGGCCAAGCGGCGCGCCGGCGGCTTCGATCGGGTGCTGGTCGATGCGCCCTGCACCGGCAGCGGCACCTGGCGGCGCAACCCCTATGCGCGGCCACGGCTGACGCCGCGCGATCTGGCGGAATTGCTGCCGAAACAGACGCTGCTGCTCGGACAGGCGGCGCGGCTGCTGCGCGTCGGCGGGCAGATGGTCTATGCCACCTGCTCCCTGCTGCCCGATGAGAACGAGGCGCAGATCGCGGCTTTCCTCGCCCAGCATCCGGGCTTCTCGTTGCGGCCGCTGTCGGAGGTCTGGCCGTTCGAATCGGTCCCCCCGTGTGTCGGGCCGTATCTGTCGCTGACGCCGCGCGCCCATAGCACCGATGGCTTCTTCGCCGCCGTGCTGAAGCGCGACGCATGATCGCACTGCGCCCCGGCCGGCCAGGAGATGCCGCCGCCATCGCCGCCGTGCATGTCGCGGTCTGGCGCAGCGCCTATCCGGCCTTGCTGCCGGAAGCCTTCCTGGCCCGGCTCTCGGTATCCCGGCAGACCGCCTATTACGATGCGGCGATGCGGGGTGGCACCGCGATGCAGGTCGGCATCGCCTCGGGCGCCGATCTGCCGGCCGATGGCGCGGTGATGCAGCGCATCGTCGGCTTCGCCGGTGCCGCCCCCGCCCGCCGCGCCGGTCTGGCGGAGGGCGAGATCGAGACGCTTTATGTGCTGGACGACTGGCGCGAGCGCGGCCTCGGCCGGCGCCTGATCACCGCGGCGGCAGCCGGGCTCTATGCCGCTGGCTGCCGCTCGGCCTGCCTCTGGGTGCTGCGCGACAACCCGAGCCGCTGGTTCTACCAGCATCTCGGCGGCAAGCCGGCGGCGGAGGCGGAGATCATGGTGGGTGGCCGTGCGCTGATCCAGCTCGCCGTGGTGTGGAACCCGATCGAGCGGCTTCTCGCCACCCCGTGCCGCTGAGCAGGATGAGTTTCAAGTCGAAGATTGCCCGCGCCCCATCTTACCCCTTGCCGGGGGCGGCCGAAAATGCTGCAAGACGGCGATGACCCGCGAGACCGCAGCGCCCGATGCCGAGCGCATCCTCATCCTCGATTTCGGCAGCCAGGTGACGCAACTCATCGCGCGGCGCGTCCGTGAAGGCGGGGTCTATTGCGAAATCTGGCCGTTCAACACCGATCCCGAGCGAATCGCAGCCTTCGGCGCGCGTGGGATCATCCTCTCCGGCGGCCCGGCCAGCGTTCCCGCGGCCAATTCGCCGCGCGCGCCGCAGAACGTCTTCACCCTCGGCGTGCCGGTGCTCGGCATCTGCTACGGCCAGATGACGATGTGCGCGCAACTCGGCGGCGAGGTGGAAGCCTCCGAGCATCGCGAATTTGGCCACGCCTTGCTCGAGATCACCGAGGATTGCGCACTATTCCACGGTGCATGGTCGGCCGGCGGCCGCGAGAGCGTCTGGATGAGCCATGGCGATCGCATCATCCGTGCGCCCGAGGGGTTTCGCACCGTCGCCGTCAGCTCCGGCGCCCCGTTCGCCGTTATCGCCGACGAGACGCGCCGTTTCTACGGGCTGATGTTTCACCCCGAGGTGGTGCATACGCCGCATGGCGCGCAATTGCTGCGCAATTTCACCCATCATGTCGCCGGCTGCGGCGGTGGCTGGACGATGGCCGGCTTCCGC